>JASDUA010000001.1:0-7372 GCA_041891375.1 Patescibacteria group bacterium
CTCAAGATCGGGAACGACCTCATGCTCGTCGTAAAGTTCGAAATCCACCGCGGCGGCCGCGGCGCTACGAACATCAAGATGCGCCTTAAGAACCTCATCGTCGGAAACACCCAGGACCGCGTGTTCGATTCCGAAGAAAAGTTCGAAGACATCAGCCTTTCGCGCGTGAAGTTCGAATACCTCTACGAATCCGCAGGAACCTACGCGTTCATGAACCAGGAAACCTACGAGCAGATCGAACTCACCGAAGACGACCTCGGCGACGCCGTGAACTTCCTCACCGAAGGCCTCATCGTCGACGTTCAGTCCTACGAAGGACGCTTCGTCGGAATCATCCTCCCGGCTACCGTCAAGCTCGAAATCGTCGAATGCGAACCGGGCGTGAAGGGCAACACCGCCGACGGCAAAATCACCAAGGACGCCAAACTTTCCACCGGCTACATGGTCAAGGTTCCGGGCTTCATCGAAAACGGCGAAACCATCGTCGTCAACACCGAAACCGGAGAATACCAGGAACGCGCGAAGTAGTTTCCCAATGAAGAATCCGCCCGAGAAATCGGGCGGATTTTTTTCGTATCGGTTTTTTTCGCGGGCGTCACAATGCCAATTCCGACCACTCGTCCGATGTTGTTTGACAATTCCATATCCGTCATTACGATTCATCGCACGTCAATTTTGAAAAGAAAGGGGTTCAAGATGGCCGAAAGTCCGCTGCGCGACAACCAAGCCGTGAATTTCCGGATTCCGGGAGATGCCAAACTCATGCATTTCTTGGCCGACTGGATCGAACTGGAAGTGTCGAAAGTCTTTACGCTCTCGGTCGTCATGCCCGGCAACGGGACGCCGAACCTGGTTCAGGTCGTTCCCCGGGGCCAGAGCGCCGCGGAGGACGAAACCTATTTCCATCTTCTCGATCGATCGTTCGGCAAGGGCGAAGCGCTCGAGTTCTGGAAACAACACGCCGAAATCCTTCCGCGCCTCCAAACGGGCGCTGGAAAGAAACCGGAAACCGCGCTCGCGAGCTGACGCGAACGCCATCGAAAACGCCCCGGCTCGGGGCGTTTTTTTTATCGTTCCAATTCGGCGAGCACCGTCGCCGCAAGGTCGCTTTTGCCAACCTCTTCGGCCATCTTCTCGAACGGCTTCGAATCGCCCGAGAGAATTTCCGCGCATTCGCGTGCTTCGGCCGTTCAGAAGTCTCCGGAATTGAACGACCGGGTCGCTGAGGCGTATTTTTCAAAACTGCCGTCCGACGGAAAGAACGGGCGGACGAATTCGAGGAAGTCCATGATCTTTTCAACGTGCGCGCCGTTGGACTCTTTGTAGAAATCCCAGAGGAACGGCTTGCCGGCCAACATGGCTTTAACCGCGCTGTTTTCGCCCCGTACGACGTTGGCGGAAAAGTTTCCGAGCATGGCGGCGTATTCGTCGAAACGCGCGAAGGGGAGGGGGATTTCCGCATTCGGATTTCCAAATTCCGCGAAACGGATTTTCGATCCGGCTTCGCGGATGAGTGTGAGGCGGGGCAGGGTCGCGGGGTAATAGAACGCGCTTACGACGGTTTCGGTTTCCGGGGTTCCGGTTCCGGGTTTCGAAATTTTTTGGAGAAGGAGCGAAGCGCCGTGTGGCTCCGAAAAATTTCGGACGCCCGGAAGCGGAATGCCCGGATCCGTGTCCGAACCCGAACGCCCCACCACGATTCCCGCGCCTCCCGATAGCGGGGAAGGCACCAGGTGGACCACCTCGTCGTTTCCGATTCGGTACCTCGTGCCGTTCATGGACCCGACGTCCGGGTCGAACCGGAGATACGAAAGTTGGACGATTTTTTTGGATTTCGGGAATTTCGCGAAATGTGCTTCCGGCAGCTTGCGGTCGAAAAACGAAACGACCGAAGCGGACGGTTCGAAACTTTCGTATTCGGAGAGTTCGAAATACGCCATGCGCGGATTCGGGCGTCCAGCCGAAAGCCGGTCGAAGAGCCCACGGTCATCCGAAAAGAACCGGACGTTCCAATCGGGACGTTCGAAAAGGACGGATTCGGCCAAATCGAGGGCGAATCCGGTGTCGCCGAAGTTGTCGACGGCGGTTACGAGGAAATCGAGGGTCTTATCGGGCATTCGCGAATTTTCGAAGCTTTCGGGGCGAGCGCCCCGGCATTTACTTTTCGTCGGAGTCGAGTATACCTTCGGACGTCGTTTTGTAAAAAAGCGCGCCCTATTTCGCCATCATCCATTTTCCGCATGACGAAGCCGCTTCCGTCCGCGTTCCTCGACCGCCTTTCCGCGTTCCTTTCTGAGCCCGAATTCCGCGCCGTATTGGCCGGGTTTTCCGCCGACCGCCCGTCGTCGTTCCGCGTCAATCCGCTCAAGTCCGACGCGGCTACCGTAGAAGCCGAACTCGTGAAAAAAGGCATTCCGTTCGAAAAGTACTCCCCGATTCCGGGCGCGTACCTCATTCCTAAGGAAAGCGAATACGCCCTTAAAGGCACCGACGCTTACTACGGAGGGAAAATCTACGTCCAAGGGCTTTCCAGCATGGTTCCGACGATGTTCCTCGACCTGAAGCCGGGTTCCCGCGTGCTCGACGCTTGCGCGGCGCCCGGATCGAAAACCACTCAGATTGCCGCGATGCTGAAGGGTACCGGCGAAATCGTGGCGCTCGAAAAACACCAGATCCGCTACGACAAGCTCGCGCACAACTGCAAGCTCCAGGGCGCCACGAACGTCCGCACGGTGAAGACCGACGCGCTCGCGTACCTCGTCCACGGCATGAACGGCAGTTTCGACGCCGCGCTCCTCGACGCTCCGTGTTCCGCCGAAGGCCGCATCCGCACCGACGACGAACGGACGTTCGGTTTTTGGACCGAAAAGAACGTGCTCGAAAAGGCGGCCGCGCAGTCGGAACTCCTCTCGATGGCGTTCAAGTCGCTCAATGCCGGCGGTTCGCTCGTCTACGCGACCTGCACGCTCGCGCCGGAAGAGAACGAAGCCGTCGTGTCTGCACTTTTGGCCGAATTCCCGTCCGCCGTGCTCGAACCCTGCGAACTCGACGTTCCGGGGGCGAGAAAGGGGCTTTCCGGTTTTCGCGGAATGAAGTTCCCGGCCGAAATTTCCCGCACGCTCCGCATTCTTCCTTCGTATTGGTTCGAAGGGTTCTACGTCGCGAAGATCCGCAAACGCGCGTAATCGCGCAACGTTCGAAAAAGCCCGCGTACGCGGGCTTTTTTCTTTGTTCACATTCCTTATTTCAGAATGAAATCGTTCAGTTCGGGGAGTCCTGCCGCGTCTTCGTTCCGGTCATGACCGCGTTTTTCCGGGTTCGGATCCTTTTTCGGCGGTTCGTAGCGCTTGCGCGCCGGCTCGCCCTTGATGCCGAATTTCTTCTTTACGCGGTCGATGATTTCGCCGAGCTTCGCGAGACGGGGGTCGTTCGGTGAGAGACGGCGGGCGCGTTCGAGGTACCGGCGTCACTGCAGGAACCTTTCGTCGTCCCATCCTCCGTGTTCCATCGCCTTCAGAAGGATTTGCGATGCCATGAGTTGGGCTTCGAGGTTCCCGGGGAGTTTGTCCGCGGCTTGGGCCGAAAGCTTCGCCGCGCCTTCCCAATCGCCCTTTTTCGCGAGGTTGATTCCTGAGTGGAGCGATTCTTCGAGCACGTCTTCCATTTCGATGAAGAGCGTACGGACCTTGGTCTTCGTCGGCTCGTCCGGACAATATCCGAGCGCCGCTTCCTTGAGCGCGGTTCGCCGATTGGAATTTTCGCAGACGGAGCGGACGAATTTCGCCGCCTCGTCGTATTTTTCGAAAATGAGGCAATCCACTACGAACCGGAGGACGGAATTCGTCGGGAAGGGGAGTCAGGGATTCTTCGAAAGCAGTTCGAGGGCGGTCTTGAAATGTTCTTCGCTCGATTTCCGATCGCCCTTCAGGCGTTCGCCGTCCGTACGGCCGACCGCGAGGCAGAAATCCGCTACCGGGTTCGATTTGAAGGCGCTTTCGTATTTGCTCTTGTTCGCGTTGTCGATGGCTTTTTGGAGGGAATCGAGAACTTCCGCCGCCTTTTTCGCCTTCCCGGTCTTCAAATTGATTTCCGCGAGGCGGAGATAGGCTTCCGGATTATGGAAACACGATCCGGCTCCGTGGGTGACGATTTTGGTAAACGCCTTTTCCGCGGTATCCAAATCGGCGTTTCGGATGGCGATTTCGCCCAGTTTCCCCTGGCGGTCCATACGGAGCGGCGATTGTTCCACCGCCTTTTCTATGGCCGTCTGCGCGGCTTTGTCGTCGCCGTTGGCTTCGTGGAATTCCGCGAGGAAATCGTGGGATTTGAGGTAGGTGGGAAAAGTTTCCGACACGTGTTCGAAAAGTCCTTTCGCGCGTTCCGTTTCCCCCAAATGGAGAAGGGCGCGCCCGAGTCCGAGTTCGGCCCAAGCCTGGGGTTTTTCATGGAGGATGTCCTCGTAGCAGCGCGCCGCGTCCTCGTAGCGTTCGAGGTCCAGGAAGGTTTCCGCCCGGATGCGTTCGACCGTCATCCGGTATTTCGCGGAATCCGATGCCAAGCGTTTGTCGCAAGCGGCGAGGACGGCGACGAGATCTTCGCGGTCGAGCGGGGCGAGAACGTCGAGAAGTTCGTACTTCTTGCGGAACGCCGCCATCAGGCGCTTGTCGAGTTCGTTGGCGTTGAAAGGCTTCAGAAGGTAGTCGTCCGGAGCGTATTCCGCCACCGCCATGACGTTTTCGTAGGCCTTTTCCGCCGTGACCATCATGAAAACGTCCGAATGCCGGATGGTTTTCGCTACGCGCGCTTCTTCGAGGAATTGCTGCCCGTTGCGCCCTTCCCCGAGGTTGTAGTCGCAGAGGATGACGTCGAACGTCCTCGCGCGTATGGCGCGCATCGCGTCGGGAACCCGTTCGGCTTGCGAAACGTCGCCGACGCCGATGTTCGAAAGATGGATGCGCAACATGTCGCGCATCGCTTTCGAGTCGTCGAGAATGAGGACGCTTTTGTTCTTAAGTGCCGACATCGTGGGGAATTGGTTTTCAGAATTGGTATTTCTATGGTTTTTTTCAAAAACGCAAGCCCCGTTTCGTCCGCACGCTCCGAATCGCCGTTCCGAGGTCGTCCCATTTGGGGAAATCCGATTTGCATCCGGAGCGCGATTCCATATACTGCCCCCGTTTTCTCCTAAACGAACGTTTTTACGTCCTTCTTTCATTTCGTATGACCTTTTCTCCTCCGAAAAAAGCTTCCAAGGTCCAGACCGCGAAGCGCCACGGCAAGTGGCAGCTCCTCAAGGCGAAAAAGCTTAAGGATCTCGTTTCCCTCCAGTACGACGAACAGGGCAACGCCATCGGCCTTTCGCACTTCGCTTCCGACGTTACCGGAACCTACAAGGGCCGCAAAGTCTACAGCGTAGGCAAGTCCTCCAAGGTTACCACGGTTCGGGCCTAATCCCGAAGGGGCCGGCTCCTGCCGGTCCCTTTTTTCGACCGTCCGTTTTTTCGGACGGTTCTGCATTCCCAAAAAGTTCCTTTCCTTTCTCCGACCCATGAAAAAAGCGAGCCGCCACGAAACGCGCGAATGCCTTCTGCAAGCCCTCTATGGTCGGAGCGTTCTGGGCGAGCGGTTCGAAATCGGGAATTTTTTGGAATCCTATTACGACGAACGTTTCGCGCACCTCGCGACCGACGCGTATTTTTCCGAAACCTTCGCCGGAGTCGTTTCCCACGAGGCTGAGCTCTGTTCGATCGTGCGCAAGTACGCCCCGAAGTTCGAAATCGAAATGATGCCCGTCGTCAACCTCCTTCCGATCTTCATCGCCGGATACGAAATGCTCTACCTCGAATGCGACAAGGTGCCCGAGCGCGTCTCCATCGACGAAGCCATCGAACTGACCAAGAAGTTCTCCGACGAGAATTCCAAAACCCTCGTCAACGGCGTTCTCAACTCCGTAAAAAACGACCGCGAAACCCTGAAGGCCGAACTTGCCGAAAAGAAGGGCGACGCCCACGGGATCTTTTAGTCCATCATGCCGGCCTATGGCCAAAAAAACCTTCCGTTTCGATCGGAACGACTTCGAGGACCGGGTTTCCCAAATGCTCGCGCGTTTCGGGATAACCTCGCCGGTCCAGGCGTTCGTTCCCGCGTTCATCCACCGTTCGGTGCTGAACGAATACGATTTTCCCGAGTCGAACGAGCGTCTCGAATTCCTCGGGGACGCCGTCCTCGAACTCGTCGCCACCGAGTTCCTCTATAAGAAGTTTCCCGAAAAATCCGAAGGCGAAATGACCGACATCCGTTCGGCGCTCGTCCGCGGAAAGAACCTCGCGCAGGCTTCCGAACGCGTCGGATTCGGAGAACTCGTCCTCCTTTCCCGCGGGGAAACCCTCGCCGGAGGCGACAAGAACCCGTACATCCTGGCGAACACCTTCGAAGCGTTCCTCGGGGCGCTCTATCTCGATTCCGGATTCGAGGCCGTCCGCGCGTTCGTTACCGAACACGTGCTCCGCGATACCGACGACATCCTCGAGGCCTCGCTCCACGTCGATCCCAAATCGAAACTCCAGGAAATTTCCCAAGCGAAACACGGTTCGGCCCCCGAGTACGAACTCGTCTCGGAATCCGGCGCCGACCATGAGAAGACCTACGAAATCGTCGTCAAAGTCGGCGGGAAACCGGTAGGGAAAGGCTCCGGAACCTCCAAGAAGAAGGCCCAGTCGGTCGCTGCCGAAAACGCGCTTTCGAAGGAGTCCGAATGGAATTCCTAAATTCCGAAATCCCTTTGACTTAGGAATCGGTTTCCATACAATTCACCCGCTACTTAATCCGAAGGCGGCTTCCTCGTCTTCGGTCATTCATTTTTTCCGCTCTGATCGGTCAGTTCAAAAAGCGCAAGCGTCTTCGCTGCCACGGCTTCCTCGCTCGTTCCGAGGCCAAGGGAGGACAGAAGGTTCTCGCTGCACGCCGCCGCAAGGGCCGCTGGGTTCTCGCTGTAAGCTACCCGAACCGCTTCAAGGAGACCAAGGGTAAGTCCAAGCTCCACATCGTTGCCGGTGGTACCGCACGCGTCGTACAGTACCCGGGTTCCAGCGAACGTTTCCGCGCAAACTAGTTCTTTCATAGAGCCGTATGATCAGCAAAGATCGGAGGCTTGTCGAACGCGAAATTCGAAAGGTTTTGAAATACAAGAAACCTTTCTTTTCGTATTCGCTCGTTGCCAACGTCGCGTCGAACCGCGCGGGATTTCCGCGTTTCGCCGCGATTTTTTCCGGAAAATCGGTAGTATGCGGGGTGAGTCGGAATTTTTTCCGGCGGCGCGCGTACGATTTGGCGCGCCCGTATCTCGAAAGCCGCCTTTCGAGCGACGTCGTGC
>JASDUA010000002.1:0-40268 GCA_041891375.1 Patescibacteria group bacterium
GTGCCGGCGGTGGACGCCGGATTTGTGCGGGAATCGACCGCCGTTAACAGGCGAGAACGGGTCCGGGAAAACGAACGCTTTCCGGGCCATCCGGCTGATGTTGGACGACAACATGATCCGTTCTGCTTACAGGCTGGAGGAGTCCGACTTCCACAGGGGGCTCGGTTCTTGGAAAGGCCACTGGATCATCATCAGCCTCGAGTTTGAGGACGTCTCGAAGGACGAGTCCATCCAGGCGCTGTTCCTTCACGGAACGGGCGTCATGGACGAAGGGACGGTCGGCAGGGCGACGTACAACCTCATATTCAGGCCAAAGCAGGAAATCCGGAGCCGTCTCGCCTCGCTCACGCTTGGCGACGCGGCCGGCCTCGCAGCTATCCTCGACCCGCTCACGATCGGGGATTACGAGACCGTCTTCACGGGTCGTAGCGATGCTGATTTCAACGACGAGGCCTTCTATAAGGAGGTAGTCGGGGATTTCGACCTCGTGAAGTTCAGCCCGGAGCTGAACCCTCCGTCATTAGGAGCCAAGCTGCCGAGCATCCTGTCCTTGTACAAGGAGGTCTCGTTCACGTACGTGCAAGCCCTGAGAGACGTCGTCGGGGAGTTCCACAACAACCGGACGAACCCGTTGCTCACCCTTCTGAAGGGGAAGAGCGGGGAGCTCGATCCGGCCGCGATCGCTCCGATCACGGCACAAGTGAAGGCGCTCAACGAGTCGATCGAGCGCCTTCCCGACGTGAACCACGTACGTTCCGATATAAGGGAAACGATCAAAGGTGCCGCCGGCGAGGCCTATTCGCCTTCGTCCCTGTCGATCAAATCCGACTTACCGGAGGAGGCCGATCGGCTGTTCCAGTCCCTGAAGCTGTTCGTAGGCGAGTCGGGGGAACCGCACGAAGGGCCGATCCACGAACTGAGCCTCGGCGGGGCGAACCTGATCTTCCTAACGCTGAAGCTCCTCGAGTTCAAGTACCAGAAAGCGAAGCGCCCGTGCGCTAACTTCCTCTTGATCGAGGAGCCCGAGGCGCACATCCACACCCACATCCAGAAGACGCTTTTCGACCGGCTCGACTACGACGACACGCAAATCATCTATTCGACCCACTCGACGCAGATTTCGGAAGTCAGCAACGTCCGGAAGATGAACGTGCTCGGACGGACAGGCGGGGGCTGCGAGGCGTTCCAGCCGACCTCGGGCCTCGGTCCGGACGTCGTCGAAAACGTCGAACGGTACCTGGACGCGGTCCGGAGCAATCTGCTCTTCGCGAAGAGCGTCATCCTGGTCGAAGGCGATGCGGAGGAAATCCTCTTGCCAGTGCTCGTGAAGAAGGTTTTGGGCGTCAGCTTGGACGAACTCGGCATCAGCTTGGTCAACATCCGGAGCACCGGTTTCCAAAACGTGGCGGCCCTGTTCCACCGTGACCGGATCAGGAAGCGTTGCAGCATCGTGACGGACCTCGACGAGTCGGTGATCGACACCGCGGCCGATCCGGCCGATCCTGATTCGCTGCGGAAACTCAAGGACAAGTTCCGCGGTTCTCAGGAGAGCGGCGCGCGTCGGAAGACGGCGCTCGAGGCCTTCTCGGCTGGAAACGAGTGGGTTGGGACGTTCTTCGCGCCGCATACCTTCGAGGTCGACTTCGTCGCTGCCGGCAACGTAGACGCCGTCGTTAACTCCCTTGACGACGTCTACGTCGATCCGGCGACTATCGCGCAAGCCAGGACGGAGCTCGAGTCCGGCGACGTCGGAAAGTACGGAATCCGTACCCTCAGAATGGCCTCCAATCAAGGAAAGGGTTGGTTCGCGATCCTTCTCGGGAAACGCATAGACCATAAGGTTGCGATTCCCGAATACATCCTCCGGGCAGTCGCCTTTGCCCACCCTGAGCTTTCCGACGGCGTTTGGAGGAACGTTCTCGAATACCGGCTCCGGCATCTGTTGCAGGACGGTCTCGCGACGGAAGCGGAGGTGGCGTCGTTTCGGAACCAGATCGACCTCTACCTTCTGGGGTTCATCGATTTTCCGGCCTTGCGCCGCGAGTTCGGGTCCGCTTTCCCAAACGACGCGCTCAACGCAGTCCTTTCCGTTTATTAAGCATGTTCGAATGGGAGGAAGGGGACCTCAACCCCGAACAGGAAGAGGCTATCCGGGAGCCGGAAAGCGTTTTCCTCGTCGCCTGCCCGGGCAGCGGGAAGACCCGGACGCTGACCTACAAGATCGCGTACGAGCTTTCCAAACTGGATTCCTACCGGCAGCACGTCGTGGCGATCACCTACACCCATAGGGCCGCGGACGAGATACACGAGCGGATCGAAGATTTGGGCGTCGACACGTCGAGGCTGTGGATCGGGACAATCCACTCGTTCTGCCTCGAGTGGATACTCCGTCCGTACGGCGTGTACCACCCGTCCCTCAAAAACGGGTTCAGGGTTCTGGACTCGCACGAGCGGGAGAAGCTCCTCGAGCAACTGTGCGAACCCTACCGGCGGCCGAAGATCACGCACTGGGATTGCGACTGCCACTTCGTCCCGGGCGGATACGTGCTCGCCTGCCAGGACGCGCGGAAGCACTCCGGGCTGCACGCAATACTCGCAGAGTACTTCCGAATCCTCGACGAACGCCGGCAGGTGGACTTCGAACTCATCCTTTACTACGCGTACCAAATCGTCGAATCGAATCCGGCCGTCAGCCAGATCCTGTCGCGGATCATCTCGTTCGTGGCGGTGGACGAGTACCAGGACACGAAGCAGATTCAGTATTCCATCATCGCCTCCATCCTCCGGGCGGGCGACGGAAACGTAAGGGCGTTCGTGGTAGGGGATCCGAACCAGGCCATATACGGAACGCTCGGCGGTTACCCCATCCCGTTCGACGACTTCAAGGACATGGCCGGTATCGAGCTGAAGGAGAGGTCGCTGTCGAAAAACTACCGCTCGTCGGGGAGAATCATCGACTACTTCGGGAACTTCAACGTCCACGGGACTTTGGTGGAAGCCGCGTCCAAGGACAAAGATTACCCGAGCGTCGTCACGTTCGACTCGGGACTCGACCGTTCCGGCCTGGAGGCCGAACTGGTCAGGCTCATCCGCCACAACGTCGAAACGTTGGGAACGGCGCCGGGCGGGGTTTGCGTCCTCGCTCCCCAGTGGGTCCATTTGGCCGGCATGACGAGACGGCTGGTGGCCAGCCTTCCCGAGTACCATTTCGACGGTCCGGGGATGGTCCCCTTCGCCAGGGACCAGGACAACTTCTGGTACAAGCTCGCGAAGGTCGCGTTGACCGAGCCCGCGCCCGGGACGTACGTGCGCAGGCTCCGATGGGCCGGCGAGATCCTGAAGGACCTCGAGTCGGCGGGAGTCCGAACCTCGGGGATCACTGCGTCGTCCTTCCTGAAGGACTGCAATTCGGTCGAAACGGCAGAAACGGACGGATTGGCATATCTCCGCAGTTTCTTCGAGGGGCTTTTCGGGCGCCTCAGCATCGATTTTTCGGCATTCTCGGCTTTGGCCGACGACCATGCGGCGTTTTTCGAGAGCTCACAGGCGCGGATTGACCGTTTGAAGAAGGAAGGAACGGAATTCAGCGACGTCGAATCCTTTAAGAAGGTGTTCCGGAACCGGACCGGAATCACCGTTTCGACGATACACGGAGTGAAGGGCGCCGAGTTCGACTGCGTCATCGCGTTCGGACTCCTGCAGGACTGGGTGCCCCACTTCAGCGATCCGAAGGGGGATGAGAGCGCGAAAAAACTGCTGTACGTCATCGCCTCCCGGGCAAGGAAAAACCTCCACCTCATCTCGGAGCGAGGGCGGGTCAATTTCTTCGGTAACGAACTCGCGGCGACCAGGGTCCTGTCCGGATGCCGCTTCGATTACGATGGCGCTGCCGGGCTGCCCTAACGGCCTATCTCCAGGGGAGCAGGTCGCAGGCCGTGGACATCGACTGTCCGACCAGGCCGTTGAAGATGCCGAGCACCGGGTTCACGTCCTTAACGGGTTCTGACGGCCCGCACATGAGCGCGTAGGTCGTGGATCAGACGAGGAGTGCTCCAGCGACGGCGATCGCCGCCGCGATTTTCTGGTGTGTGGACATTGGTGGAAGGGTTATGGACTGTTGGGTTCGAGGACCTCGTGGATGGTCGTGGCGTCCTTGAAGTCGACACCGAGCGCCTTGAAGTGGGCCTTGCCGCAGTCGACCTTGCGGTTCTCCGAGCCGCGACGTTCGTCGCGGTCGAGCGTGCTCTTCGTTTCGCGCACCAGGTAGAGCTTCCCGTCGTCCTCGAGCACGATGGCCCAGTCCGGGTTGTAGTTGCCGACCGGCGTCGGGATCTTGAAGCCCCGCGGGAGCTTGCAGAAGAACTTGACCCTCGGGTCGCCGTCCAGCCGTTCGGCCACCTTCCGTTCGCCGTCGGATTCGTAGGCAATCCAATCGTACGGCGTCCGCACGACTTCCGTGCCGTCCTCGAGTGTCCCGTTCGTTTCCTGTACGGCGTAGAGCCGGTCGAGGTACTCCTCGATCTCCGACTCCTCGAACAGCCGCATCTCGTACGCCTGGCCGGTGATGGGCTCGTACTTGATTCCGGACACGATAAGCTCGTGGAGCGCGCGGTTGACGTGCTTGGCGCACTCCGTCATGAAGGCCTGCGGGTTCGTACAGAAGTCCTTCAGGCGGCCCGAGTCCTTGAGGATCCGCACCAGCGTGCCGCGCGTGAGCTCCGTCTCGCGCTGCAGGAACGCGAGGATGTCGGGGAGGGGGAGGGAGTTCTCCACCACGTACGTCCGGTTCGACGTGACCCGTCCGCCGCCCACGCCCGATTCCGTGAGCTCGACCGCGCGCTTGGTGGTCTCGATCCGGACGGCCTTTATCTCCGGCATTTCCTTCACCTTGGCCGCGGCCCGGGCGACCAGTTCGTCGGTCTTGAACTCGACCGAGTAACGGGTCTTCAGGCTGATCCGCTTCCAGAGTTCCTGGAACTCGGGGTTCAGTTCGACGCGCTTGTTGTACTTGACGGCCTCGCGCTTGCGGGCGTCCTTGGCGAAGTCGCGCGGGACGAACCGGTTCAGGCGGCTGAGGACGGACTTGCCGAATTCCGCTTCGGCGAACTCTCCCGGGAGTTCCAGGGAAAAGCCTTCCGCGGACGGCTTG
The DNA here is from genome assembly GCA_041891375.1 of Patescibacteria group bacterium. GTDB lineage: Bacteria > Patescibacteriota > Gracilibacteria > BD1-5 > UBA2023 > JANJWP01. The sequence continues at coordinate 5,150 of JASDUA010000002.1, forward strand.
AACGCCTCCTGGAAGTCGCCGTTCTTGTCGATGAACCCTTTGGAAACGAGGTGCTTCCAGAGCGCTTCCGACTGCTCCTGGGTGACCTGGGCCGTCCCTTCCGGGTTGAGCAGGGGCGTGAACGCCAGTTTCGGCACCCTGCCGAAACGGAAATTGCCGTCGGGGTCGATGGCCTTCTCGATGTCCGACTGGAGGCCCTTCGCGTAGTCCTGGAAGGTCTCGTTCGCGATGACTGTCAGGCGGTTGACCTGTTCGTCGAAGATCCGGTCGCCGTCCTTGTTGACGGGGAGGCGCAGGCCGCGGCCGAGGGTCTGCCGGCGTTCGTTCTCGGTGCCCATTTCCCGCAGCGTGCAGATCTGGAAGACGTTCGGGTTGTCCCAGCCTTCCTTGAGCGCGGAGTGGCTGAAAATGAAGCGGAGCGGCTCCTCGGGATCGAGGAGGCGTTCCTTGTCCTTCATGATGAGCTCGTACGTCTCGTCGTCCTTCGCCGTGCTCCCGCTCGTGTCGAGGAGCCCCACGACCTTGCCCTTCTTACGGTCCGCGGAGAAGTACCCGTCGTGGACCTGGTCGGCGGAGTAGGGAAGGATGCCGCGGTAGATCGATTTCGCCGACACTTCCGCGTAGATTTCCTCGAACCAGTCGGCGACCTTGCCGTTGCCGCGGTTCCCGTCGTCGTCGTAGAGCCGGTAGCTGGCCACCTGGTCGAGGAAGAACAGGGAAAGGACCTTGATGCCGCGTTCCTTGAACCGCTTCTCTTTGGCGAAGTGTTCCTCGACGGTCTGCCGGATCTGGTTCTTCATCCGCTCGTCGGCCATCCCGCCGGTTTCCGCCGAAAGCTCCACGATCTGGCCGTTCCCGAATTCGACGTACTCGTTGCCGGGTTCCGCGCTCACGTTCGTCACCTGGTAACCGTCGTAGTCTGGCCGGTTGGTGAAGTGGGAAAGGTCCGCGCCGTGCTTGAGCGCGACCTGCTTCTCGCGCGGTCCGTTCGGCGTGTCCTCGAAGATCGTCACCTTGGCCTGCGGCGTCTTCGTCTTGCCCGGATAGCCGATCCAGTCCAGGCGGACCATGGTCCGGTTGAAGTCCTGCGTGGGGCTCGCGTCCACCACCTCGATCTGCTTGACGAGCTTGAGGTCGTACGCCCGTATCGGGTCGAGCTGGTAAATCAGGTTGTACGGGTGGACGTGCGTCGCGGAGTACCTCAGGCAGAAGAGGGGGTTGAGGTTGGCGATGGCACGCTGCGACTTCGGGGTGGTGTCGACGCTCTGGGGCTCGTCGATGATCACCACGGGGTTGGTCGCCCGGACGAAGTCGATGGGCTTGCGGCCGGACATCCGGTCCTGCTCCTGGTGGATGACGTTCCCGGCCTTTTCCGCGTCCTTCGCGAAGGCCTGGATGTTGATCACCATGATCTGGATCTCGTTGTTCACGGCGAATTGCCGGACGCGGCTGAGGTCCTTGGAGTTGTAGACGAAGCTGTCGAAGGCGGCGTTGTCGTACAGGCCGCGGAAGTGGTCCCGCATGAGCTTGATCGACGTCGTGACGCCTTCCCGGATCGCCACGGAGGGGACGACGACGACGAACTTCCGGAGGCCGTACAGGCGGTTCAGTTCGAAGACGGTCCGCAGGTAGACGTAGGTCTTGCCCGTACCGGTTTCCATCTCGACCGAGAAGTTGGGGAACCCGTACGGCCCCCCTTCTTCGACGAGCGCCCGGGACTTAGGGACGGCGTTTCGGGATTGGACCGCGTGGAGGTTGGCGAGGAGCTGTTCGGGCGCGAGGGCCAGGACGTTGCCGATACCGAGCTCGGAGTGCTGGGCGCCAAGCATCTCTTCCGTCCCGAGGGGAACGGAAAGCCCCTCCCGGTTCTGAGGAAGGCCTTCGAACAGGTCGGTTACGGCCCCGACGGCGTCGCGCTGGTACTCCAGCGATGAATCGAATTTCAGTTTCATGGGCGGGCTATCAGACGGTGCGGAAGACGATCTGCGAGGCCTTCTCCCGGCCCTGGTTGCGCGCCGCGAAGGTCTGGACGGCGTTCGCCTTGAGCTGGTCGTTGCCGCCGAATGCCGAATCGAGGCAGAAGAAGTGCATCGGCTCGGCCTCGGCCACGGCGTCCACGAGTTCCTTGGTAACCCGGTCGGCGAGGCAGATCAGCAAAGCGCCGCCGGCGATCGAATAGACCGGTAGTCCGGCCATTTCGACGAGCTCGGCCTTCTCCGTCGGGCGGAAGCCCGCCTTCAGGAGGATTTCGAAGAGCAGGTCTTCCTGGGAGGCCGAAGGGTCGACGTGTTCGACGTGCAGTTCGAGCTGTTCCGCGATTTGGTCCGCCGTTGCGTCCGCTCCGAGCTTCTGCCACCGGCGGAAGTTGGACTTGTCGAGCATGAACGCCCGGAAACCCAAATCTGCGGCTTGCAGATGTCCGCTTGTGTCTTTCGTCTTGGCGATGAACTTGCGGATGCGCTCTTTCGCCATGTGCGAAATCGTGGGGAACTCGGGCTGCTCGGTCGGCTCTGGGAGCTGCACAAGAATAAATTGCCGATTCCCGTTGTCCTTTTGATTCATTGATAGGACCGCGTGCGCGGTCGTTCCAGACCCGGCAAAGAAATCGAGCACCACGTCCGCGGTCTCGCGGTTCGTTCCGAGTTGGAGAAGGCGTTCGATAAGGCGGGTAGGCTTCGGGGTATCGAATGGAATGCCCGTGGTAAGAAGTGCTTTCAGTTCCTTTTTCGCTTCATCGTTATGGCCCGCATCCTCATGCGACCACCACGTCGTTGGAGTGACCCCCTGCTTCACTTCGGTTAGGAAGAGTTTCTTGGATGGCTTGCTTGACCCATCCTTTCCAAACCAGAGGCGGTTATCCGCTAGCAGTGATGGGAGTTCCTCTTTGGTGAAAACCCAACTCCGGCCCTGTGCGGGATAAACTTCCTTGCCGGATGGAGTCGTGATAGGAAACCATGCGTATTCTCGGTACTCCGCTCTCGTCGCATCAACTGACTTCCAGGGGCCACGGGGATCGTTGTCGAGGTTCGTGTAGGCGTCATCCTGCTTCGCAGTTCTCGGGAAAAGATTGACGTTGAAAAGGTCGCTCTTCTGGTAGCAGAGGACGTAGTCGTGCATGGCATCGACCCCCTTCTTGTCGTTCGCTGGACTGTAAGTCTTCTGCCATACGATGCAGGCAACGAAATTTTCTTCACCGAAGATTTCATTGCAGAGTCGCTTCAGATTCTCAACTTCGGAATCATCGATTGTGATGAAGATGACCCCGTCCTGAGACAGCAAATTTCTTGCCAAGTAGAGCCTGGGGTACATCATGTTGAGCCACTTCGTATGGAAGCGCCCCTCGCTTGCCGTGTTTGTGGAAAACTTTTTCCCCTCATCGTCAGCAAGGCCGGCGTAAGCCAAGTACGTTTCAAGGCTTTCCGAGAAGTTGTCCGGATAGATGAACTCTTTCCCCGTGTTGTATGGCGGGTCGATGTAGATCATCTTGACCTTGCCGTAGTACGACTTCTGTAGGAGCTTCAGCGTCTCTAGGTTGTCGCCCTCGATGAACACGTTTTCGGTCGAATCCCAGTCGACTGATTGGTCTTTCGCGGGCTTGAGCGTCGCGTACGTCGGCGTCTGGATCAGCTTGAGGGCGTCCTTCTTCCCGGGCCAGTCCACACCGTAACGCTCCCTCCTGGCTTCGAAGAGGTCCGTGAAAGTCCCGAGTTCGGCCTTCAGCCGCTCGAAGTCGAGGCTTTCTACGAGGTTTCCCTTTTCATCGCGCGTTTCCGTGAAGCAGGAAGGGAAGAGGGTGCGCAGGCGGGCGCGGTTGTCCGCGGCGACGTCGAGCGACGCGCCGTCCAGGCTGGGGGAGTTTTCGGTAGTCATGGTGCCGAGTTTATTCAAATGTTCTGAAATCGGAAGGGCTATCACCGCACCGTCCACCTGAGGGCGAAGAGGTCCTCCGAGGCGGTTTCCTGCCGGAGCTGTTCTTCGACCTGATCGAGGAGCTCGTCCTTGTGGCGTTCGACGTCCTTGGCGGCCGCGTCGTACGCCCGCCAGGCCTCGTCCCGCTTCTTGTCCACGTCGCGGAGCTTCTTCTGGACGGCGAGCTTCTCCGGGAGGGCCGGTGCCGTGCGGGCCTGCTTCTTGAGTTCGGCAATCTGGTCGTCGTAGTCCTTGAGTTCGGCCTTGAGGCCGCGGCGCTTGTCTTCCGCCCAGCCGTTGAGCTTCTCCATCTCCTCGTCGAACCAGGCCGCCTGCCGGGCCGAGAGGTCGGCGAGGATTTCGTTCGTCCTGCGTTCCGCGACTGCGGCCGCGGATCCCGCGCCGGCAGGGAGACCGGTACCGGAGATCGAGCAGGGAAGGTCGAACAGCCGCCGGACGACGGCTTCCGGGACTTCCTCCCCGTCGTCGGCCGCCGCGGCGAGGATCACGTGATCCTGGGCGTCCGCGCCGGATACCGAGAGCTTCTTCGCGAGGAGGAATCCCGACCGCCCCACCAGGCGTTCTACGCCCACGGCGGTCTGGGCCCAGTCGGAGTAACGGAATTCCGCTTCCGCCCCGGGAAGCGCACGTCCCGCCGCGGCCGCGATCACCGCCTGCGCGAGGGGGTGGCCGATCCGGTACCGGTGGGCGGCCCCCGGGTCTTTCGAAAGCGCGTACGCGCCCGCGTCGATTCCCGTGCCGGGGTAGGGGGCGTCCGGCAGGCGGAAGCGCAAGGACGCGTCGTCGAATTCGGCCTTCCCCGCGAGCTCGTGCCTCGTGAGCGCCCAGAGCATGGACTCGTACTTGTTCAGGTACTCGCGGCTCTCGTCCAGGTTGACCCTCAGCCGGTCGTGGACTTCGGCGTCGAAGTTCTCGAGGAGCTTCTTCCGCGTGTCCTCCATCGTCTCGCTGATCTGCGACTCCATCTCCTCGCGGAGCCGGGAGAACTCGGACTCGATTTCGCCCGTGGTCCGGCAGTTCTGGTAGATCGCGACGATGCGCTTCTCGAACTCCACCCCGGACTCGATCGCGCCGAGCACCTCGTCGCTCGCCCCGAATACGCCCGAGAAGAGCTTGAACTTCTCGGCGAGGAGTTCGAAGACGCGCTGGTCGGCTTCGTTCTTCTTGTTCAGGAAATTGACCACTACGACGTCGTGCTGCTGCCCGTAGCGGTGGCAGCGGCCGATCCGCTGCTCGATGCGCTGCGGGTTCCAGGGAAGGTCGTAGTTCACCACCATCGAGCAGAACTGGAGGTTGATGCCTTCGGCCGCCGCCTCGGTGGCGATCATGACCGTCGCCTCGTTCCGGAAGTGGTCCACCAGCGCCGCGCGAATATCCGCGCTCCTGGATCCGGTGACCTTGTCCGTCCCCTTGTTGGCCTCGACCCAGTCGGTGTAGATCGCTTTCGACTGGTCGTCCGAATTGGAGCCGTTGAACAGGACGAGCTTGCCGGCGTAGCCGTTGTCGCTCAGGAGGCGCACCAGGTAGTCCTGCGTCCGGCGGGATTCAGTGAAGACGATGGTCTTCTCGGCGGCCCCGAGGTCCCTGGCCTTGGCGAAACCGGCGCTCAGGGCCTTCAGTAGCGCCATCCCCTTGGCGTTCTCCGAAATCGAGACCGCCAGGTCGCGGAACTCCTCGAGCGCCGCGATTTCCTCCTCGATTGAGGAAATTTCCTCGCGGGACAGGGCTTCCGGCTCCGGGTCGTCGCCCCATTCGTCGGCGTACTCGTCGAACTCCTCGAAGTCGTCGGCGATCGCCTCCTCGTCCCCGGTGGCCGCGGCGTTGTCGCGGATCTGCTTGCGGAGCTTGTTCGCCAGCGACTCCAGGGCGCCGGCGATCGCGAAGGTCGACGACGCGAGGAGCTTCCGGAGGATCAGCGTCATGAGCTGCCGCTGGGAGTTCGGCAGGGCGTGGAGGGATTCCCGGCGGAGGTAGTCCGACACCATGTCGTAGAGCGCGTGCTCGTCGTCGGAGGGGACGAACTCCTCGGTGATCGGGATCCGGTTCGTGTACCGGATGTACTCGAGCACCTGGCGCCGCAGGGTGCGGTGGCAGATGGGCTTCAGGCGGACCTTCAGCTCGTCGAACGTCGAATCGCCGTTCAGCCTGGCGAACTGGGTGCGGAAGCTTTTCGCGTCCCCGAAAGCGTAGTCGTCGATCAGGCTCACGAGGCCGTAGAGCTCGAGCAGGGAGTTCTGCAGCGGCGTCGCCGTCAAGAGGACCTTCGGCGCGTTCCCGAGCGCCCGCTTGAGGGCGTTCCCGATCTTGTTGTCCGGGCGGTAGACGTTCCGGAGGCGGTGGGCCTCGTCCATGACCACCAGGTCCCACCGCGTGACCATGAGCTCGTCGGCGTGCTTGGCGGCGAACTGGTAGGAGCAGACGACCATCTGCTCCCGCTCGAACGGGCGCCGGACCCCTGATTTCCGGAGCTGGTTGTAGTTCTTCGCCTCGAGGATGACCGTGGGGAGGAAGAACTTCTCCGCCATCTCCTGGGACCACTGCTTCCGAAGGTTGGCCGGCGTGACGATGAGGATCCGGCGTTTCCCTTCCGCCCACTTCTGGGCGAGCACGAGACCGGCTTCGATCGTCTTCCCGAGGCCGACCTCGTCCGCGAGGATCGCGCCCTTGGAGAGCGGGGACTTGAACGCGAAAAGCGCGGCCTCGAGCTGGTGCGGGTTGAGGTCGACTTGGGCGTCGAGAAGGGCGCCGGCGAGCTTCTCGGAATCCGCCGCCGAATGCCGGCGGCTCAGTTCATGGGCGAAGTACTTGGCGTGGTAGTCGGTGATCATCCGGTGTCGATTTCTTATTCTTTATCCGTACGGTAACCGTACTTTGGCCGTACGTTTCCGATATGGTAATCGAACCTTGCCACATCCGCTAATCGGTTTTCCAAGGGCATATAACCCTTAACATAAGTTCGATTATGTTATGCGTCGGAAGCCTTGGGACGCCCCCTCCCCCCGAGCCCGTCCGACGGCGCAGTCGTAGAATCGCGCCATGTGCTCCCATTACGACCCGCTAACAGATCCGGTCAGGTTCAGGGCCCACTTCGGGGTTTCCGACGTCCCGCCGGGACTGAAGGCCAGCCTTTGGCCCGGCTATCAGGGCCCGTACGTCCGCCGCCACGAGTTCGCCGACGTCGGGGACGAGGCCGTCCCGGAGCGCGAGCTCATCGTCGGGTCTTTCGGACTGATTCCACACTGGGCGAAGGACGCGACGATCGCCCGGCGCACCTACAACGCCAGGAGCGAGACCGTCCACGAGAAGCCGAGCTTCCGGGACGCCTGGAAGGCCGGCCGTTTCTGCCTGATCCCGGCGGAGGCGATATACGAGCCCGACTGGCGTTCGGGAAAGGCCGTGGCCACCAGGATCTCGAGGGCCGACGGCAGGCCGATGGGGATCGCCGGAATCTGGTCGGTCTGGAAGTCCCCCGAGGGCGCGCGGACGTTCAGCTACTCGATGCTGACTGTGAACGCCGACGTCCACCCGTTCATGAACCGGTACCACAAGCCGGACGACGAGAAGCGGATGGTCGCGATCCTCGACGAGGCGGAATACGGCGCCTGGCTGTCCTGCCGGCCGTCCGACGCCCGGGATTTCCTTCGACAGTTCCCCGCCGACCGCCTGACGTCCGCGGCCTGAGCCTCCTCCCCGCCGGAATTCCAACTCCGGCTTGACTTTCCTCCTTTTCCGCTTGTTATGCCATTGGCGTAACCGCGCCGAAAAAAGGAGAGAAATCATGGACGCCAAGACGGACGTCTTCGGGAAGATCACCGAACGAATCGTCTCCATCCTCGAGGCCGGTAAGGCCTCTGGCTCAATCACCTGGAGTGGCCAAGGGGAGGCCGGCCGCATTCCCTATAACCTCAGCACCGGCAAGCAATACCGCGGCGCGAACGTCCTGTCGCTCTGGGGCTCGGCCCTCGAGGCCGGGTATACGTCGTGCGCCTGGCTAACCTTCAAGCAGGCCCTCGACATGGGCGGCCACGTCCGCAAGGGCGAGAAAGGTACCCTAGGAATCTACTTCGATTCCTACGAGCGCGACGAACCCGGAGACGGGGGCGGCGAGCCCGGAAAGCGGCGGATAGCCTTCGCGAAGGCCTTCACCGTGTTCAACCTCGACCAGGTCGACGGGATTGCCGGCCCGGAAGCCCGGGAACCGTGGGATCCCGTCGCCAGGGCTGAGGCGGTCATCGCGGCGAGCGGGGCGAACGTCATCGAGGGCGGCACCCGGGCCTGCTACAGCAGTGCCCAGGACGTCATACGGGTGCCGGACCGTTTCCGCTTCCAGTGCGCGGAGAACTTCTACGTCGTGTCCCTGCACGAGCTCACGCACTGGACCGGCCACGCGTCGCGCCTCGCGCGCAGCCTCGGAAATCGCTTCGGAAGCGAGGCTTACGCAATGGAAGAACTCGTGGCCGAACTCGGTTCCGCCTTCCTCTGCGCCGAAACGGGAGTGTCGGGGAAGCTCGAGCACCACGCGAGCTACGTCGACTCGTGGCTGGCCGTCCTCAGGAAGGACAAGCGAGCGATCGTCACTGCGGCGGCAGCGGCCGAAAAGGCCGCCCGCTTCCTGCTCGAGCACCAACGGGCCGACGCGGCCTGAAACGGGGAGAAAGGCGATGGATACGAAACGGACCGCGACCCCCCGCCGCGACGCCTCGGAAGACGAGGTCCTCGAAATGGCGGCCCGGATCCTCGAACAGAGGATGGGCGGCTACAGGGGAGACCCGTTGGACAGCCCAGCCAAGGCTGGCGAGATCGCCTGCCTGCGGCTCGGAAGCCTCGAGCACGAGGTCTTCGCGACCTTCTGGCTCGACGCGACGCACCGGCTCTTGGAGTACGAGGAGCTCTTCCGCGGCACCCTCACGCAGACCAGCGTTTATCCCCGCGAAGTCGTCAAATCGGCCATCCGCGTCAACGCGGCGGCCGCGATCTTCGCGCACAACCATCCTTCGGGCTCGCTCGAGCCCAGCACTGCCGACGAACTGCTGACGCGGCACCTCAAGCAGGCGCTCGCCCTCGTCGACGTCCGCGTCGTCGACCACCTGGTCGTGTCCGGCAACCGGACGCGCAGCATGGCGGAAATCGGCATGATCTGACCCTTGGGGGTGCGACGCCCCCATGTCCCACCGCGGGCGCGATGCCCGCATGACCCGACCGCAACGGTCGGGTTTTTCAATGGCCTGACGCGCTCCGCTTGTCGGCCGACCGTACCCCGCCCGGCGCCACGCGCGCGTTCCGGCCGGCTCCCCTACCCTTTCCGAGCCTTCCGTTCCTTTTCGAGCGCCTCGGCGACGGCCTCCTTTACGATTTCGCGCAGTCACGCCGCGTCGAACGCCGTCGCGAGCTCGATGCCGCGTTCGCGCGCTTCCCTTGCCCGCGTGGCGGCGAAAGCGCGGTCGAGATCCTCCTTCCTACGGTCGCTGTCGTGCTCCGGCGCGTGCATGGCGGTCTGGGTTACGTTCCCGGGCGAACGCCCGTCGATCGGTTTGACGTTAACCGTTATCGGTACGAAAGCAAGCCGATTCACGTATACGTTCGGTACGTATAAAACGGATAGCCGTTACTCCAAGTATCCGCGGTTGGCCGTTTCTGGGCCGGCGTAAGGCGGCGGGTTTTCCGCGGCCGGATCCCGTCGTGCAAGGTAGTGCGCTCCGCGCCTCCACCTGGCCGAGCTTCCCGGTTTCCGCGTTTCGGGACCGCGCTTACGGCCTAACCCCAACGACCATGCAGCAAGCGACCTATTCCGTACGCTGAGTACGCCACCTCTCGGACCGGATCTCCGACGGGGTCGAATCCTATCCCCTGCGAACGTTTCCCGACGGTTTCGTCCCGGAATCCTACGGCGTGTACGCCACCGATCCCGCCGACGGGACGGAACGGTGGGTGGCGGATTTCGCCGACAAGTTCCGCGCCGAACGGTACGCGGAACTGTTCCGGCGTCCGGCGCTCGAGACGTCCTGCCGCAACTTCTACCTTTGCCGCGGATGTGGCTACGAATGGAGCGAAGTCGACTGACCCTACCACGACGACTGCTGGGTCTGCGAGGAACGCGACATGGAGCCGGTTCGGACCGAAACGGTCTTTTAGAGGCCGTTCGAAAGCCCCCTTCCGTCTGGAAAGGGGGCTTAGGCGGTTCCGAGGAAACGTTCGGCTCGCCGCGGACCGGCCTCGGGCATGGGTACTGCGCGGCTATTCGGCCGATATCGAACGCACGTACTCGGCTATCGTCTCGAACGCCCACGCGTCGGCGCGCTTCCCCTTCGCTTTCGCGCGGAGTTGCATGGTCCCGAGCTTCCCGACGACGGCGTCCGCCTGTTCGTCGGCTTTTGCTTTTCCGACGGCGATGACGCGGGAGTCGTACCAAGCCTTGGCTTTGGCCTTCACGTTCTCGACGGAAGCTCGGGCCGACGCGCTCGGAACGTACGATCAGCTGCTGCCCGCGCCGGTAGAGCAGGCGAGAAGAACGTAGCCCCGGTCGCTTATGCCGGCGAACCGGAACTCGTTCCCGACGAAGCCCTTGTCCACGACCTTCCCGTACTTTCCAAGCTCCTTGCCGTCCAAGACCGGAACCATGTTCCCGTCCGCGTCCTTCGCGACGAACTTCAGGTGCTTCGAGTCGCCGGAGAATCCGATCGAACCGTATTCGGCACCCGGATACCGGACTGACCGCCGCCCGCCATTCACGAAATAGTAGCCGGCGACGTCCCCCGAAAGATCGTTCAGGAGGTACGCGAGACTGCTTCCGTCCGGCGAGTAGGCGAGGTCGGCGACCATCGAGCCGGGGTGGGTTCCCACCTGGACGCCGTCGTTAACGACCGACTGCGAGCCGATATTCGCGTCCGACAAATCCCCTTCCAAGTGCCACTTCACGTACGCGATCTTGTCCCCGCGGGGCGAAATCGCCGGAAGGGTTCATTTTCCGACGATCTCGTCGTTCCGCACGATGAGTCAGCCCGGGGCGTCCACTTCGTACACCGCGTCCTTTCCGTTGGCCGACAGCCGCAACTTCACGATCGGGTAGTCGAAGCTCCTGAGCTTCCTCCCGTTCGATACGACGAAACTCCTGCCCCGTTCTTCCGCTACGTACGCGTACGTTTCGGAGCCCGGAAAGAAGCCCACGAGCCTTATGGATCCGTAGCCTGGAGACGCCTCCTTTCCATTGAATACCACGTAAGACTTGCCGTTCCTCTCGGCCGTCATGAGGAACGATTCCTCGGAGTCCGAGAAGACCGCGGTTCACGGGTGGGAATAGTCGTACCCAGGGCTCGTAGCGCCGCCGAAGTGGACGCGGTACATCAGTTTTTCGTCCTGGTCGATCCTCGCGGCGGTCCTGCCGCTCTTGGAAACGATGCCCTCCTTCCGCTCGATGGCCACGCCGTCCCTGTAGAACGACTTGCGGTCGGAATGGATGAATCAGGTTCCGCCCGCTTCGTAGAAGAGCGATCCGCCGTTATGGTTGAGCCACGTCCCGTCGGTCGCCGCGATCTCCTTCCCGTCCTTGACGAGGCGCTCCAAGCCGCCGGGTTCGTTGGTCATGTACGTGTAGGCGAAGCTCGACGCGTCGTCGGAAACGTAGAAGTGGCGGTTGTATCAGTTCGTCGGGAACGTTCAGGCGGAGACCGTTCTGCACGGACCCGCGTCCGGCACTGCGGTTTCCGCCGATGCGGTAGCGAACCCGGCGGCTGCGGCCATGAGCATGGAAAGGGCGGTTTTTTTCATAGGTTTTCGAGAGGTAACGGGATCGGAGGTGCTACTGCCCGTCGTTCACCAAGAGCGGCTTGATCTTCGGAAGAACGACGACGCCCTTCAAGAACGCGACCGCTTCCTCCCCGTCGAACGGGCCGTACGACTCGTTGTCCGGATTGCTCGGATCCTCCCAGTACCTCGGTTTCGGCACGGCGGAACGGCGCACGGAAAGTCGGACGTCGGCGAAGTCGACGGCCTTTCAGATGCGTTTGGCCCGGTCCTCGGGCACGTTCCTGATGACGACCGTGGCCATGTTCGGAATGTAACGGGTATTCGTCCCCACTATATGCAAAGCGGGCAACCCCGCAACCCCGTGCTACGACCGCCCGGACTTCAGCCTCCGCGCCCCTTCCCGTCCTGCCGCTCTTTCGCTTTCGCGTCCTTCTGGGCCGCCTCGAGCCCGCTTATCCTTTCCGGCGTGGACGGCCGGTAGCGGGGCTTCCAGTCCTTCCGGTATTCCTCGGCCTTCACCTGGTTGCGCTTCCGGTTCCCGTCGTCGTACCCCTTGCCGTACGCGCGAAGGAAAGTCTCGGTGTAGCTCTTCGGGCGGATCGCGTGCGCGAAGGTCTCGCGCACCGAGTCCACGGCCTTCTTCGGCCTCCCCGCGAGTCCGTCGCCGAAGCCCTTGTCGTACCCTTCCTTCGAGCCGTTGAACACTCCGCGGCGCATGCGTTCCCCCCAAGGCCGGCACCGGTCGTCGGGTCCTGGCACGCCCATTCTACGGAACCGCCCATCCGTCGGTTCTCCGGACAGCGGGATTGCGGCATGCCATCCGGGGGCAAGCGTCGAAAGACGCCGGAACGTATCCGCCCGCCGCCGTGGCAAGGAATGCTCCCGGGGGGATTCCTCCTTGCCACCGCTGGCCGGTGGCGGACGTTTCGGAAGGCGCTTTACCGCTTACCCTTTCCCGATATGGCAACCGCCAAAATAATCCGGAACCTCGAATCCGAAGATTTCCGGATCGACTCCAGCAAATGGAGAACCCTGCCGAACGCCTTGGCCGACTGACGCCCCGTCAAGATCAACCCCTTCGGCGACGTATTCGAAGTCACGCTCCCCGACGGAACCCCGGTACAACTCTTCACTCATGCGGCGGCGCTGCGGGAGGTTGCGGCCGCGAACAAGCGTTTGCCGACCTTGTCGGTTTTCCGTTCCCTCATGAAGGTCACGAACTCGTCGGTCAACCGGCTCAACCTTTCCGGATGCCTCGTCGGCGAAAGCTTCGAAGAAGTCGGAAGCACCGCCTATTACTGGGCGCACCGGACGAGCACCACTTCGGCACCCGGATTCCGCATCCACCTCGGTACGGGCATCTGATTCGAAGTCTTCGACTACGACCGTTCGTTCTGCTTCGCCGTCCGCTGCGTGGAAACGTAGCGGACGTTGGCAGAACTCCCTACCACGCGTCCGTTCAGTGTCCGTCCAGAATTCGCTCGAGTTCCTCGTCCGTCCTCTGGGCGTACACCGCGCTGTAGGCGATGTTCCGGTGGGCGAGCTGTTTCTGGACGGCCGTGATGCCGCCCTTCTCGTTCATCAGGTAGCCGACGTGGTGACGGAAGAGGTGCGGGTGGATCCGCTTCGCCTCGGACTCCCCGAGCGCGTCCTCGGCCAAACGTCGGACAACCGCGAACAGGGCCCGCGACGACATCCGCCCGTCGGCGTCTGGGTTCCGGTTCTTCGCCTGGTGCGGCACCGCCAGGAACAGCGGCGCGCAGTCCCCGCCGTACGCGGCGGCGTCCTTCTCCCGTTCCGACGCCAGGTAGAGCTCCACGGCCCGGGCGGCTTCCGAGGACATCACAACGTCCCTCTCCTGGCTGCCCTTTTCTTTCACCCGCACCAACCGGCGCCCGGCGAACTGGGAAACGTCGAGCTTCGCGACGGCCGACACGCGCAACCCCGTGCCGATGAGCAGTTTGTAAACGGCGAGGTCGCGGGCCGGCCTCGCGTCGGACCGGGTTTCCATCACCCCGAGGTCCGTCCTCTTCCTGTCCCTTCGGATCCGCGTGCCGGCGAGCCCGCGCGCGGCGGTCTCGAGGCGGATCACTTCCTTCTCGGTGAGGCGCTTGGCCTGCAGGACGGGCACGTCGAACCGCTTTACGCCCTGCATGGGGTTCCCGCCAGCGACGAGCGGCGGCACCTGGGATGCGACACACTTCGCGAAGGTGCGGAGGTGGTCGATCTTCCTGTTCAGGCTCCGGGCCTACCAGCGCGGTTCGCCCGCCTTCTTCCCACGCCCGGGGACGCGGACCGTTTCCTTGGCCAGAGTCTGGACGAAGAGGTTCGAACTCGCGCGGTTCCACCTCCCGACGTCGTCGGACCCGAAGGCCCAGACGAACCAGGAGTAGAAGAGCTCGAGGTCCTCCTTCTTGTACCGGAGGGTGGCCGGGGCTCCGGTCGCGAAGGTGGTCAGGTACTCGACCATCCACCATCGGAGGCTCCGGCGCTCCCCTCCCCCCTCGGCTACGAGGGCCGGTACGGGGGCGTCGGATGAGAATTTCGCCGGGGATGCGGCAGCGGACGCCTGCGGGAGGTTCGCCATGGTTCCGCTGCCTCAGCGCCGCGGGACGTCGGCATGGAGCGTCACACCGCCGTCCCATTCGAGGACGACGGACGCTCCGCAGGCCAAACACGCCGACGGCCGGCCGTCGTGCGAGTCGCCCGGCAGGCGTTCCTCGCCGCGATGCCCGCACGAAACGCACTCGTAGACGTACAGCACCGGGGCTTCCGGCGCCGCTTCCCCTCCCTCCGGTCCGCCGGATGCTCCGGCGTCGGAAGTGGGCTGTCCGCCCGATAAATTCTTATCGGCAACGGATTGGACGTTTTCGTTTTCTACCATGGTCGGGAAGTTCCGCGTAGTTACTGGGAACCGATTTTAAGGGGTTCCGGCCGAAAATCAATGTTCGTTGCTGATAAGATACCTTATCGGAAACGGCTTATTGAATCCGCGAAATTTTGCCATCCCACCTCCAACGGATAGAATCCATAAGTCATATTCATTTGCGGCATCGGCTATGGACCAGCTTGCGGGAGGTAAGAAGGACGGTTTCGAAATCTGGTTGTCGGATCGGCCGAAGTGGTTGCAGACCGCGGCCGCAAGACTGATCGAGGAAAGGAAGCACCCCGATCAGGACGGAATCCGGGCATTGGCGGACCTCTGCCATGCAGAGGCCAACGGCACCACTGGGGTCGTCTTTCTGCCGGTCCCACCGGGTTTCTTCGACGGAGCGGTGGTCGGATCCCCTTTCAAGCTTGTGGGGATCGACAAGGTCGTTGGCGTGAACGCGCTAAAGGATAACGCGAGCCTCGATTTCGACCACTCGGACATCTCGGTCGTCTTCGGGATGAACGGAGCGGGAAAGTCCGGTTTCGCTCGGCTCCTGAAACACGCGTGTGGCGCCCGGCACAAATCCGACCTTCTTCCGAATGTTTTCAAGGCGGAACGCGTCTTGCCGGCTTGCGAGATCACGGTCTCTACCGGAACGGGGACGTTCTCGTATCCGTGGGAGTCCGGATCGGAAAGCGTTCGCGCGCTCCGGACCGTGAGCGTTTTCGACAGCCTCGCGGCCGAGTCCTACGTCGATTCGAACAACGAAGCGTCGTACGAGCCCAGGCGGATGCGCTTCATATCGTCGCTGATACGCATCTGCGACGCGGTTTCCGACGAGTTGGCGGCCCGTAAAGCTGCCATGCCGTCGAAGTTCCCGACCGTGCCGCTCGAGCATTCGGCGACGAAGTCGGCGGCCTTCGCCTCCGGCATCCGGGCCGACACGAAACCCGAAATGGTCGAAGCCGCTTGTTCCTGGTCGGCGGCCGATACCGACTCGCGGCAGGAAACCGAGCGGTCCCTCAAACAGCACGATCTGGCCGAAAGAATCAAGCGCCTCGGTCTGGACAGGCGCACGTTCGACCTGTTGGCCGGAACCTGCAGGACGTTGAAATCCGGCACGTCCGACGAAATCGCGGCGAGGTTGTCGGCCGCCAAGTCGGACGCCGAAACGAAGCGGAAGGCCGCGACCGATGACGCTGCCAAGGTGTTCGCCGGCGCTTCGCTCGACGGCATCGGCAGCGCTTCATGGAAGCTGCTCTGGGAACAGGCGAGGCGGTATTCCGAAGAGGCCGCGTATCCGGAGAAGGCTTTCCCCGCTACCGACGACGGCGACCTCTGCGTCCTTTGCCACCAGCCTCTCGAAGAAGGCGCCCGGCTGCGCATGGCGGCTTTTGAATCGTTCGTCAAAGGAGGCTTGGAATCCGCGGCCGGAGCTGCGGAAAAGTCGTTTTCCGATGCTCTCGGTGCCCTTCCGGTCCTCCCCGACCGGGCGAAGTGGGATCTCGACATGGATTTCCTGAAAGTCGAGAAGGGAGCGGGACAACGCCTTTTCGATACCCTCGAGAACCGAATCGCGGCACTCTCGAAAGCCCCGGACCCCGCGATTCTTCCGGTAGC
Organism: Patescibacteria group bacterium; assembly: GCA_041891375.1. GTDB lineage: Bacteria > Patescibacteriota > Gracilibacteria > BD1-5 > UBA2023 > JANJWP01. The sequence goes on from JASDUA010000002.1 coordinate 21,315, forward strand.
GGACTGGACCGCGGTCGATGCCGCGTTGGCCGCGAAATCCGAGACGTTGGCCAAGGAAAAGGCCCTTCTCGACGAACTGAGCAGGGACGGGAAGAAAGCCGAGCTGGAAAAAGCGCTCAAGGAGCTTTCCGCACGGGAGTGGTTGTCGCAACAGAAAGTGGCCGCCTACGGTGAAATCGCCCGCAAGCAGGCGATCCGTGCCATAGAGCAGGCGGAGGCGCTGGCGAAGACCAACGCGCTCACCATCAAGAAGAACGAGCTCGCCGAGGAAGAACTGGCGGCGGGCTACAGGGACCGTTTCCTGTCCGAACTGCGGGCGCTCGGAGGAAGGCGCCTGAGGGTCCGACCCGAAGCCGTCCGACAAGGAAAGGGGAAGGTCAGTTTCAAGTTGGCGATCCAGGGGGCGGCGGTCCCGGCGTCCGCGGGGGCAGTCCTCAGCGAAGGGGAGAACCGCATCGTCGCGCTCGCCGCGTTCCTTGCCGACATCACCGGATCGGGACAGCCGACGCCGTTCGTCTTCGACGATCCCGTTTCGTCCCTCGACCAGGAGTTCGAAGAACGCGTGGTCGAGCGCCTGGTGAGCCTCGCGGAAACCCGCCAGGTGATCGTCTTCACCCACAGGCTGTCACTGCTCGCGCTCATTGAGGAGGAAATCGAGGCGCGCGGACGTCGCCCGGAAGGGAAGGCGCCGGTCCTTTCGGTCAAGACCCTCAAGCGCGTAGGAAGCTGGTCCGGCGCGGTGGACGCGATGGACGCCAGGCACCAGAAGCCGAAGTCCGGTTTCGCCAATCTGCGCGACCAACAACTACCGAGGATTAGGAAGCACGCGGCGGAGGGTCGCGTCGCCGATTACGAGTCCGCGCTGAAAGCCGCTTGCGGAGACTTCCGGATCCTGGTGGAGAAATCGGTGGAGAAGGAGCTCTTGAAAGGGTTGGTCGAGCGATTCAGACGGTCGGTTCAGACCCGGCATATCAGAACGCTCGCGAACATCACGGTCGAGGACTGCGTCCTCATCGACGAACTGATGACCAAATATTCGCGGTTCGAGCACTCCCAGTCCGACGATCTCCCGGGGATCCTTCCGGAGCCGGAAGAGCTGGCTGAGGATCTGGACAAGGTCATAAGCTGGATAGATGAGTATTCCAAACGGAAGGCGTAACGGCGGGTCCGGAATTTTGGCGGATCTCGCGGCCTACTTCCCCTGCCCCTTCGGCAGCGAAAGCTTCAGGAACCGCTTCCCGATCCGGAACCCCTTCCGGGTTTCCGGCGATATCCGCTCCGTCGCGTACTTCTTCCGGATGCGGAAGGCGTCGAAATGCCCGAAGAGGCCCAGGTACGAATTCACCGAAGCGAGGAACGCCGGCCGGAGGCTTTCGGGCAATCCCTCCTTTCCGGCCAAGGCGTTCCAGTGCGCCGCGCGCTCCGAGAAATTCCCCTTCGTCCGGTTTCCGAGATAGGTCCGGTAAGGCTTGACGTAGCCCCCGAGGAACGGGAACCCGTCGCGGACGGAACGGAGCATGATTTTCTTCGGATGGAGCTGGAGCCTGAGGACGTCCCTGAGGAAATCCCGGATCGTCGGAATGCTCGCTTCGAGCACCGAACGGTCTTCGTGCATCAGGAGGAAGTCGTCCACGTACCGGCCGTAGTGCCGGATTTTCAGCGTCCGCTTCACGAAATCGTCGAGCGGGTGGAGGTAGAGGTTCGCGAATATCTGGCTCGTAAGGTTTCCGATCGGGAGGCCGACTCCCGTAGGGGAATGGAAGAGGCTCTTCCCTCTCGGAAGGTCCGCCCAGTCCGAACGGTTTCACCGGATGACGCAGTTCTCCGTCGGGTCGTTGGCCAATATCTTCCGGATGAGGAAGAGAAGCGTCTCGGGATCCGCGCCGCGGTATTTCCTTTCCACCGTCCGTTCGAGCATCGCCAGGAGTATCCGCCGGTCGATCGACATGAAGAATCCCGATATGTCGAGTTTCAGGACGTGCGCCTCCTTCGTGAAGGTGTCGGTGCAAGACCTGGCGAAATGTTCCGCGCGACGTATGCCGAACAGCGCGCCCTTCCCCACCCTGCAGGCGTACGAATCGTGGATGAAAGTCCGGTCGATCGCCTCGCCGATTTCGCCCACGACGTAGTGGTGCACGACGCGGTCACGGAAGTCTCAGGCGAATATTTCCCTTTTCACCGGCCTGTCTACTATGAAGGCGACGCACCGGCCGACTTCGTACCGGCGTTCGACGATCTCGTCGTACAGTTGGAACAGCTTGCTCTCGTAGTCCATTTCGAAATCGGTGGCGTTGCGGGTTTTCCGTTTGTTCTGCCGGCAGTCGTAGTACGCGCGGAAAAGGTCGGCGGCTTCCATTCGGTTCGGGTCAAGCGATAAGAAAAGCGCCCCGCGGAGGGGCGCTTTCGTCCTGGTTCGAGGCAGCGGACCGATAACCCGTTCGCCCGGTTATTGTTGTTAGCGGGAATCACTCCGTTAGTAGTCGAGAGATTCACGTTGTTCCCGTTCGTCCCGGTAGTAGACGCGGCCCAGTAGTTGCCGTTCGTACCCTGGTTATTGAACGCGGCGGTCGAGTTGTTACGGTTGCCGGCGAGACGGAAAGCGGCCGCTTACGGCGGAGGCGTCCGGCTTCCGCTGGGGAGGGAGGACGCCTTCGGATTTCGTACCCCCGGCCTACGGCCGGAGGTGGGCCGCCAATCAGGACTGGGGCTCGCCCGGGCGCTCCGTGGAGTCGCCAGGTTCCGGCCCGCGTGGTCCCGGGAGGGATTTGTCCCAGTGGAACAGTTGCTTCGAGATGCCTTCGATGTGTTCGTTCAACCGGACGAACTTGTCGACCGCGATGAGCTTGAGGTCCTTCGTGAGCCGGAGGTACAGCCTGACGGTTTCGAGGCATTCCCTCGCCTCCGTGACGTGTTCCTTCCTCCTGGCCATCGATCCGTTCGCCCGGTACACGGCGCGGATCAGGTCGAGGAGTTCCCTTTTCACGCTCTCGCCGAGCGTGTACTTGTATTCCCTGGGAAAGGTTTTGACGAAGGCGAAGGCTTCGACGAGGAAGTCGTAGCTTGCCCGGTAGACGGGAAGCCGGTCGTAGGTGGCCATTCCGGTATTAGGTGAAGTCTCCGGCGCGGTGCCGGCCGGGGGTTATCCCCGGAAAGAAACCGGACCCGCAAGGGGTCCGGAAAGAGTCAGAAGAGTCGGAAGTGCCGAGGATTGTCCTAATTCTTGAGGCAGCGGACCGATAACCCGAGCGCCCGGGTATTGTGGTTAGCGGGAACCACTCCGTTAGTAGTCGAGAGAGTCACGTTGCGCCCGTTCGTCCCGGTAGTAGACGCGGCCCAGTAGCCGCCGAGCGTACCCTGGTTATTGAACGCGGCGGCCGAGGTGTTACGGTAGCCGGCGAGCGGCAGGCGGAGCGTGGTCATGAACTTGTTGGCCGTGGTTTCCACGTGCCAGGCGGCGTCGCAAAGGGTTACGTCCGGCGATACGGCCTTGATGGCGTCGCACCACTCCTTCTGCGTCGGGACGTGGTAGCCGGACTGGCAGGGGCCCTGCATCGCGGCCGGGGATCCGAGCGACGAGTAGGTTCCGACGGCGGTTGTCGAACCGGTGCCTCACCAGAGGTTGTCGTCCTGGACCGAGAGCCAGTCATACGGCGCGGTGCCTTTCGTTATGAACCGGGTTTCGGAAGCCGCCGTGGCGGCGGCCAGCGGTCCGGCGACCGTGGTTCCGGTGGTGACGTCCTCGTTCCTTCCCCACTGGTAATAGGCTCCCATATACGCCTTCTGCGCTGCCGTCGGACCGCCGGCCGCGGTGGCGTCGGTGAGCGCTACCGACTGTCCGGCGTACGCGGTGCTCGCGCCCACGTTGCAGGCCGCCCAATGCTGGTTCGATCCGGTGAGGTAAATGTCCGGAGCGTCGCAGCCCGGGTACTGGCTCGCCCCGCCTCCGGAAGAGGCCGAGCTTGAGGAAGACGACCCGGAAGTCCCGGTCGCGCCGCCGTCGACGAGCGCGCCGGTTCCGGTCGGGGCCTTCACGAGGCCGAGGACGGCTCCCGCGGAAACCTGTGCCGCGGTGGGCGCCGGGAAATTGCCGGAGACGGCGACGAGGCCTGTGGCCGGAGCCGTGCCGGCCACCTGGAAGAAGGAGGCGGAACGGTTCCTTCCGGAGGCGGTCGGGGCGAGCGCGGCGTCGACGGCTCAGACGGCGAGCGATTTCGAATCGTACGCGGCGAAAGAGTCCGGAAGGAAGGAGCCCAGCGACAGGAACCCGCCCATGGGCGGACGGCGGGAGAGCCGGAATTTCTCCGGATTGAGCTTGAGCTTCGTCCAATCCGGATTGCCGGCCGAGTAATTCGTGCCGGCCTGGTTCCAATCACCGCCGGTGAGCGTCACCGGGGAGCCGTCGACGTACGCCACGGCCGCTCCCGTGAGCGCGGCGGCGGCGTCGTGGACGACGTAGTAGCGCGGCGAGTTGTCGGTGACGGCCGACTCGGAAGAAATCGCCGTATATACCGACCGGACGTTGGCTTTCACGGCGGCGTCCTTCGCGTCCTGCGAGTAGCCGGAAAGGGCGAGGAAGCCTATCGTTGCCAGAATCGCGAGGATCGTGATGACGACGATGAGTTCGGCAAGGGTGAATCAGGAAAGGATCGATGCTTTGGCGGCCTTGGCGGGCGGCCTGGAGGCCGGCGCCTCGCGTTTCGCGTCCATGTTCGGAAAAAAACGGGTTAAAAATCCGTGGAACATCCTAGCCGGAAATGCGCGGGATGCAAGGCGGACCCCGCAGGCATTCCCCTTTTCACCAGCGGGAACGCTTACGCGGCGACCGCCACCGGCGCGGCGCATCCGCTCGGAAGCCTTATTGACGAAGGTCCGTCCGTACCGTTCCTCACGGCCGGGAACGTCTTCCGGCCCCTTGAGCCCGCGGCGACGTCGCCGACCCAGCGGTAGGCGTTGGCCCTTTGGTCGTAGAACGCGCCGTGGGCGGAGTGCCGGAATCAGGAAAACGCCCTGCGGAAAAGGACGCGGTCCTCGTCGGACCGACCGGAGAACGCCACTGCGGCGGCTTCGAGCTCGGCGGCTGCCGGAAGGCGGAGGCCCGCGGACTGCAGTTCCCGGACCGCGGCGGCATAGGTGAAAAACTGCTCGGGTGCTCCGTCGGGAAGCAGGACCTGCCAGACGTCCCCTCGGGTGTTCGCGAGGATCGGGCGTCCGAACGCGGAGGATCAGGGAACGGCGGTCCATCCGGACGAATCAATCCGGAAAAGGCGGAATCCGGCGAATGCCGGGTCTGGTTTCGTTTCTGGCACGTGGGGTCGCGCTTGAAGGGGTAAGGCGTCCTGATGCTATCCGCGGAACCCTTCGGGTCAAGCCTGGCTTGGTACGGGCTAATCGAGGGCCAGCCCGATCGCCCCCACCATTTCACCGAACGACTCCGGAAATTTCCGCGTTACGGCGCCGGCCAGCGTCTTCAGGAAATCGTCGCGCTCGAGGCCGAGCTCCTTCCCCGCCGCGTACACCTCTTTGTGCTTGCCCGCCTTCGCTCCCGTATCGAGGGCTTCGGCGACCGTATCGGGATCGGAACCCACTAATGCGGCGAGGTCGTTGGCGATTTCCTTTCCTTTCCGCATGAGCCACGCTTCGGGCCATACGTCGCCCGGAAGGTAGGCCATCCGCGCTTTCATCCAGTCGTCGAAATCCTCTTCCGGATTCTCGGCCATCTTGCGGGCGTGGCCGACGTTGTCGCCCTCCTTCTTCCTTTGGTCGCCGTCGAAAACCGCCAGAACCGGATGGTCCCCGTCCCGCAGGTACGTCGCGGCGAGCTGTCTGGCGAGGCAGTTCGCCGAGCCGATTTCGGTTACGGTGATCCGCGTCCGCTGTTGGGCCGACAGCGCGGCGCAGACGAGCGCTTTGGCCACGTCGTCCTCGACCAGGACCTCGAGCTCCTTGCCGGCGACCCCTCCGAGTTTCGAAAAGGCGAACTCCGATGAGACCGAATCGAGGATCCTCGTCCGACCGTTGACGGTCTCTACGAAGTACCTGGCGTCGCTCGGGAGGCGCTCGAAGATCTCTTTCGAGTGCGTCGTGCAAATCACTTGGGCATTGAGCTTCAAGCACGCGTCCTTGAGCTTGTCGACGAACCGCCGCTGGGCTTCGGCATGGAGCCCGAGCTCGATCTCGTCGATGACCAGCAAGGCTCCCTTTCCGCAGTCGTACAGGACGGAAAAGATCTCGAAGAGGGCGTTCTCCCCCGCTCCCATGTTGAAGCCGGAATACACTGTCTCGCCCACCTTCACGATGGGAAGGTTGTACTTCGAATATTCGAGGTACCGGAAACTGTCGTACGTCTTTCCGAGGATGGATCCGACGATGTCCTTAACCTCGTCTTCCCATCCTTTCTGCACCGCGTCCTTGAACGCTTTTGAGTACGACCGCGACTGGCTCCGCTCGGCGTGCGGGACGATCCGGTCGATTCCGAGGAACGCTACGTTCCGCCGTACCCGGTCCGCGTAGTCGTTCCATTTGCCGCCCCGCTTCTTCGATCGCTTCTGCCAGCCGACGCCCACGCCGTCCGGGAGGGTGTCGCTCTTCTTCCACTTGTCGTAGGCGATCCCGTACTTGATTTCGATTCCTTGCGGGGACAGTTCCTCCGGATGCTGGACGAAAAAATCCGAGAACGTGTAGTACGTCGTCTTCCGCTTGGGCAAGCGGTATCCGTCCCTCCTGTTGTGGTAGGCGCAGCATGCGAGGGCGAGAATGGTGGATTTTCCCGCGCCGTTCTTGCCGGCTACGGCGACGATCGGGAAGTTGACCGGGAGGTCGAGCCGCGTCAGGCCACGAAGTTCGCCGGTAACGAGGTTGATGTTCCGAAGGAGCGCTTTGGTGTTGTCGTTGCAGAACCACTCGCGAAGCTTCTTATCGGTCTTTGTCTCGCTGTATTTCATACGCTTGAGCGGTTACGTCCGGAATATTCGTTTGATCTTACCAGGGTTGGGAAAACCGCCTGGACGACTCGGCTCTCGTGGGGAGGAAACGTCGCAGTTCGCCAAATGGTAAGCACGGAACCGACCCCGTCAAGTTTGGCCGTTTCCGAATCCGCAATCGTCCCGAGAACGTACCTTTTCGATACGTTCCTCATACGTTCACCGGTTTTATTCCGTACCTTTACCGGGTATCCACTCCGCGCGCTCCGGCCACTCGACGCCGAACCGGTCGCAGGCCTTCGCGAACGCCGCGAGCACGTCCTCGGCGTGCGCGGCGAACCGAGCGGTTTCGACGACCATGCCCGCCCGCTTCGCGGCGCGGCCCGAGGCGCGGACTTCGGATTCGAAGGCGTAAGGGAACGCCTCCGCGAGGGCGGCGGCGGACCGCTCCGCCGCTTTCAGGAGTCCGGCGGGCGGCTTCCGGTTCCTCGTGGCCATGACCTGGACGAGCTCCGGGACGCCCCCTTCCCCGGGCGCCAGTTCGAAGTGCCCGGCCAGTTCTCCGGACGGATGGAACGCCGCGAACACCGCCCGTCTTCCGGCCAGGAGCTCCGGCAGGTACCCGGCCAGGCAGTTCGAAGCCTCGTCGGCCTCGGCGATGAGCCGGCCAGCGGTGCCTATCCGCCTGGCCTCCCACCCTCCCCCGCAGCCGAGGGCGTCGGGGAACGGCGACGGGATCGGGTCTTCGGGAGGCCAGACTTCCCTCACGGCCTCCCGGACGGCCGCGGTTTCCTTGCGCGCCCAAGCGCGGCCCGCGGCCGGAAGGTCGGCCGGGTGGTGCCGGCAGAGGGCCCAGAGGACCGCCCACGTTCCCGCGCCGAGACGGACCGTTTCCCCGTGGAACGTCCCGGCGAACGTCCTTCCCCCGACGGCGGGGTGCTTCCCCACCTGCTCGGCGAGGTCGGAAAGCCAGGCCGTCCCGTGCCGGTCCGGAAGCTCGTACGGGCGGCGGCGGAGCGCCTGCCATACGGCCGCCGAGGCTTCCGCGAGCGCCACGCGCCCTTCATGGTCGCCGGCGTCGCGAAGGATGCCGGCCGCCCAGCGTGCCGCCTTCAGGAAGCGGCCGAAGTCGGGGGCGCGGGGCCTCCGTTCCGGCGGTACGAGCGAGAACGCCGCGGCGTAGAACGCGGGGTCGGTCTCGAAGTCCGCCACGGGATACCCACGGGCGCGCGGATGCCAGGCGCCGACGGCCGCGAGCGACCGGACGACGTTGGGCTCCGCCCGGAGCTCCCTGCAGAGCGCGGGCAAGAGTTCCGCCCGCGCGTCGATCGCGGCGAGCACGCGTTCCGCCGGTTCCGGAGTGCCGGCCGCCAGGCCGGCGCACGTCCAAGGCAGGAGCCAAGGGAAGACGGTGACGGCCTGGACCCTCTCCGGGCGCCCGGAGAGCAGGGCGTACTCCCTCCCGGTCAGCGGGCGCCCGACCGGGAGCTTCAGGAGGTCCCGATCCAGGGCGCCGAGGAACTCTTCGACGGCTCCCGCGACGCGGGCTGCGGCCGGGTCGGTCCCGTCCGGACCGCAGGCGGCATAGGCGATCCGCAGGGGCTCGAGGATCGGGTCGAAACCCGAGTAGGGTCCGGCGGCGGCCGCCTCCCTGACCGAGGCGCCGAGGCTCCCGGCGCCGGGTTTCGGACGGTGGCGCCCGTACGACACGGTTTCGTCGGCGGCATGGAAGAGGAAGGAGGACTCCGCGGCCCCGGGCCCGCTCCATTCGACCGTAAGCAGCCGGCCTGGAATCCCGACGGCCCGGAGGACGTCCGCGCCCTCGAGGCTGCGGACCAGGCCGGAAACCTTCCCCGAACGGACGGCGAGGTACTTGCGGCCCGCGTTCACGGCGCGTCCCTCCCGTCCCGGTTGATCGTCGCCCGAACCTTCCCGTCCTTGCCCCGGACGAACTCGGAGCCGGGGGGAAGCCGGAACAGGAACGCGCGCAGGAGTTCGCCGACGTTGGCCGCCACGTCCGCCAGGAGCACGACGCGGCCTCCACGGCGGTTCCTCCATACGGGCGCCCGCGTCCCCTTCCGGCACCATCCGACCGGGACGAGACCGATCGCGACCAGCAGGATCCTGAACATGGCGGCCCCTACCGGATCCGGACCGGGTAGCGGCCGTACTGGACGACGGCGGCCCCGGGAGCGGACGAAAAGTAGCGGGTCCAAAAGGCCTCGACCGCCGCGTAGTCCTTCCCGCCCGCGCCGGCGACGTACACCTTCGCGCCGGCGAGCGCCGCGGGGGCCGCGAGGTCCTTCTTCCGTCCCGACGCCAGGTCGAAGCGGCCGGTCTCGAGCATGTCCGAAAGGACCACGAGCGTCTTCCCCGAGTCCGGGGACTGGGAGAACGCCTGCGACGACGCTTCGACGGCGTCGACGATCCTGGTCGCCTTGTCCGGCGACTTCTCCGCGCGCCCGAGGATCCCGCCGAGGGCGGCCAGGGCGCCCTCTTCGAACTCCTTCCTCCGCTTCCCGTCTGCGAAGCGCCGGCCGGTCGGCGCGGGAGCTTCGGCGTCGAAGTCGCGGACCCACGAGGCCCGCTCCTTCCCTCCGAGCGCGGCCACCACCAGGCGGTCCCCCGGACGCACGGCCCGGACGACGCCCTCCACGCTTTCCCGGTACGCGGCCCGTTCTTCCGCGCCCACGCTCGACGACGCGTCGACGAGCACCACGTACGTGCCGGCCCACGCCGGCGAGGCCAGCGCGAGGCACGCGGCGGCCGCGCAGGCGGCCATTTCCATTGCATCCATTTCCTTCGGCTCCTATCCGATTACCGTCTTTTCACAATTCGCTATCCGTACGTTTCACGTACGTTTTCCGTCCGCATTCCAATCCCTCCCGATCTCCCCGACGGCCCTCCGGATATCGCCGGCAGGAGGGTCCGGCGGCGGATCGAGCGGCAGGGGTTCGAAGGCTTCCTCCCCCACCGCGGAGAGCATGTAGTCCGGCGGCAGGCAGCCGGGCGGGCGGTTGGCGAAGTTGTGGTCCCGGTAGGCGGCGACCATCCCGAGGACGCGGTGGACCGTTGCCGAAGCTTCGTCCCGCGCTTTCGCCCAGGCTTCCGCCCGACGGGAAGCCAACGCGGCGCGCTTCTTCCAGAGCCGCTCCCGCTCGTCCCGGAGCCGGTCGCACCGCGCGGCGAGCCTCGAGGCCTCGGGATCGGGATCGGCATTCCATGCGGCGAAAGCCGCCGCCGCCAGGTAGCCGAAGCACTGGACGGCGAGGAACGCCGCCGAATGCCCCACGAGCTCCCCCGCCCCGTCGGCCGCGAGCTGCACTTCCCGAATGGAGGCGAACCCCCAGGCGAAAGCCGCGACCCCGACGTTCGCGAAGGCGACGGCCCAGCCCGGCAAGCCGCCGGGACGGCCGGCTCCCCTCTGCCTGGCCCAAGTGCCGGTCGCCTTCGCGACGGCGAAGAGCGACGCCGCGAGGAAAAACGAGTACCAGAGCTTCTCGTTCAGCAGGAACCGGACGGCCGAGGCGGCGAAGTCGCCGAATCCCCCCTCCCCCGCCGGTTCCGTCGGGACCGGGCCGGCCATCCCGAAGTAGTCGAGCAACCCGTACGCGAGGGCCCATTCGCCGCAGACCGCGACCGCTGCGAACGCCGCGAAGGCCCATCCCGGCAACGGCTTGCGGTACCGGCGTCCGCCGCATTCCCGCAGGAACTCGGCCTCCGTCCGCACGAGTTCGTCCGAGGTTTCGCGGAGGGACAGGTCGAGCCGGTTAATCTCGGCCCGGTCCCGCTTGGCCTCCGCGTTCGCCTTCGAGGCGAGTTCGAAGCGCTCCCGGTTGCCCGGGGCGACGAGCCGGGCGGCGAAGGGCTCGCGGACCTTCGTTCCCGTGGCCGCCGGGCGGAAGCGCCGGAGTTCGAGCACGTCAGCCATTCGCGACCTCCCTTGCCTTCCGTACGCCCGTCTCCGGCACGGCCGCCGGCGCCGCAGCTTCCGCGGTTCCGGCGTTCCCGTACGTCGCGACCGCGACTCCGTGCCCGCGTGACGGATACCCGTTCCGCCCGTCGCGCGCCCCGGTCCAACCGGGGTCCGCCGACAGGACCCTCGCCAAGATTTCCCACAGTCCGCCCATTTTCGACTCCTTCCCGAACGCTCTCCGAAAAGCCGGCCCCCTCTCGGGAGTCCCGGCGGCGGAACCGTGGATTTTCGGCCCGCTTGGTTTGAACACTATTCGGACTAAAACCGGAAGTCAACCGAAAGCTATACGGTTTTTATACGTTAAGCGGTTTTTTGCCGTACCTTTTACGACCGCTAACGATGCGCTTTTGCCCCGGACAAATTTCCCTACGGGATCCGGCCTGCGCGGCTTCCGCGCCCGGCGGACGGGCCGCCTCCGCGGAAGCCGCTGCGGTCCTCCCATGGGTGGCGCAGGGCATAAAAAACCGCTCCTCCCGATGATGGGAAGGGCCGGTTTTCGAGCAAGCATCGGAGCGCTTCTTAGTCCCTGAGGCAGCGGACCGATAACCCGTGCGCCCGGTTAGTGTATTTGGCGGGAGACACTCCGTTAGTAGTCGAGAGATTCACGTAGTACCCGTACGTCCCGGTAGTAGACGCGGCCCAGTAGGAGCCGACCGAACCCTGGAGAGTGAATGCGGCGGTCGAGTTGTTACGGTAGCCGGCGAGCGGCAGGCGGAGCGTGGTCATGAATTTGTTGGCGACGGCTTCGGCGTGCCAGTTGGCGTCGCATACCATCGCCGCCCCGCCGTTCTGCGTCGGGGATACCGCGACGATCGCGTCGCACCATTCCTTGGCCGTGGGCACGTGGTATCCGGCCGCGCAGGGTCCCTGCATCGCGGCCGGGGATCCGAGCGAGGAGTAGGTTCCGGCGGAAACCGTGGAACCGGTGCCTCCCCAGAGGTTGTCGTCTTGGACGGAGAGCCAGTCGTACGGAGCGGTTCCGTTGGTGATGAACCGGGTTTCGGAAGCGGCGGTCGCGGTCGCGAGGGGTCCGGCGACCGTGGCTCCGGTCGTCACGTCGAGGTTCCGTCCCCACTGGTAGTACGCGCCCATGTAGGCTTTCTGCGCGGCGGTCGGGCCGCCGGCGGCGGTCGCGTCGGCGAGGGTTACGGACTGTCCGGCGTACGCGGTGCTCGCGCCCACGTTGCAGGCGGCCCACTTCTGGCCGTTGGAGAGGACGACGTCCGGCGTGTCACAGCCGGGGTAGGCGGCGAACCCCGGGGAAGCGGAGCCGTCGACGAGCGCTCACGTCAGCGCGCCGGGGAACCCGACGAGTCCGGGGATTCCGCCACTTCCGGCCGGGAAATTACCGGAGACGGTGACGAGACCGGTGGCCGGGGCGGTTCCGGCGACCTGAAAGAAGGAGGCCGAACGGTTCCTTCCGGAAGCGGTCGGGGCGAGCGCCGCGTCGACGGCTCAGACGGCGACCGATTTCGGATCGTACGCGGCGAAAGAGTCCGGAAGGAAGGAGCCCAGCGACAGGAACCCGCCCATGGGCGGACGGCGGGAGAGCCGGAATTTCTCCGGATTGAGCTTGAGCTTCGTCCAATCCGGATTGCCGGCCGAGTAATTCGTGCCGGCCTGGTTCCAATCACCGCCGGTGAGCGTCACCGGGGAGCCGTCGACGTACGCCACGGCCGCTCCCGTGAGCGCGGCGGCGGCGTCGTGGACGACGTAGTAGCGCGGCGAGTTGTCGGTGACGGCCGACTCGGAAGAAATCGCCGTATATACCGACCGGACGTTGGCTTTCACGGCGGCGTCCTTCGCGTCCTGCGAGTAGCCGGAAAGGGCGAGGAAGCCTATCGTTGCCAGAATCGCGAGGATCGTGATGACGACGATGAGTTCGGCAAGGGTGAATCAGGAAAGGATCGATGCTTTGGCGGCCTTGGCGGGCGGCCTGGAGGCCGGCGCCTCGCGTTTCGCGTCCATGTTCGGAAAAAAACGGGTTAAAAATCCGTGGAACATCCTAGCCGGAAATGCGCGGGATGCAAGGCGGACCCCGCAGGCATTCCCCTTTTCACCAGCGGGAACGCTTACGCGGCGACCGCCACCGGCGCGGCGCATCCGCTCGGAAGCCTTATTGACGAAGGTCCGTCCGTACCGTTCCTCACGGCCGGGAACGTCTTCCGGCCCCTTGAGCCCGCGGCGACGTCGCCGACCCAGCGGTAGGCGTTGGCCCTTTGGTCGTAGAACGCGCCGTGGGCGGAGTGCCGGAATCAGGAAAACGCCCTGCGGAAAAGGACGCGGTCCTCGTCGGACCGACCGGAGAACGCCACTGCGGCGGCTTCGAGCTCGGCGGCTGCCGGAAGGCGGAGGCCCGCGGACTGCAGTTCCCGGACCGCGGCGGCATAGGTGAAAAACTGCTCGGGTGCTCCGTCGGGAAGCAGGACCTGCCAGACGTCCCCTCGGGTGTTCGCGAGGATCGGGCGTCCGAACGCGGAGGATCAGGGAACGGCGGTCCATCCGGACGAATCAATCCGGAAAAGGCGGAATCCGGCGAATGCCGGGTCTGGTTTCGTTTCTGGCACGTGGGGTCGCGCTTGAAGGGGTAAGGCGTCCTGATGCTATCCGCGGAACCCTTCGGGTCAAGCCTGGCTTGGTACGGGCTAATCGAGGGCCAGCCCGATCGCCCCCACCATTTCACCGAACGACTCCGGAAATTTCCGCGTTACGGCGCCGGCCAGCGTCTTCAGGAAATCGTCGCGCTCGAGGCCGAGCTCCTTCCCCGCCGCGTACACCTCTTTGTGCTTGCCCGCCTTCGCTCCCGTATCGAGGGCTTCGGCGACCGTATCGGGATCGGAACCCACTAATGCGGCGAGGTCGTTGGCGATTTCCTTTCCTTTCCGCATGAGCCACGCTTCGGGCCATACGTCGCCCGGAAGGTAGGCCATCCGCGCTTTCATCCAGTCGTCGAAATCCTCTTCCGGATTCTCGGCCATCTTGCGGGCGTGGCCGACGTTGTCGCCCTCCTTCTTCCTTTGGTCGCCGTCGAAAACCGCCAGAACCGGATGGTCCCCGTCCCGCAGGTACGTCGCGGCGAGCTGTCTGGCGAGGCAGTTCGCCGAGCCGATTTCGGTTACGGTGATCCGCGTCCGCTGTTGGGCCGACAGCGCGGCGCAGACGAGCGCTTTGGCCACGTCGTCCTCGACCAGGACCTCGAGCTCCTTGCCGGCGACCCCTCCGAGTTTCGAAAAGGCGAACTCCGATGAGACCGAATCGAGGATCCTCGTCCGACCGTTGACGGTCTCTACGAAGTACCTGGCGTCGCTCGGGAGGCGCTCGAAGATCTCTTTCGAGTGCGTCGTGCAAATCACTTGGGCATTGAGCTTCAAGCACGCGTCCTTGAGCTTGTCGACGAACCGCCGCTGGGCTTCGGCATGGAGCCCGAGCTCGATCTCGTCGATGACCAGCAAGGCTCCCTTTCCGCAGTCGTACAGGACGGAAAAGATCTCGAAGAGGGCGTTCTCCCCCGCTCCCATGTTGAAGCCGGAATACACTGTCTCGCCCACCTTCACGATGGGAAGGTTGTACTTCGAATATTCGAGGTACCGGAAACTGTCGTACGTCTTTCCGAGGATGGATCCGACGATGTCCTTAACCTCGTCTTCCCATCCTTTCTGCACCGCGTCCTTGAACGCTTTTGAGTACGACCGCGACTGGCTCCGCTCGGCGTGCGGGACGATCCGGTCGATTCCGAGGAACGCTACGTTCCGCCGTACCCGGTCCGCGTAGTCGTTCCATTTGCCGCCCCGCTTCTTCGATCGCTTCTGCCAGCCGACGCCCACGCCGTCCGGGAGGGTGTCGCTCTTCTTCCACTTGTCGTAGGCGATCCCGTACTTGATTTCGATTCCTTGCGGGGACAGTTCCTCCGGATGCTGGACGAAAAAATCCGAGAACGTGTAGTACGTCGTCTTCCGCTTGGGCAAGCGGTATCCGTCCCTCCTGTTGTGGTAGGCGCAGCATGCGAGGGCGAGAATGGTGGATTTTCCCGCGCCGTTCTTGCCGGCTACGGCGACGATCGGGAAGTTGACCGGGAGGTCGAGCCGCGTCAGGCCACGAAGTTCGCCGGTAACGAGGTTGATGTTCCGAAGGAGCGCTTTGGTGTTGTCGTTGCAGAACCACTCGCGAAGCTTCTTATCGGTCTTTGTCTCGCTGTATTTCATACGCTTGAGCGGTTACGTCCGGAATATTCGTTTGATCTTACCAGGGTTGGGAAAACCGCCTGGACGACTCGGCTCTCGTGGGGAGGAAACGTCGCAGTTCGCCAAATGGTAAGCACGGAACCGACCCCGTCAAGTTTGGCCGTTTCCGAATCCGCAATCGTCCCGAGAACGTACCTTTTCGATACGTTCCTCATACGTTCACCGGTTTTATTCCGTACCTTTACCGGGTATCCACTCCGCGCGCTCCGGCCACTCGACGCCGAACCGGTCGCAGGCCTTCGCGAACGCCGCGAGCACGTCCTCGGCGTGCGCGGCGAACCGAGCGGTTTCGACGACCATGCCCGCCCGCTTCGCGGCGCGGCCCGAGGCGCGGACTTCGGATTCGAAGGCGTAAGGGAACGCCTCCGCGAGGGCGGCGGCGGACCGCTCCGCCGCTTTCAGGAGTCCGGCGGGCGGCTTCCGGTTCCTCGTGGCCATGACCTGGACGAGCTCCGGGACGCCCCCTTCCCCGGGCGCCAGTTCGAAGTGCCCGGCCAGTTCTCCGGACGGATGGAACGCCGCGAACACCGCCCGTCTTCCGGCCAGGAGCTCCGGCAGGTACCCGGCCAGGCAGTTCGAAGCCTCGTCGGCCTCGGCGATGAGCCGGCCAGCGGTGCCTATCCGCCTGGCCTCCCACCCTCCCCCGCAGCCGAGGGCGTCGGGGAACGGCGACGGGATCGGGTCTTCGGGAGGCCAGACTTCCCTCACGGCCTCCCGGACGGCCGCGGTTTCCTTGCGCGCCCAAGCGCGGCCCGCGGCCGGAAGGTCGGCCGGGTGGTGCCGGCAGAGGGCCCAGAGGACCGCCCACGTTCCCGCGCCGAGACGGACCGTTTCCCCGTGGAACGTCCCGGCGAACGTCCTTCCCCCGACGGCGGGGTGCTTCCCCACCTGCTCGGCGAGGTCGGAAAGCCAGGCCGTCCCGTGCCGGTCCGGAAGCTCGTACGGGCGGCGGCGGAGCGCCTGCCATACGGCCGCCGAGGCTTCCGCGAGCGCCACGCGCCCTTCATGGTCGCCGGCGTCGCGAAGGATGCCGGCCGCCCAGCGTGCCGCCTTCAGGAAGCGGCCGAAGTCGGGGGCGCGGGGCCTCCGTTCCGGCGGTACGAGCGAGAACGCCGCGGCGTAGAACGCGGGGTCGGTCTCGAAGTCCGCCACGGGATACCCACGGGCGCGCGGATGCCAGGCGCCGACGGCCGCGAGCGACCGGACGACGTTGGGCTCCGCCCGGAGCTCCCTGCAGAGCGCGGGCAAGAGTTCCGCCCGCGCGTCGATCGCGGCGAGCACGCGTTCCGCCGGTTCCGGAGTGCCGGCCGCCAGGCCGGCGCACGTCCAAGGCAGGAGCCAAGGGAAGACGGTGACGGCCTGGACCCTCTCCGGGCGCCCGGAGAGCAGGGCGTACTCCCTCCCGGTCAGCGGGCGCCCGACCGGGAGCTTCAGGAGGTCCCGATCCAGGGCGCCGAGGAACTCTTCGACGGCTCCCGCGACGCGGGCTGCGGCCGGGTCGGTCCCGTCCGGACCGCAGGCGGCATAGGCGATCCGCAGGGGCTCGAGGATCGGGTCGAAACCCGAGTAGGGTCCGGCGGCGGCCGCCTCCCTGACCGAGGCGCCGAGGCTCCCGGCGCCGGGTTTCGGACGGTGGCGCCCGTACGACACGGTTTCGTCGGCGGCATGGAAGAGGAAGGAGGACTCCGCGGCCCCGGGCCCGCTCCATTCGACCGTAAGCAGCCGGCCTGGAATCCCGACGGCCCGGAGGACGTCCGCGCCCTCGAGGCTGCGGACCAGGCCGGAAACCTTCCCCGAACGGACGGCGAGGTACTTGCGGCCCGCGTTCACGGCGCGTCCCTCCCGTCCCGGTTGATCGTCGCCCGAACCTTCCCGTCCTTGCCCCGGACGAACTCGGAGCCGGGGGGAAGCCGGAACAGGAACGCGCGCAGGAGTTCGCCGACGTTGGCCGCCACGTCCGCCAGGAGCACGACGCGGCCTCCACGGCGGTTCCTCCATACGGGCGCCCGCGTCCCCTTCCGGCACCATCCGACCGGGACGAGACCGATCGCGACCAGCAGGATCCTGAACATGGCGGCCCCTACCGGATCCGGACCGGGTAGCGGCCGTACTGGACGACGGCGGCCCCGGGAGCGGACGAAAAGTAGCGGGTCCAAAAGGCCTCGACCGCCGCGTAGTCCTTCCCGCCCGCGCCGGCGACGTACACCTTCGCGCCGGCGAGCGCCGCGGGGGCCGCGAGGTCCTTCTTCCGTCCCGACGCCAGGTCGAAGCGGCCGGTCTCGAGCATGTCCGAAAGGACCACGAGCGTCTTCCCCGAGTCCGGGGACTGGGAGAACGCCTGCGACGACGCTTCGACGGCGTCGACGATCCTGGTCGCCTTGTCCGGCGACTTCTCCGCGCGCCCGAGGATCCCGCCGAGGGCGGCCAGGGCGCCCTCTTCGAACTCCTTCCTCCGCTTCCCGTCTGCGAAGCGCCGGCCGGTCGGCGCGGGAGCTTCGGCGTCGAAGTCGCGGACCCACGAGGCCCGCTCCTTCCCTCCGAGCGCGGCCACCACCAGGCGGTCCCCCGGACGCACGGCCCGGACGACGCCCTCCACGCTTTCCCGGTACGCGGCCCGTTCTTCCGCGCCCACGCTCGACGACGCGTCGACGAGCACCACGTACGTGCCGGCCCACGCCGGCGAGGCCAGCGCGAGGCACGCGGCGGCCGCGCAGGCGGCCATTTCCATTGCATCCATTTCCTTCGGCTCCTATCCGATTACCGTCTTTTCACAATTCGCTATCCGTACGTTTCACGTACGTTTTCCGTCCGCATTCCAATCCCTCCCGATCTCCCCGACGGCCCTCCGGATATCGCCGGCAGGAGGGTCCGGCGGCGGATCGAGCGGCAGGGGTTCGAAGGCTTCCTCCCCCACCGCGGAGAGCATGTAGTCCGGCGGCAGGCAGCCGGGCGGGCGGTTGGCGAAGTTGTGGTCCCGGTAGGCGGCGACCATCCCGAGGACGCGGTGGACCGTTGCCGAAGCTTCGTCCCGCGCTTTCGCCCAGGCTTCCGCCCGACGGGAAGCCAACGCGGCGCGCTTCTTCCAGAGCCGCTCCCGCTCGTCCCGGAGCCGGTCGCACCGCGCGGCGAGCCTCGAGGCCTCGGGATCGGGATCGGCATTCCATGCGGCGAAAGCCGCCGCCGCCAGGTAGCCGAAGCACTGGACGGCGAGGAACGCCGCCGAATGCCCCACGAGCTCCCCCGCCCCGTCGGCCGCGAGCTGCACTTCCCGAATGGAGGCGAACCCCCAGGCGAAAGCCGCGACCCCGACGTTCGCGAAGGCGACGGCCCAGCCCGGCAAGCCGCCGGGACGGCCGGCTCCCCTCTGCCTGGCCCAAGTGCCGGTCGCCTTCGCGACGGCGAAGAGCGACGCCGCGAGGAAAAACGAGTACCAGAGCTTCTCGTTCAGCAGGAACCGGACGGCCGAGGCGGCGAAGTCGCCGAATCCCCCCTCCCCCGCCGGTTCCGTCGGGACCGGGCCGGCCATCCCGAAGTAGTCGAGCAACCCGTACGCGAGGGCCCATTCGCCGCAGACCGCGACCGCTGCGAACGCCGCGAAGGCCCATCCCGGCAACGGCTTGCGGTACCGGCGTCCGCCGCATTCCCGCAGGAACTCGGCCTCCGTCCGCACGAGTTCGTCCGAGGTTTCGCGGAGGGACAGGTCGAGCCGGTTAATCTCGGCCCGGTCCCGCTTGGCCTCCGCGTTCGCCTTCGAGGCGAGTTCGAAGCGCTCCCGGTTGCCCGGGGCGACGAGCCGGGCGGCGAAGGGCTCGCGGAC
>JASDUA010000003.1:0-1328 GCA_041891375.1 Patescibacteria group bacterium
GGTAACGGTGGCGGTCATGCTGTTGTACAAGCGGAGTTCGTCCGACTGGAAGAGGATTTTCGCCTTGTACGATACGACGCCCTGGCTGGTTACCGGAGTCGGGTCGACTTCGGATCCGGTGCCGGTGAAGGTCTTGTCGGCGTACGAGTCGAACTTGATGGTCGAAGACTGTCCGGCCTTGATCTTGACGACGTCGAGCTGGTCGACCAAGACGCTGATTTCGTAGAGACCGGGGACTTCCACCGTGATGCTGGTAGCGGAAGCGGTGCTCGACGAATTGGAGTTGGTGGAAATTTCGCCCACCTTGCCGTTGCTCGCGGTAACGACGCCGTCGAAGCTCGCGATGATCTGATAGTCTTCCTTCTTCTTCTTGACCTTGGCAAGCGATACCTGCGCCTGTTCGATCTGGTTTTTCGCGGATTCGATTTCTTCCTTGGTCGGTCCGTCCTTCAGATCGGCGAGGTTGAGACGGCTGGTCCTGAGGGATTCCTCGGTGGACGCGACGGAGTCCTTCTTCTGCTGGATCTTGATGAGGTAGTCGCTCTCGAGCTTGGTGTACGCGAGCTTCTGCGAAGAGAGCGTAGCCTCGAGGGACGCGAGGTTCGACTTCTGATCCAACATCGAAGCGGTCTTGTTCGCGATGGTATTGTCAGCGCCCTGACGAACGAGGCTCGGATCGTCGATGGAAGCTATCTGCTTGCGGACGGAAGCGACATCAGTCAAATAGGAAGCGAACTTGGAGCGCGCTTGGGAAACGGTGCTCGAAAGCGAATCGATGGCGCTTTGCGTCATGCTGCCCGCTACGATGCTCGCGTCGAGCGCCTGACCCATGGCATCGGCGGCCGCGAGTCCGGAGTTGGCGAACGCCTCACGCTCCGAAAGGAACGCGAGAACGCCGCCAGTACTGGTGAAGTCTGCTGCGGCGAGCTTTGCGGCATACGGTGAGACTTGTCCACGGAAAGCGGTGAACGCGTTGGTCGCCCGAACCCCCTTCGAAGAATCCTTCGCGGCGAACTGCGCGGGGACGGCGTTGTCGTTTGCGTAATTGAGAACCGAAGATTCCAAATCCTGCACGAACGCCCGGGAATCGGAAAGCTGGGTACCGGCGTTGATGGAAGCGGTGGAAAGTATGTAGGACAGGTTGGTATCCGACATGTTCACCGTGTTTTCCGAAGACGCCTTAGTATACGCGACGTCGCTTTCGAGCGTGGCGAGCTTTTCTTTAGCTATCGCGATGGACCGTTCGGTCTGGGCGATGGAAGCCTTTTGGTCGTTCAATTTGGCGTCGCGTTCCATTTCGAGATTGCGGATTTCGTTCGGAGCCGAAG
>JASDUA010000004.1:0-1318 GCA_041891375.1 Patescibacteria group bacterium
GAACTGCTTCGCGAGTTCCTGCGTCACCGGTATTCCTCGGCCGGTGAGTTGGTTCAGGTCTTCGGCGAACAACCTCCCCTGGACGCGAGCCTTTCCATAAATGTCGGAAAGTTCTCCGAGCGGGATATTGAGCGCTGAGGAGATGTCACCGAGCGAGCGGAGCGTTCCGTTGATTTCCTTGGCGCTGAATCCGAACGCAAGGAGCCTCTTTCCGGCATCGGCGATTTCCGGGAATTCGAACGGCGTGGTTTCCGCGAATTTGGATAGGTCCTTGAGCATGTCGCCCGCCAGCTTGCTGTCTTTGAGCATCGTGGTAAGTGCGACGGAGGTCTGTTCGAAATCCATTGCGGATTTCACGCCTGCAAGCCCGAATCACGACAATGCCACCGCAGACGCCTTGAGCGACGTCGAAAGGGTTGATCTCACGCTTTCCCCGAGCGTCCTCAGACTCGAAGAAAGTCCAGACGATTGCCTGGACATTCATTCGATCGATCATCCGACCGATTTGAGGGTTTTCGTCGCCTGGTCGATAGCCTCGACGACGATGGAGATTTTCGACTCGGATCCCATGGGTTCTAGTGTTTAGACTGCGCTCGCCCCTCGATATTCTGCTTTTCAGTGATGAGGTCGATGACCCAGTTCGGTTGGTTCATGTACTCCTCGTACGTCCATCCCATCCTCTCCATTACCATCACCGCTATCCATTCTTCTGAGAGTCCTCCGCTTCAGCGGTGGATGAAGGTTTCGTACTCGTAGTAGAGTTCTCACTTTTTTTTTCGATTTCCGCCATGTTCGAAGTGATCGCCCTGGTGAGTTCTCCGTATTCGGCGGCAAGCATATTCTCAACCACGTCGCGGATCTCCTTTTTGTCCGACTTTCCGTCGATGGACACCACGAATACGTCAATGAGGATGTCCATCGCCCGTACGGCGAGTTCCGGGTCGTTCGTGAGCGCGTCTTCGTTCGCCAAATTTTCCTGCTCGATCTTTTCGATTTTGGAGAGCGGTACGATGTCCTTTTTGAGAATGTCGCATTTGAGGACGACTTCGAACGATCCGACGGTTACGTTTGCGGTTTTCATAGGTATGGGAGTTATTCGGTGATGGGAAGTAGGGTGCATAGGCAATTCGGATGCGCGGACGGCCCGCGCACGTCCTTGTAGTCCAGCGAGTACGTATCGCTTCATATCGTCACTTTGTCGCCCTTGTTGGCGTAGTTCTCTTCGATTCCTATTTTCTTACCGTGCATGGAGACGCAGAGCGTGCATGTCCTTTCGCTTTCCGCCGTCCACCATTCCTTCGATTTCACGACGCCGGTC
>JASDUA010000005.1:0-1299 GCA_041891375.1 Patescibacteria group bacterium
AAACGAGCGGCTTCTGGTGGATGATCATGTCGTGGTTGGAGCGTTCGAACGTGCGGAGTTCGTAAAGCGCCTTCTTGCCGGACTTGTAGAGTACGGAGATGTGCTTCGCGTCGACGCCGATGATTTCGCCGTCTTCTTCCGCCTTGACCGCGTAGCCGGAGCCTTCGCCGATCATGCGTTCGGTACCGGTACCGACGACCGGGGATTCCGCCTTAACGAGCGGTACCGCCTGGCGCATCATGTTCGTACCCATTTCCGCACGGGTCGCGTCGTCGTGTTCGAGGAACGGAACGAGCGAGGTGGATTCGGACATGACCTGCTTCGGGGAAACGTCGACGTGGGTTACCTCGCGGACGTATTCGATGGTCGCTTCGGAGTTCTTACGTGCCGAGATGCGGGTTTCGGCGAAGTTGCCGAATTCGTCGAACGGGGAGTTCGCTTCCGCGATGACGAGTCCGCGTTCCTGGTACGCGTCGAAGTATTCGTAGTCGGTGGTGAGGAATCCGCGGATTTCGATTTCCTTGGCTTCGAGTTTTTCAGCGAGCTTCTTGGCGAGTTCCGGGGTGATGAGGGTCTTGTCTTCGACGAGGACGTTCCCCTTGGAATCGACGATGTCGCCGAGGGCGATGCGGTTGATCGCGGCCTTGCCGTCGTTAGCGACGACGTGGACGACCTTGCGGAACGGGGTCGCGATGAAACCGTACTTGTCTACGCGGGCGAAAGAAGCGAGGTGCAATACGAGACCGATGTTCGGTCCTTCCGGAGTCGCGATCGGGCAGATGCGGCCGTACTGGGTCGGGTGTACGTCGCGGACTTCGAAGGAAGCGCGTTCGCGGGTGAGACCGCCGGTACCGAGAGCCGTAACGCGGCGCTTGTGCGCGAGTTCGGAGAGCGGGTTGGACTGGTCCATGAACTGCGAGAGCTGGGAGGTTCCGAAGAATTCCTTGAGAACCGCCACGATCGGGCGCGAGTTGATGAAGGTTCCCGGAGTCGCGTCATCGAGTTCGATGATGGTCATGCGGTCCTTGGCGATCTTTTCCATGCGGGCGAGACCGACCTTGAGTTTGTCGTAGACGAGTTCGCCTACCGAGCGTACGCGGCGGTTTTCGAGGTGGTCGATGTCGTCCCAGTGGTGTCCCGGTACTTCTTCCATGAGGGAGAGGAGGTACTTGAGACCGTCCACGAGGTCGTCGGCGGAAAGGAATTTCCCTTCGTCGGCGTAGGCCACGTCGCGGTTCAGCTTGCGGTTGATCTTGATGCGGGCGACTTCGCCGAGTTCGAACTTCTTCACGTCGAAGA
>JASDUA010000006.1:0-5378 GCA_041891375.1 Patescibacteria group bacterium
TCCGATACTACTTCTTCGGCAGCCGTAGTGAACGGAGTCATGGTTTCGTATACGGGGGAGACCGCTAATCGAAGGTCTTCGCTTTCGTTCATCGTCCCCGCGGGAGCCACGTATTCCATTACCGCTGCCACTAACGGCGGACCGCTTTCCCTCGCGTACTGGTCGGAACTCCGGTAACGGGGACATGAAAAAACGGAGCCAGAGCTCCGTTTTTTTATGCTTCCTGCATTCCGGCGTCGATGGGGAAGCTCGGTTTTTGCACACAGTCCGGGATCGGCCTGAAGGCGTCGTGCCCTTCGGGAACTTCGGCTATCGCGCCGGAGAGGACGAGTTCTTCTTCGACGGTCATTTCGGTTTTGGGAATGGAAAAAACCGTCTCGCATTTCGGGCATTTCGCCCGCCTTCCCGCGAATTCGGCCTGGACTCGGTATTCGGCTTGGCAATCGGGACAGACGGTGCGGATCATATTTTTTTTCGAATGTTTTATAACTTGGTGAATCGTAGCACATGCGGGAGGGCATGCAAAATTTTTTGACGTTAAAATGACGGATTTTCCCGCGTCTTCGTGCCGTCCCAATTTCTCGTGCTGAGATGGAGTCCGGCGAGGATGCCCACTCAAAAACCGACGACGTGGGCGACATTGTCGACCAACGGATTCATGAAACCGAGAAAAATCTGAAACGATTCCACCGCCCAGAGCGCCCATGCCGCGTCCCGAACGTTTTCCGACAATTCTTTCCTTCTTCGGAAAAATACGGTGGAAACCATTCAGAAGACTCAGAAGACCGCCCCGCTCGCTCCGATGGACGGATTGCCGTTCAGATAGAACGTGCCGATTCCCGCGAGCGTTCAGAAAACGACGAACAGCGCCAAGGATTTCACCGTGCCGTACAGCCGGTGCGAAATGAGCGCGAGCGGATAGAAGAACAGCAGGTTTCCCCCGATGTGTTCGATTCATCCGTGCAGGAACATTCCGGTAAATATGCCGACGTAGTTGTGCTGGTCGCCCCAGTTGGAATATTTGAACGTGAAATTCGAGATGTCGGGTTCGCTGAGGGAATGCAGCCCCTCTTTCAGTTGGTAGAGGAACGCGATTCCCGTAACGGCCGCGATCGTGAGAAAATACCCGTTCAGCAGCACGGCCCCGATTTCCGGATCGAAAAGCGCGCGCTTTCCGTCGGGTACGGCGATGCAGTCCGGAGTGATGTCTATGACCTCGTCTTCTCGTTCCATATCGGGAATTTAGCGCTTTTCTCCGGTATCGAGAAGGATGGACAATCCGATGGCGACCTTTCGGGGAATCGTGAATGCCGGATCGTTTCGAAGGTCGAGCATGTAGTTGTCGAAGAGTTCGAATTTCCGCTTGAAAATACCGATCGGGCGGGTTTGGTTCGGATCGTATTGGAGATCGAAAAAGACGAAGTTGGTTCGGATGAACTGGCCGATGACGGGAACGAGGCGGCGGAACAGGCTCAAGATGATCGAATCTTCCTTAATGAGGAATTTCCTGCCGTCGGGCAATACGATCCACCATCTGCGGCGGAACACGTTGGTGAAGACGTTTTTTTCGAACGTCGCCAAGAGGTTTCCGGCAGCGTCTTCCATCCGGTATTTCTGGTGGGGGAATTCGAAACGCCGGGTTTGCACGATGGTGAAAACCGGTGCGGATTTCACGTCCTTGTCATTGCGGTAGAAGCGGATGTGGCGCTTAGGATAGAGGGCCATGCCCGTGAGGACGGCCAAAATCAGCGCGAGGTACGAACCGAGAGCGACGAGCGGGCTTTCTTCGAGCCCTTTCGCTTTTTCCGAATTCTTCACGTATTTCTCGTTTTCGAGCCTCTCCAAGGTTTCCTGAAGCCGCTTTACGGCCTCTTCGTTTTCCTTGGCGATCTCGGCGGCGGTCTTGGTTCCGGACGGCTTGGCCGTGGTTACGGGGGTTGCCACGTTCGTGGTCGTAGCGGCCGGAGCCGCTACTGACGAGCTTTCCGTGGCGACCGAAGTTGCCGCCGCGTTCTTTCGGTTGTTCCGCCGTACGGGCGCGGTGCCGGTCGAAGTCGCGGCTCCTACCGACGGGGAAACGGCCGTGCCGGCGACCGCCGCTTCCGCTCCCGCGGTCGATACCGCCGCCATCGTAACGGCGCCGATGATGATGAAATATACGATAATCGCCACGAGCGTCGCTCAGAGGGCCTTGAAGAATTTCAAATCGCGGACGGCGAAAAGTACGTCGGCGTTGTTTTCGTCGCGCACGTAATACTTTTCTCTGAGCGCGATCCGTTTCTGCTTGATTCCCAAGACGTGCTTGCTGAAATAGGCACTCTCCGCCGAGCTTGGCGTCCGCGCGTTTTCGGACATCGTCGGCGCTTCCGGGGCGGAAGGGGAGAATATGGATTCCGCAGGGGCGACCGTGAATTCGGTCGTACAACTCGGGCAACGTACCCTTTTTCCTGACAATTCGTCACGGAGATCGAACTTCGCTTGGCATCCTGGACAAACTGCGGGAATCATCCTCCTATGTTTAAACGGTATTTCGACAAATATATACCAAGGGCGGTGCTTTCGCAAAGGCATTGGAAAAGTCGGCGATTGCGATATACTCGGCCGGTAATCGTCATTTCCGAACATGTCGTCCATTTTTTCGGTGTTCTCCGTGCTCGCGACCCTTTTCGCGACGGGAATCCAAACCGCGCCGACTCCGGTCGAAACGGTCGAGGACAACGCTCCGGCGGCGGAATATTCCGAATTCGTTACCGGATCCGTCTCTGCCGAAGACGTCGCGCTCTTCGATTCGGCGGCCCCGTATTCGTATGGAAAATCCAAATCCGAAATCACGGTCTTCGAATTCTCCGACCCGCAGTGCCCGTATTGCCGGATGATCCACAAGGATAAGACGCTCGAAAAGATCGTCGACGCTTCCAAGGGGCGCGTATCGCTTGCCGCCTCGTACTATCCGCTCGATTTCCACCAGGGCGCCAAGGAGGAATCCCTCGCGGGAATCTGCTACGGCAAACTCGCCGGGAAAACCGCCTACATCGATTTTAAAAACCGCGCGTTCTCACGGAGTTCCGAATCCGACGGCACGTACTATTCGCCGGAAGAACTCTCCGCGTTCGCCAAAGGATACGGCATCGATTCCGCCAAGTACGAATCCTGCGTAACCGACGGCGGCGTGGCCAAGTCGCTCGAAGAATCCATGGCCAAGGCCTCGTCCTACGGCATTGCCGGAACGCCCGGATACCTCATCGTCAACCGAACCACCGGAAAATACGTCCAAATCTCCGGAGCGTACCCGCTCGAAACCTTCGTCAAAGCCGTCCGCGAGGCGGTGAAATAGTCCAAATCCCACCAGTCAGAACCATGTCCCACGAATCCCAAATCAAGAACCTCCTCGAAAAGGGCGTTTCCCGCATCATCGACCGCGAATCCCTCGAAGCGAAACTCGCTTCCGGCAAGCCGCTCCGCATCAAGTTCGGCATCGACCCCACCGGCACCATCATGCACCTCGGCCACGCCGTACCGATCATGAAGCTCCGCCAGTTCCAGGATCTCGGCCACCATATCATCATCCTGATCGGCGACGCGACCGCGCAGGTGGGCGACACCTCCGACAAAGACGCGGAACGCCCGATGCTCGAGCGCGAACAGACTCGAAAGAACGCCGAAAGCTACGTCGCGAAATTCGGAAAGATCCTCGACGTTTCGAAGGTGGAAATCTACTACAACTCCGAGGGTCTCGACAAGATCAACTTCTGCGGAGTAGGGGAACTCGCCAAGCATTTCTCGGTCGCCGAAATGCTCGACCGCGACAATTTCAGCAAGCGTTACAAGGCCGGAATCCGCATCAGCTTGCAGGAATTCCTCTACCCGATCATGCAGGGGTACGACTCCGTCGCGCTCAAGGCCGACGTCGAGCTCGGCGGAAACGACCAGTACTTCAACCTCCTCGCGGGACGTAAGCTTCAGGAAGCTTTCGGACAGCCCAAACAGGACATCATGACCTTCGACCTCCTCCTCGGTCCGGACGGCAAGAAGATGAGCAAGACCGGCGGAAACACCATCGCCGTCGACATGGAACCCAACGCGATGTTCGTGAAACTCATGGAAGTGAAGGACGAACTCATCCTCGACTACTTCCGCCTCACCACGCCGCTCACGCTCGAAGAAATCGAGCCGTTCAAGGCGCGCCTCGAATCCGGCGAAAACCCGCGCAACGTCAAACTCGAACTCGCCCGCATCGTCGTAACCTTCTACCATGGTGCCGAAGCGGCCGAAGCCGGCCGCGCGTACTTCGAAAAGGTTCTCTCCGAAGGCGTGATGCCGAGCGAGGACGAAATGGAAAAAGCCTACGTTGAAGCCGAAGAAATCGGACTTCTCACCCTCGTGAAGGCCATCGGTTTCGCGGCGACCACCGGCGAAGCCAAGACCGCCATCAACGGCGGCGGTACCAAGGTCAACGGCGAAAAGGTCGTCGACGAACGCGCTCCCATTAAGCTTTCTAAGGACAAAGGAACCGTCGTGCAGGTAGGGAAGAAGAAGTTCAAACTCGTTTTCGCGAAGTAATCGAAACGCACGAAAAAACCGCCCCGGAATACGGGGCGGTTTTCATTACTTCAAATTTTCCAAGAGCTCCATCAATCCTTCCTTGAAGAAGAATCCCTGCCATGCCGGATCGTCTTTCGGAACGTCGAGTTCGTGCCGTCCGTCGGCGAAATGGCGGATGGACGTGAGCGGCCAGCCTTTGGGATAGGGGAGTCGCGGGGTTTTGCCCATGAATCCGGGGATTTTTTCCGATTGGAAGAAATGCCGGCCGTCGGGCAGATAGAGGCACCGTGCGAACGGTATATGGAATTCTACCAAATCTCCCGGAATCGGGCGGATCTTGTCGAGCGCGAATTTGAGCCAATCTTCGTCCGAAACGTCGTCGGGCAGTTTTCCGGCCCATCGGCGGGCCTTCACTCCGGGTTCTCCTCCGAGCGCCGGAATGGCGAGTCCCGCGTCGTCGGAGAGAGTGGGGAGGCCGGTGGCGAGACAGTACGCCTTCGCCTTGATGAGCGCGTTCTCTTCGACGGTATGCCCGTCTTCGATCGGGTCGGGGATCGAAAACTCGAGGTCGCTCAGATACCGGTGCTTTAGACCCGTTCCGGCAAACAGGTTTTCGAACATTTTGATCTTCCCGGGATTTCCGGTTCAGACGAGGAATTCTGGCATGGGATTTTTTTATCGTACGCACCGTACTCTACGATTTCGTCCGCGAAAGTCACGCCTACTTGCAATGCTTTCGATTTCGTTATAATTACGTGAAATTATTGGATATCACGCGAACTATGGGCGAAACTCCGAGCACGATTTCGAAAATGAAAAAGCCGGTCTTTTCCGCC
>JASDUA010000006.1:5388-6928 GCA_041891375.1 Patescibacteria group bacterium
CGTCGTCACTTCCGTCGGCTATGCCGCATGGACGACTCTCGACCGCAACCTGGCGGCATCCGGACAGACGATGACGTCCTCGCTCATGCAGGCCGTCATCGACGACGCGAACGACGCGAACGCCCGATTGTCGAACTTCTCGTTTTCTAGCGGAAACGTTGGAATCGGCGTCGCTTCCCCGGGATCGAAACTCGAAGTCAACGGCGTAATCGCCCGAACCGGGTGTCCTACGGGCATGGCTTCCGGAGGACCGTACTGCGTCGATACCGCGCAGCGTTCCGCGGCTACGTGGAATGCGGCAACGGACGCCTGTTTTTCTGAAAATAAGCGCCTCTGTACGACCGACGAATGGATGAGCGCCTGCCGCAGGGGAGTGTTTACCAGGTCCGCCGTATGGAATTGGACGAACCAGTCGTACTCGCTCATGTGGTGAGGCTCCTATTATTATTACGCCGCGACGGTCGTAGGATACAGCGATTGCAACCAGGTAAGCTGGGACTACAACAATACCACGGCCGCATACGGCTACCGCTGCTGCGCGGACCGGGTGCTTGGCGGAAACTAGTTGATTTTTCCACCGTATCCGCTATCTTACTCCCCGTAAGGCGAATCGCCCTTCGTAAAAACGCCCGGATTGGCACCCGGCGCGGAAGGCGCGACGAACCGAGAGAGCCGGAACTTTATCCGGAACTCGGGTGGAACCGCTCCGTTATTCGAACGGAGCCCCGAGGCTCGTGCGAAAAGTGCACGAGCCTCTTTTCTTTCTCTGGAAAAGTCGCTCCGCACGGTTCTATCGGGCGGATTTTATTATCCTCTCACTTTCTCTTCTTATGGAAATGAAAGACCTCGTGGAGCTCGCAAAAGCGCGTGGCTTCGTATACCAGGGCTCCGAAATCTACGGCGGCCTCGCGAATTCTTGGGACTACGGACCGCTCGGTTCCCAACTCAAGGAAAACATCAAGAACGCTTGGATCAAGAACTTCGTTCAGAAGCGTACCGACATGGTCCTTCTCGACGCGGCGATTCTCATGAACCCGAGCGTCTGGGTAGCTTCCGGCCACGTAGGCGGATTCTCGGACCCGCTCACCGACTGCAAGGCCTGCAAGACCCGCCACCGCGCGGACAAGCTCATCGAATCGGCCGAAACCAATCCGGACAACGCCGACGAAGCCGAACTCAACGTCTACTTCAAGCGCGTATTCGGAGAACGTTTCGCGAACGAGGACAAGAACGCCCTCATCTTGGAGCTCATGATGAAGCAGATCAAGTGTCCGAACTGCGGAAAGAAAGACTGGACCGAAATCCGCAACTTCAACCTGATGTTCAAGACGTTCCAGGGCGTAACTGACGACTCCACCTCGATGGTGTATCTCCGTCCGGAAACCGCGCAGGGCATCTTCGTGAACTTCGCCAACGTCGCCCGCACTTCCCGCAAGAAGGTCCCGTTCGGCGTAGCGCAGGTAGGCAAGGCTTTCCGCAACGAAATCACTCCGGGCAACTTCATCTTCCGCACTCGCGAATTCGAACAGATGGAAATCGA
>JASDUA010000007.1:0-1284 GCA_041891375.1 Patescibacteria group bacterium
CCGCTATGGTGCTCGGGGAACTCCTCGGCATCGATCCTACCGACTTTCCGAGCCTTCCGTTTAGCGACGTCCTTCCGTCCGACGCTTCGGCCGGATACCTCGACCAACTTCTGAGCAAGGGGGTAGTCGGCAACGCCCAGGCGTTCCGCCCCTCCGCCTCGATCACCCGCGCCGAAGCCGCCGTGCTTCTCGCCCGCGCGTCCGGTCTTACGAACGTCCTCGGACACTCGCTCTTCCGCGACGTGGCCAACGACGACAGCCGCGTAGGATTGCTCAACGCCTTCTCGGTCAAACTCAAGCTGAAGAAGAACGTGAAGTTCCAGCCCAACGCTCCGCTCACCCGTGCCGAATTCGTGAAAATGGTCGACACGTGGAGACAGAAAACCGGACTTCTGAAATAACTTCCGAACATGAAAAAATCCCCTTCGGGGGATTTTTTTTGAGTACGTGGGTCCGAACGTTTCCGTCAGGCCGGCGCATCCGTCGTTTCTTCCGCCGCGGCGAGAACGATGAGTTTGGAACTCACTACGCCCATGATGAGGGAATAGGAGGGGTGTTCGTTCAGTTGCCGTTTTACGGCGACTTCGAGAGCTACCCAGTCTTCGAACTTCCAGTCCCTCGCGCCGTCCTGCAGGACGCTCAGCCAGACGATCCGCCCTTGGCGGTCTTGGTCCGAGAAACCCGAGTAAGTGAGGAAACCGTTTATGACCGTTTCGATCGCGGCGGCTTTCTCGCTGGCGGGTTCTGCATTTGCTTCGGACATTTTCGTTACCTCCCTGACGTTTTGTTTTGACCGATGAAAAATACGCAAAGGAATCCGATTGTCAAAACCATCCCGCGGACAATGCGTTTCCGTCGAATTTCCATTGCCCGGAAGCCCCGCTTCGATATACTCCCGCCATGCTCAACGAATCCCAGAAAATCGCGGTTCAGCACACCGTCTGACCCATGCTCATCCTCGCCGGCGCCGGCGCTGGAAAAACCCACACCCTTACCGAACGCGTAGCCCGCATGGTAGGGGAGGGGATACCTCCTTCGAAAATCCTCTGCGTCACCTTTACGAACAAGGCGGCTAAGGAAATGCGCGAGCGCATCGGAAAAAAGCTCGGTTTCGAGAAACTCGAATCGGTCAACCCGTACCGCCGTTCGGATTTGCCGCTCGTCGGGACGTTCCACTCCATGGGCGTGTATTTCCTGCGTCTGTTCATTGACCGTCTCGGATATGGCAAGGATTTCGTCATTTTCGACGAAGACGACAAGATCCGCACCGTAAAGGGAATCCTC
>JASDUA010000008.1:0-1281 GCA_041891375.1 Patescibacteria group bacterium
GAAGTAGTAGTACGCGTACGGCCCTCCGTAATTCCAGTTCGCCGCGGCGTTGATATTCACGCCGTTCTTATTGATACGCACGTAGTTGTAGCCGTTGTTGCTGAATTGCGAAAGATTGGACAGCTGTTCGTATCCGGCCGGGCAATAGGTCGACCCGCGAAGCACGATCACCATCGAGAATTTGTTGCGGTAATTCGTGGTTTCCGCGTCGACGTACGATTTCGTGGAGAGGGTCGTGGAAGCGTCCGAAGTGGCCGTCGCCGCGGACTGTCCCTTTCCGGAAACCGAGAAATTGCCGCCCGCGTCGGCCTTCACCGCCTGGTTTACGCGGTAAACGAGGCTGTTCCACATGTCGGCCGTGAGGTCCTGTCCGACGGCGAGGTTCTGCGGCATCGCCGTGAACGTGAGGTCGGGGGCCGCCACCGCGAGCCCGAGGACTCCGAGGAGCCCGGCGCCGAAGAACGCTCCTTGGGCCAAGCCTTTGGCCGCGAATTGCTTGATGGTCTTCATAAGGGGATGGGGTGGTTTTCTATTGGGCGTTGTCGATCTTCAAACAGACGTAGTTCAGTTTCGTACCGGACCAAGTGTTTCTCATCCATCCGTAGGTCTGATCGTCTATCCACCATTGGTAGATTCAACCCGTGTAAAGGCCGTAATGGTTCGCCTGGTAGTATCAGGTGTCTCCGTTCGCGGTTTTGAGCTGGTTCGCGTCTATGGCGAGGTAACCCGAAGGACACGTGCCGCTCGTAATGAGCCTCGCGTTCACGTAAGGGGCTCACGTACGTTTGAAATACTTGTAGCAGAAGTACGGAACGTACGGTTCGTAGAACGTGAAAGCGTGGTATCCGTCTCCGCCCCAGCTTTCGCCGTCGTAGGCGTAGCTGCCGGTGTAGTGCGGACCGATGATGGACGCGTTTTTGGAGATGGTGAGCCCCTGCCAGATGCCGGTCGACATGGTGGTGGCGTTCAGGGTATTCCATCCCGCTCAAAGGGTTCCGCAGGTCGCGGCGCTTCTTACGCCGAGGTATACCGGGTAGACTCCGGTGTCCGTCGCCGGATCCTCGTCGACGCCCATGACCTTGAAACATACGCCCCCTACGGTGCTGGAAGTCCACTGCTTCATCGTCCACGAATTGTTGTACGCGTTCGAGTTGCGTCCCCATCCGTCCAAATACCCCAAGAGCGCTCCTCATTCCGTCGCCTGGATGTACGCCCAGTCGTTATTTCCCTTGAGGTCGCTGTGGGGAATCCAGTTGTATCCCGACGGGCAGTTGTTCGTGG
>JASDUA010000009.1:0-19003 GCA_041891375.1 Patescibacteria group bacterium
TGATTGCCCGCAAAAAACGACGTGGATCCGTCGGTAGTGACGCCCGACATGGATTCGACCGTTTGGCGGAGTACGCTCTTAGGATCGGAAAGGTCGGCGCAGGTTTTCGAATATTTCTGGTGGAACTCCGAATCCGCGCTGGTCGTATCGAACCAGTTGGTAATGTCGGTATCCATTTTGACGAAATCGTTTCCGGTCGCGGCCTGCATCTGTTTGAGTTTGCCCTCGGCCTCTTTGTCGATCTTCTTGAATTCGAGGTCGAGAATGACGCGGTACGCTACGTCGGCATCGCCCATGATGGGTTCGGGACACACGTATTCGGTGATGCTTTTCGCGCCGGCGCCCCCGGGCTGCCTCGCCTCGAGACATCCGCAAATCTCTCCGACGTACGCCCCCTTGGTAACGGGACACTTCCATTCCCCTTCGTCAGCCGAAAAAACCGCACCGTACGGCAAGAACGCGGCGGCGAGCGATACGGCGAGGATTTTTCGGAGCGTGCGTTCCATGCGCTAGCGTTTACGGAAAAACGAGAGGATTCTGGACGTGAGCGTGGGCTTTTCTTTGGGTACTCCGAATACGAGCATTTTGACGATTTCGGAGAGCGGTACTTTTCCTTCGCGAATTTCCGTCATCTTGGAATCGGGGATGTCCCCGTGGCGGTGTCCTTCCTTCCCCAGTCCGTAGATGGACGCGACTATGCCTCACAAAATCATGCCGGTGACGACGGCGTCGACTTTCCGGATGGAGCGGTGGGCGATTTTCTGAGGTTTCTTGGAGTCCACGGTTACGATTCGAGTTTGTTAATCTTCACGGATTTGGAAGGAAGGTGGATCTTGGGAACCCGGATGACGAGGAGATTGTCCTCCATGGTGGCGGAAATCTTATTGAATTGGAGGTTTTCCGGAAGGACGACCGAGCGCTGGAAGGGGCCGAAGAAACATTCTTCGACGAGGAGCCTGCCGGATTCGACGTAGATGTCGGGGCGGACGCGCTCTCCGGAAACCGTGAGCACGTTGCGGGTTACCGCCACGTCGATGCCGTCGATGGGGATTCCGGCGAGCGGAGCGACGATGACGATGGCGTCGTCCTGGTCGAGGATGTCGAGGGCGACTTGTCCGACGTCTTCTTCGACCGAATGTTCGCCATGGTCGTCGTGATGCACGTCGATTTCGTCGGAATGTTCGTCGTGATGTCCGATATTGAAGAGCTTGAACATGGGGCGGAAAACGTGGGAAAATCAAACGGAATCCTATCCGTTCCCGCGCGTTTTGCAAATTTTTCGGCGGTATGCTAGACTAGGGAAAAGCGCTTCAAATCCGAAAAAAACGAACTTTGGACCCCTCTTCGCGAGACATATCGGAAACCAGGATGCCGAACATGGAAAACCCGACGGAAAAACCGGTCGGATTTTCGCCGAAGACGGAAGCCGGACTCGCGAAAAAAACGCTCTTCTCCGTGGCGAAGAACTTTTCCGCCGAAAAGCTGCGCCTGGCGCTCACCGACAAGATCTTCTTCCTCGACGCGTTCGGCAGTCTGGTAAATGCCGGAATCCCCATCGTCCGGGCGCTCCAGATCATCTACTTCCAGTCGAGAAACGAGAAACTCCGCTCACTCGCGCTCTTTCTTAAGCGCGAGATCGAAGGCGGCGCCAACATGGCGAAGACCGCCGCGAACCTCCCGAACGTCTTCTCGACTTTCGACGTCGCGATGTTCGAAATGGGAGAAGCCACGGGAAAAATCGGCCGCGTCCTGGAAATCGTCACCGAACGGGAAGAAAAAAGCCTCGAACTCTCCCGAAAAGTCCGGCAAGCGCTCGTGTATCCCATCGCCATCGCGGTCATCGCGGTCGCGATGATCACGGTCATCATGACCTACGTCGTCCCCAAGATCGAAGGCATCTACCGCGAAGCCCACGCCAACCTTCCGGCATTAACCACCGCCGTCATCTGGACGAGCCGGTTCCTTCGCGGATACGGAATCCTCCTGCTCGTTTTCGGATTCCTGGCTGCCATGACGATTCCGGTCGCGCTCAAAAAACCGGCCATCCGCATGCAGTTCGACGAAATGGTGTTGCGGATTCCGGTGTTCGGTACCATTCTCCGCAAGAAAATCCTGGTTTCGTACTGCGAATTCCTCGCATCGCTCTTGTCGAGCGGCATCGTCATCAACCGCGCTCTCTGAATTGTGAAAAGCGGACTCTGAAACCGCTACTACGAAGCCGAAATCGATTCGATCCTCGAAGACGTCAAAACCGGCAAGCCGCTTTCCTCCAGCATGGGCGGCGAATACACCGAGAAAAAGATCCGCGGCGAAACGATACCCCCCACGGACGAGGCCGCATTCCTCAGGAAGATCGAATGTTTCCCCATCGAACTCTCCACGGCCGTAAAGGTCGGCGAGCAGACGGGAACGCTCGCCAAGATGCTCGACAAAGCCGCTTCGCGTTACAACCGCGAAATCGATTCGCTCGTAAAAAACCTCTCCAGCATGCTCGAACCCGCGGTCATCCTGGTCGTCTGAGGCGTGGTGGGCACCATCGTCATGGCCATCATGCTGCCGTTCTTCAACAT
Organism: Patescibacteria group bacterium; assembly: GCA_041891375.1. Classification (GTDB taxonomy): domain Bacteria; phylum Patescibacteriota; class Gracilibacteria; order BD1-5; family UBA2023; genus JANJWP01. The sequence goes on from JASDUA010000009.1 coordinate 2,571, forward strand.
GGTCAACGTGGTAAGATAGGGGAAGTACGAAAAAGTCCGCTCGAAAACCTTTCAGGGGAGATGGTTTTCTATGCGGACTTTTTCGTACTTCCAGCCAAGGGGCCGGGAATCTTATTCGTGATGCCCCGCTGCCTGTTCGAGAAGCTGGGTCTGGTCGGCTACGGCGAGCGCGTCGACGATGTGGCCGAGCTTGCCCATCATGACGACCGGGATATTCGAGAAGTTCTCTCCGATACGGTGGTCGGTGATGCGGTCCTGCGGGAAGTTGTAGGTGCGGATCTTTTCGGCGCGTTCGCCGGTTCCGACCTGGGAGAGGCGCTTGGCGCCGAGTTCGGCGTTGCGCTTCTCTTCTTCCAGGGCGTAGATGCGGGCGCGCAGTATTTCCAAAGCCTTCATCTTGTTCTGGATCTGCGAGCGTTCGTCCTGACATTCGACGGCGATGCCGGTGGGCTTGTGGAAAACGCGGATGGCCGAGTCGGTCTTGTTGACCTTCTGTCCTCCGGCTCCGGACGCGCGGCAGGCCATGATGTCGATGTCCTCGTCGCGGATTTCGACTTCGAGAGCTTCGACTTCCGGCAATACGGCGACGGTGACGGTGGAGGTGTGCACGCGGCCCTTGGCTTCGGTTTCCGGAATGCGCTGTACGCGGTGGGTTCCGGCTTCGTACTTGAATTTGGAATAGGCTCCCGAACCGGAAACCTTCATGATCATTTCCTTGATGCCGCCGACGTCCCCGGCGTTTTCGTCCATGATTTCGAGACCGAAGCCCTGTTCCTTGGCGAAGTTCATGTAGGCGTTGCAGAGTTCGCGGGCGAAAAGCGCCGCTTCGTCGCCTCCGGCACCGGCACGGACTTCCAAGATGATGTTCTTGTCGTCGTTGGGGTCCTTGGGAAGGAGTTCAATCTTGAGCTCTTCTTCGAGCTGCGGGATTTTGGCTTCGGATTCGGCGAGCTGATCCTTCGCCATCATGATCATTTCGGCGTCCTTTTCGGTCGCGAGGATTTCCTTGGCTTCGTCGAGGTTGGCGTAAGCGGTCTTGTACTGGCCGTAGAGTTCGACGGTCTTTTCGAGCGACTTCTTGCGGCGCATCACCTTTTTGAGGCGGGCGGGGTCGGTAAAGATGGACGCGTCGGTAGCGAGCTCGTTTTCGATGGACTTGTATTCGTCGACGACGTTGTCGAGATTGAATTTCATGGGTCTTTCTTAAAAAAAATTCTTGCTGGGCGCACGGCGGAAAGGCGCGCGAAAACGTGGCGGATTGTACGCGAAAGACCGCTACAGTCCAATTGTTTTGACTTTCGACCGATTTTTATTAACCTCTCCACGCTCTTTTCCGCAAGGAAGGGAAAAACCGCGCCCTGATGGCGGAATTGGTAGACGCGAAGGACTCAAAATCCTTTTCCGGCAACGGAGTGCGGGTTCGATTCCCGCTTGGGGCACCAAATACGAAGTTTCGGGTTGACCAGCCCACACCTTGGAGAGGTGGCAGAGTGGTCGAATGCGCCAGACTCGAAATCTGGTATACCGGTCTCCGGTATCGGGGGTTCGAATCCCCCCCTCTCCGCCATGCACAATCGAAAACGTCCCGGAAGGGGCGTTTTGTTTTTCCTCCGAATCCCCGTATCATCCCCTCCGATATCCCCAATTTCCAACCCATGTTCGACGAAACCACCCAGACCGTAGACGCCTACGGAAACGTCCTCGCTTCCGGCGACACCGTCCTCCTCACCCAGCCGCTCAAGGTCGGCGGAACCAAGGTTGCCCTCAACAAGGGCCACAAGGTGAAAAACATCCGTCTCACCGACGACCCGGAACTCATCGAAGCCAACATTCCGGAAGTGAAGGGGCTCGTCCTCAAGACCTGTTTCGTGAAGAAGGTCTCGTAATTCGCGACCGCCCCACTCGTCAACCCCAACTGGCCGTCCCGTCTTGAAATCGGGGCGGCTTTTGCTATTCTTGAGGGGCATTTTCCCCTTGCGTGCATCTGGTCCAGATTTTTTCTCTACAATCACACGCTCCTTGGGCCCGAGCGGAGAGGGACGGACTCCGTTCCGCTCCCCGTCGGCCAACACGTGCAGAAGGCTTCGGCCTTCGAATCGAATAATGCAAAAAAGGGACACAAAATAGGATCCCAACGATCGGGACAATGTTCGAAGTTCCCCCTTCCCCGCCGGAAGGTGGTTTGTCGTACCCGCTGGGGGCTTCGGGATTTGTCAAAGCGCGAAAAAACTGGTACAATCGAGAGGAAAAACTACCTTTTACGAACGCACGATGAGACTCAACAACGGAATCGACGCACGGGAACGCCCGTCTGACGAGGGGCGGCAGGTCGCGAATCTCGAAACCCTGGTCAGGGAATACGTCTCGAAAGAGGTGTTTTCGGACCTCGGTTCGCTCAAAAGCCATCGCGACGCCATCGTGTCGGGAAAACCCGAGGCCATCTTGGGCATTTCGGAACGCCTCCATTTGAAGAATGGCGAAAAGAAAACCGTCTCCAATCCGACCGGATTCGCCAAAGACCACTTCGAAAAGGCCATATCCGCCTCGGTGAACCCGAGAAAGACCGCGGAAGACCTTCGCGAACACCTCGTACGCGAAATCGTAGCGAAAGCCGCCGTTTTGGACCGCCAGCGCGAGCAAGCCGTAAAAACGATCGCGAACGAGTACGACCTTACCGATAAGCAGCTCTCGAAAATCGAGTCGGCAGCAGGAGAAACGATGCCGAAACAGGCTGCGGAACTCCTTTCGGAACCGGGAAAACGCGAAAGGTTCGTATGGCAGGCCCTCGGCAGGAACGGGGAAATGCCCGAAAAGTCGAGCAGGTTCGACCAGCTGAAGAAACTCGGCATGAAAAAGGACGGAGAAACCGTCGACCAGGAAGCGGCAAGAAAAGAGAAAGTCGCCCTCTGGCAGACGGCCATCATGTCGGGACGGCTTACCGACCGCGAAGCCGCGGAAATCATCGCCGAATTCCAAGATCCCGAAGATCGGAAAATCCTCGTGCGTGCGCTCGTCCCCAACTCCAATCTGGGAACCCTCGTAGAAAAAGGGCTCATTACCCAAGCCGCGGCCTTGGAAGCGGTGAAGAAGGCCCTTGAAAAGGGTTCCGACTACGCCGCGCTCGACGACGACGGGAAAAAATCCGTCGTCTCCCGCGTCGACCTGAAGGAGGTTCCGGTGAACGTGGACGACCTGCCGAAAATCGCGCTCGACGGTTTCGTTTCGCACGTAACGCTGAAAGGCGAACTCGCGAAAAAGCTCGCCGAAGAAGTCAAACGCTGAGCCGTGGAAATCCGCGAGGACATCAACGGCGAATTCGACGTGGAAGCCGAAGCGGACGGGACCGTCGCCCGCAATTTCATGCGCGAAACCCGTCGCCGCCTCACCGTTCAGGGCGCTCCGGGCAAAGGCATTTCCAATCTCGGGCTCTTCGAAGACGGCGAACACCTGAAAGAACAGGGCGCCCCGGTATTCGTCCAATGAACCTGCGAGACGGACAACGGCGACATGAAGGCTACGATGAAGGTCGGGCCTTGGAAAGAATTTTCGACCGGAGAAAAGAAGGTCGAGATCACGTTCTACGGCGAACGGTTCGAGGAATCGGTATCGGAACTCGACTACCCTTCGTTTTATAAGCTGCTCTCCCGTTTCAAGAAGGGCGCGGCCATGGATACGGAGGCGTTCAAGGGAGTACGGAGACTTTCCCGTACGAACGACGAAATCGATTCGGCGGAAGACACTCCGTTCACGAGCCTGGCCGAACTGGAAGACCGCATCGATTCGATAGACGTCGAGGGCAAGGGACAGCGGATCGCGAAGGGACTCGTGGTCGCTTTCGGTAAACCGGAAAACGCGAGCTACGCGATTACGACCGTATTGTCGGTCGATGAGGCGTCGTTCTCGTCGGAACCCGTGAGAAATCCGGATGGAACGGTATGATCGAGGCAGGAGAAAGGCGTCATTACGACGCGCGACGCGTTCGGCCGAATCGAGAAATTCTCATACCGGAAATTCTTCGCCCTTTTCAGCAAGGGAATCTACGAAGGCCCTGAGCGGAATTCGTCGAGAACGCTTCTCGGAACCCGTATGAAGGAAGACATTTCCACCCCAGAAAACGTCATCGAACGGCATAAGTCCGGACAGAACGGCAAAGATTACGCCGAACTCGTCGTCCGCCGCTCCGAAGGCTCGACGAAAGGCAGGATCTCGGTAAAGAGCCGCCAGTTCGAAGACGGTTACGAAGGCGTCCGTTATTTTTACGGACCGGACGGGAACGGCGTGGAAATCGACGAAATCAAGATCGACGGCACCGTCGTCATGCGACCTATCGAAGGATTCGTACCCGGAAGCGTGAAAAAGGACGAACACGGAAAAGAAGTCCCCGTTGCGGGAAAAGTGACTCCCATCGGCGAATTTCAGGTACGCAGCGCGGAATACCTGCACTTCATGCTCGGCAAGTACAACTGCCAACCCTACGCTCCGCCGAAAGGATACGGCGACAAACCCCTTCCGGACGTCCCGTTCGAAAAGAACAGCTTTTTGAAGGCGTTCATGCACGCGCCGAGCTTCAACGACATCCTCAAGGGAATCTCCCGAATTCCGGACGTCGTGAAACACCGTCTCGAGCACTCGAGCAAACACCATGCCGCACACGTCGCGCACGCCTTCGCCACTTGGCTTCCGGGGTTTCCGGAAGAGTGGCTCGTCGATTTCGAACGCGAGCTCTTCTCGGAAGACAAGAAGATGCTCGAAGAAGACATCGAACATCTCGCCGGACTCAATCCCCCGAGAAAGCGCCAGCAACAGATTCGGACCTGGCTCATGGACGGTTCGTCCACGCACGGCGAAATCATCGCCAGCATCTGTTCGATGTTGGAAAAGCACGGGTCGTTGTATGCGGGCGTTTTGAAAGACCTCGAAGGAAAGTGGGTGTTCTACCAGCGCCTCCCGGGTGACGCACAAGCGAAATCGAACTTCTTGGGATTCCTCGAAAAGCGTTACGAAGGTCGCGAAATCACCGAAGAATTCGCCATCCACGAATGGCTGAAGATGAAGGCTCCCGAACTCCATCTCAATCCGGCGTACTGGAAGATGGTCAAGGACCGCTGGGAAAAGGGGTCGGACGGAGAAAAGGGCAATGGCGCCAAGGAAGTAAAGAACTGGCCGAATTTCGACCGTCGGTTGAAATACTGCATGGAGAAATTCGAAGACGGGGAATACGCCCACGGCATCGGTGCCATGGAAGAATCCTGGAACAAGCCGGGGCCCCTGAAAGACCGCATGAAATTGCCGTTCCTCCTGGCGTTCACCAATATCCGGGACAGCGTCCACACCTCGATCCTCCAGGGTCTTTCGAGCACGTTCGACGCCGGACATACTTATCCTCCCCTCCTGTTCGCGCAGGACGCGAGCCGGCAGAAAATCTTCCGGAACGTCATCCGAAAAATCGCCGCGAGGAAAGGACCGGAATGCCTTTCGAAGTTCGACGCGCTCTCGGGGATGTTCGCGGGAGGAAAAAACAACGACCTCATTAAGAAGTCCGCGGCGTTCTGGGACCAGTACGGCGAAGAATTTACGAAAATCCTCACGCTCAATCCGTCGGCACCTCTCATCTTCCTCGAGAAGGATGACCCCGATTTCAAAGCCTACCACGAAATCTATGGCGGAGAACTCGACGACAGCAAGATCGACGACGCCGAAATCAGCATGGGGAACTATACCTCCGGCAGGATGAACTGGGCATTGGGCAACGTGACGAAGTTCGTCACGCTCATCCGCTTTTCGCACGGACCGGGAAAAATCGACGGCCCCCTTCCGTCCTTCCTTTTCAACCAGCTCATCGACACGTTCTCGATGATTCGGGACGAGAAATATTCGGATGACGCGGAGGAAAACGAGGATTGCAAGCGCAAGCTCTTCGAACACCTGCACAAGGCGTTGATGACGCACATGGAAAAGAACCTCAGCCCGGATCTCTGGAAGATCGACGGCGACACGGGGAAACAGAAGCTCTACAATCAGGAATGGATGTCCCGGCTCGCGAAAATCGGCCTCCGAATTTCCCCTTCTCAGGGAGCGGAAATCTCCGATGCCGACAGTTACGCGGCATGGATGGAAGGCGACTTCCAGCGTTTCCTCCGCGGCGAGCACGCGGTCGCCCAAGTACACGAACGCGTAGCGGGGAACGTCGGCGAAATCATCGACCTCCCGAACGCTTCTCCGTCCACGAAACGCAGGCCGGCGGAATCCGGAACGTCCGAACCGGAAACGGCGGACCAAAACGCCGAAATCTCCGAACCGGCGGAAGTCGAACAGACGACCGAAGAAACGGGCGAGACCGATGGCGAATCCTCCGTGGAACCGAATGCGGAACTCCCCGCGGAGACCGAAGAAGAAGCCGCCGAAGGCGCGAACGCGACGGAAGCCGAAGCGGAAGTTCCACCCACTTTCCGCGAAACGTACGCCCCCGTCGTGGATCGCATCGTCAGGCGCTTCGGAAGGCAGCCGTCGGTCTACGCGGTTGGACGCTCGAAGGAAATGGCCGCAGCGCTCCATAGGGCCGGAGTGCTCGTACCCGCGAACATCCGCAATGCCGAATGGGCGTACGGAAAGATCGTGGAACGGTTCCTCGAACTCGAACCGATGAATTTCTTCCAGGGAATCGAGGGGGAAAACTTCGTCGGAAACGAATTCCTCCGTCAGGACGAGGTCGAAACCGAAGTGGGATTGGCCGTGCTCGCCTCCATCCGCAAAGGACGCGTTCCCAATATCGACCATATCGCCGCGGTCGATACGCAGATGTACCTCAGCATGCTTTTCCTCGACAATCATGACTGGAGCCGGAAATGGAGTCCGGAGGACGTCCGCGAAGTCGGAAAAATCATCCTGAACGCCTCGTAAGACTGAGAAGACGCAAACAAAAATCCGCCCCTACTCGGGGCGGATTTTTACGAGCTTGAAGGCGTCTGCCGCTCAACTCACGATTTCGAACCGATCCTTTTTGAAACCGGTGATTTCGGACAGGTGGCGGACAATCTCCGCGTTCGCTTTTCCTTTTTCCGGCACGGCGGCTACGCGGATTTTCCAAGTTCCGTCGTCCATGCGGGCGAAGAGTTCGGTTTTCGGCTGTTTGGGAACGGCCTTCATCCGCACGTAGACGGGAAGGATGGATAGTTCTTTCAGGAAGGCTTCGTTCATTTGGGAAACGGCGGTTTACCCGTATACTATTGCCAATTCTACGCATTAGCGCCGAAAAGGAAAATCACCCATAAGAACCATGAAGATCGGAATCGATTGCCGGATGTACGGATCGAAATTCACCGGAATCGGCATTTACGTCGAACGCCTCGTGGACTACCTCGCGACTCACGACGAAGAGAACCAGTACGTGCTTTTCCTCTCGAAATCCGGGATGTTCGACTGCGCAATCGACAAACCCAATTTTAAAAAAGTCGAAGCCGACGTCCGGCACTATTCCTTTGGCGAACAGGTCGTTTTTCCGTATCTCATCGCCAAGGAGGGGCTTGACCTGATGCACTTCACGCACTTCAACGCCCCTCTCGCCTACCGCGGCAAATCGGTGGTCACCATCCATGACCTCACCCTTTCGTTCTACCCGGGACGCAAGATGAAAAGCAGCGTCCACCGGTTGGCCTATTCGGCGACCATCCGTTCCATCGCGAAACGGGCGGTAGAAATTTTCGCGGTGAGCGAACATACCCGCAAAGACCTCGTGGAAATCCTCGACATCGACGAGGACAAGATCGTCACCATCCACAACGGCGTCAACCGCGAACGCTTCGAAAAGGACGTTTCCGAAGCCGACATCGCCAAGATGAAGGCGAAACTCGGCATCGAAAAGGAATATTTCCTCTACACGGGAGTATTTCGCGAACACAAGAACCTCGTCAGGCTCGTAGAAGCTTTCGCGGAGATTTCCGAAAAGCACCCAGGGACCGATCTCGTTCTCGCCGGAAAAGAAGACCCGGGATACCGGGACGTGCGCGACGCCATCGTCCGCCTCGGGCTTTCCGGTCGGGTCCGTCTTCCGGGGTTCGTCGACAACGAAGACATTCCCGCGCTCTACAAAGGCGCCAGCGCCTACGTCTTCCCTTCCCTCTACGAAGGGTTCGGACTCCCCGTCATCGAAGCGATGGCCGCTGGAATTCCGGTACTTTGTTCGAAGGGCTCGAGCCTCACCGAAGTCGCTGGAGAAGGCAACGCCGTGTTCTTCGATCCGCTCCGGGTCGACGACATCGCCCGCGCGATGGACGACTTCCTCTCCAATCCCGCAAGGCGCCCACCCCTGGTAAAAAAAGGATTGGAACGTGCGAAGGATTTCTCTTGGGAAACCATGGGTGCCGCGATACTCGCCGAATACGGCAAGTTCGCCCCCGCGAAGAAAGCGTCCGAACCGGTGAAGCCGGAGGAAACGGTCTCTGACGAGACTGCGCCGGAAGCGGAAACATCCGTAAAGGAATCCGAACCGGCCGCCAAATCCGAAGAGGACGGATCCAAAATCCAAGCGTAAAAAATCCCCCGGCTCGTCCGGGGGATTTTCGAGACCTAGTACTGTTCGAAGAACACGTTCTCTTTCGGAACGCCGAGTTCCGCGAGTTTCGCTCGGGCATCCTTTACCATCGCGGGAGATCCGCAGAGGTAGAATTCCTGGTAGCCCGCTACGTTTTCCGCGGTGACGAAATCGGTGACGTAGCCTTTTTCAAATCCCGGTTCTTCCAAGCGGCTCAGGTAGCGGAGGGAAACGAATTCGGGGAATTCACGAGCGAGATCTTCGGATTCTTCGACGTAGAATACGTCCTGTTTTTCACGGACGCCGAAAACGAAGGCCATCTTGGCGCGATACCCGCGTTTCGCGGAGTCGAGAAGCTGGTAGTAAAGCGGGGCGAAGCCGGTTCCCGTACCGATGAAGCACTTGGAAACGTCGGTTTCGCGAAGGGTGAAATGCCCCATCGGACCCATTCCCCCGATTTCGTCGCCGATTTCGAGACCGCAGAGAATCGGACTGCCGGCACCGCCTTCCACGCGCTTCACGATGAATCCGAAAGAAGAATCTTCGCCACGGAACGCGATGCTGTAGGCACGCTTCACGCCTTGCGCGAGATCGAAGATGACGTACTCCCCCGCTTTCGATTCGAGAGGAACGGACGAGGCGAAGCGCAGCTCGAAAACGTCGTGCGTAAGGGGGCGCTTGGAGAGGAGTTTGAAAACGGATTTTACTACGGGCATGGTCTTTGCGGTAAGCGGAACGTCGTAATGACGCGCAATAGTATCGAACTCTATGAAAAAAGAAAGCGTCCTTACGGACGCCTTCCCGGAGGAGCATGCGGTTACCTTATGCGGCGCGGCGAAATTCTTCGTCGTTCGCGGCGGCGATGAGCTCTTCGCGCTTGGTCGTAAGGGCGTCGATGATGCCCGCGTATTCGGCCACTTCGGCTTCGGTGACGCCGGAACGGAACCAACGGAGAACGTTGCCGGTGCGCAGAAGGGCGCGGATTCCGACTTCGTTCGCTTCGACGTCGTCGAATTTCACGATGTTTCCAGCCGCCGCATGGGTGCGGTCGAGCACGTTCGAAAGGGCCTCCGAAACGAATACGGTTTCGGGAGCTTTCTCTTCGACGGGAGTCTGAAGTTCGGCTTCGTTCATGCGAATGGAAATTTACGCTTCCATTATACGTAAAATCGCGTTTTGGGCAAATAGCGGACGTCCGGTTTGACTCGAAGGCGCATGTTTTTAGAATCCCGGAGGTTTCTTTACCGAAAAGGAGGGAATATGGAACCACATTTACGAAACGCGCTCTGTGGAATGTTAGCCGCGAGCGCATTGGCATTACCTTGCGTTTCGACCGCGCAAACGCTTACCAATGCCGAATCGAAGGTATTGCTAAACGAAGTGCGTGCGAAAGAAGAGTCCGACAGGAAGAAGTTCGGGAACGTGGAAATCGGGAATTACCGGATGAACGGCGTAAAATTGCCGCCTTCGTTCGCGAAAATGCCCCCGAATCCTCGGAAAACCTGCTATTTCCTCGGGAAGGTGGTGGAAATCGAGAACGGGAAGGTCGTCTTCGACGACGTGCTCGAATCGATCGTCCGCGAAGTCCGTTGCCCATCGTCCGTCTCCTTGAACGGATCGTAGCAGACGGAAGCCGGGGAAACTCTCGGAAAATAGAAGCCCCTGCCGGAATCAACCGGCAGGGGCCTTTTTGTGCGCTCAAGGCGCGGATGCGGCAGTTCGTGCCGGAATTGGACGGTTCTTTCGGTTACGCTTCGAGAGTCTTGCGGATTTCGGCTTCGATCTGGTCACGGAGTTCGCGGTTCTGGTCGAGGAACGCCTTGGCGTTTTCGCGACCCTGTCCAAGACGGGTTTCGCCGAAGGAGTAGAACGCGCCGGCCTTCTTGATGATGCCGGACTCCGAACCGATGTCGACGACTTCGCCCGAGCGGGAGATACCCTCGTTGAAGAGGATGTCGACTTCGACTTCGCGGAAGGGCGGAGCGACCTTGTTCTTCACGACCTTGATCTTGGCGCGGGTTCCGGTCGCCTCGCGGTCGTCCCCGGATCCGGATTCGATCTTCTCTTTGCGGCGGATGTCGAGGCGCTGGGAAGCGTAGAACTTGAGCGCGTTACCGCCGGTGGTGGTTTCCGGATTGCCGAACATGACGCCGATCTTCATGCGGATCTGGTTGATGAAGATGACCGTGCACGAGGATTTCGAGATGACGCCGGTGATTTTGCGGAGCGCTTGGCTCATGAGGCGGGCCTGGAGGCCCATGAACGAGTCGCCCATGTTGCCTTCGATTTCCGCCTTCGGTACGAGGGCCGCGACGGAGTCGACGACGATGAGGTCGACGGCGCCGGAACGGACGAGGGCATCGACGATTTCGAGCGCCTGTTCGCCGTTGTCGGGCTGGGAAATGATGAGCGAATCGACGTCTACGCCGATTTTTTTAGCATAGGAAGGATCGAACGCGTGCTCGGCGTCGATGAAGGCGCAGGTGCCGCCGGTCTTCTGCATTTCCGCGATGGCGTGGAGCGTGAGGGTGGTCTTACCCGAGGATTCCGGACCGTAGATTTCTACGATGCGGCCCTTGGCGTAGCCTCCACCGAGCGCCTGGTCGAGGGCGATGGAACCGGAGGAAGTGGTTTCGACCTTGATGGCATCCTGATCGCCGAGACGCATGATGGAACCGGTGCCGAACTGCTTCTCGATCATCGCGAGGGCCGAAGCCAACGCTTCTTTCTTGTTGTCCATTTTGGGAAACGAGGAATGAGGTAACGGGTCGAAATATATACCTCCGTATGTAAAATGCAAATTTTAATATGGAAATTCCATATAAAAAGTACATATGAACTCCGGAGATGGCTTACCGGTGCTGTTTGGCATAGAACTCTTTCACTCCGGCGGAAGTGCCGATGCTGATTTCGTGGCCTTTGCACGCGGGGCATTCGTATTTGTACTTCACCGGATGGAGGCGGGTGGCCTCCACGGTCTTGCCGCAGGCGCGGCAATAGAAAACGACGTCGCCGCGTTCGGGGTCGAAGTTCTCCCGCTTCTTACCGAACGAGGGAACGTTGACGAGGTCGTTGTATGACATGGGAGAGAAAGGAAATCCTGCGAGCCGCAGTATAGCGTCCGTACGTACGAAAGGGAAAGAAAAGCGTACGAAAAACCCCGATTAGTCGAAGAGTTTTCCGAGAATACCCTTGCCGTGGCCGTCGGCCATGCCCTTCTCCTTCGCGAGGGCTTCGTAGAGTTCGCGTTCTTTGGAGGTGAGTTTTTCCGGAACCTTCACGCGGAAGGTGACGATGAGGTCGCCCTTGCCGCCGTTCGGAATCTTGGGCGCGCCTTCGCCGCGGAAGCGGACGGCCTTGCCGTGCTGGGAACCGGCCTTGATTTCGATTTCGCGTTCGCCCACGACCGGAATCGTGACCTTGCGGACGTTTCCGAGGACCATTTCCACCGGATCGAGGTCGAGGTGGTAGTGGAGGTCGGCGCCGTCGCGTTCGAGGCCGTTCTCGGTTTCGGGGATGGAGAAGTGGAGATAGAGGTCGCCGTTGCCGTCGATACCCTCGTGGCCTTCGCCGCGGATCTTGACGGTCATGCCGTCTTCGATGCCCGCCGGAACGTCGACCTTGCGGTCGGTACGGAAGATGACGTAGCGTTCTCCGCGGCACTTTCCGCAAGGATGCTCGATGATTTTTCCGTTTCCGCGGCATTTGGGACACGTGACGGCCTGTTCGACGACGCCGAACACCGTCTGCATCCGCTGTTTTACGCGGCCCGCGCCAGCGCAATCCGGACAGGTTTTAGGTTCGCGGCCCTTTTCGGAACCGGTGCCCGCGCAATCCGGACAGACCTGACGGCGCTCGTAGGAAATTTCTTCGCTTCCGCCCTTCACGCCCTTTTCGAAAGACGTCTTCACACGGACTTCGATATCGTCGCCCACTTCGCGGCGTTTGCCGCGGGCGCCCTGCTGGAATCCGCCTCCGAAGAACGATTCGAAGATGTCCGAAAAATCGAAATCGGCATGGAATCCCCCGCCGCCCGGAAACCCCCCGCCGGCGTCGCCGCTCGTTCAGAAGCGGTCGTAGGCGGCCTTCTTCTGGGCGTCGGAAAGCGTGGCGTACGCTTCGTTCACCTTCTTGAACTCAGCCTCTTTGGCCTTGTCGCCCTGGTTGCGGTCGGGATGGAGTTCCATCGCCTTTTTGCGGTAGGCCTTCTTGATGTCGTCGGCGGAGGCGTCGCGGCCGACTCAGAGAACGTCGTAAAATTCGAATGCCATGGAAAAATGTTCTGATTACCTGAAATTCCAGGGGCCGACGGAGAATTCCGCACCCCTTCCGGTTTTTCACCGATGTACTCTCCGGATTTTATTCGGAAACTCCTCCATGGCAAGAGGGCGAAGCGGGGCTTCGCAGAGGTAAGCAAGTGCATTTGACAGAATGCCCCGGAGGGCGTATAAATCCGGCATATGGATACATCCGCCCCCAACACGCCGAGGAATCCGCGAGTGGTCGAAAATCGGCCGCCCGTTTTTGAAACCCAGCCGAATCCGGAAGAAATCCGTGAGCGTTTCCGTCAGGCGGAAAAGACCGTGGGCGAACTCCTGAAGCTCGTCGCGCCACGTTGTAACGAACTTATCGAAGGAAGCGGACAGCCCTCCGAGGTTTCGGCCGTAATGACCGAAACCCGCCGGCTCGTGTTGGAAATGTTCGAGAACCTCCGCGAAATGGAGCGCCTGTTCGGACTTCCGGAAAACTTCGTCGCCGCGCTCGAACGCATCGGACGATCCGTTTCGACCAGCATGAACGAGAGCGCGCCGGAACTCCGGCGCTTCCGCATGATTTCGGAATCCCTGGACCTCCTCCGGAAACACCTCGAGATGGACTACGCCGGAATCTGGCTCCTGAAAGACGGGAAAGGCATCCCGCTCCACGAATCCGGCAGCCTCCACCCCCAATCCGACCTCGCGGTCATCGAAGAGCAGGTGGCGCTCGCCATCGAAGGCACGAAAGACGGCCGTTTCGCGTATCTCGATCCGTCCGATTCGGACGGAGGGGGCGTGGACGCGGTCTTCATTTTCCGCAACATCGACGGGCGTCCCATCGGCTACCTCCTTCTCGACGACTACGATACCGCGCACGACATCGACATGGACCAGATTTCCCAAATCGCGGAAACCTACTACGTCCATCTCCACGCGGTCATCCACGAAGAAGAGACCGCCTTGGCCCAGAAAGAACTCCTCGACATCAGGAGCGAACTCGAACGCATGCGCCAAGAACTCCAGAACACCCGCTTCGACCAGCTCACCGGACTTCTCCGCAAGGACGCAGCCGAAGAACTCTTGAAAAACGCCATCGAGCGGGTGCGCCGTACCGAAGGATCGGCCGTGCTCTGCATCATCGACATCGACCACTTCAAGAAGGTCAACGACACGTACGGGCACCTTACGGGGAACGACGTGCTCTCCGAGTTGGGAAAGGTGCTCTCCTGAAAGGGCGAAGGCTACGTTCCCCGTCGCATCGACGTTCCTTGCCGTTGGGGCGGCGAGGAGTTCATCATGCTCTTCGACGAAACGAACGAAGCCGGAGCGAAATCCGCCGCGGAACGCATTTCTGCCGCGATCAAGAAAATGCGCTTCGACGACGGGGAATCCGGCGAATTCGGGATTACCGCGACCATCGGAATGGTCGAAATCAAAACCGCGGAAGTCCGAGAACTTCCGCGTGACGCCGACTTGCTTTCCCACTATTTCGAACTCGCCGACAAGGCGCTGTACTTCGGAAAACGCAACGGCCGCGACCGCATCGTCTGCTACGGAAAATGAGAAGGCGATCCTGAGGCCGAAATCAATCGGATTCTTCCGGAAAAACCGACAGCCCCCCAGACCGTAAAACGGCTTTCCCGTTCGGTATCCGAAAGGATAGAAGGCAGCATGGCGAACCGAAGATTCGGAAAAAAGAAGTCGGCGATTCCCGTTCGTGAAAGAAAAGGCCCGAATTGGCCGAGAAGGACCCGCCCTAAGGGTGGAGAAAACGATACGTGAGAGTAATATCGACCTTTCCTCCGTCCACGAAAACTCCGTCAGCCGCAAGGCGGCGGAGTTTTTCTTCGGTTCCGAGATTGTAGCCGGACGCCCGCCCGTCCGAAGCGACCACCTTGTAGCAGGGATAAATATCCTGTTCGGTGTTGGAAGCGAGCATCGACGCCACCGCCCGCGGAGAAGTGCCGAGGGTACGGGCGAGTTCGCCGTAGGTCGTGAAAGAACCTTTCGGAATTTCGAGGAGAAGTTGAAAAAGGGCGTCTCTCCGGGTATGTTGATTCGGAACCGTTTTTTCCATGACCGAATCATATTCGAACGTCGCTCAAAATCGAGCCCCGGAATCCGTTCGCGGAGTCCCGCGGCCCTTTTCGAACGTTCCGTACGCCGATTTCGTCAAGGCTTTCGACGCCGTCGTCGGTGCGAAACCGAAGCGGTCCGAGGGTGAGGAACGCCTCATCCGAAGAGCGGAAAAGTTCTGCCGGATCCTCGTGAAATTCCCGGGAATCCGACGGATCCGGGTATGCAATTCCCTTTCGATGAACGCCGCCGACGGCGATTCCGACATCGACCTGTTCGTGGAAACCGCGCCGGGCATGCTCTGGACGGGTCGAGTGATGACGACGCTTTTTTTCTCCGTCCTCGGAGTCAGAAGGCATGGAAAATACGTGAAGGGCCGCTTCTGCCTCTCGTTCTTCGCCGCTGAAGGCGCGAATCTGGGGAAAGTCGCCGTCGAAGACGACGCGTACCTCTACGAATGGGCGCGCCGGCTCGTAAGCGTGGATGGGAAGGATTCCGGGGAAGAGGTGCTGGAAAATTCGCCGCTCGAAAACGCCCTCGGACGGAATCGGCGTCCGTCCGCGTTCGCGCGAGCCGTGGAAAACCTGCTCAAAGCGCTGTTCCTCCCCAAAACCCTCCGGGAATACGAACGGCTCGGCAAACCCTGGGGTATCGTGATTTCGGACGAATTCCTCAAATTCCACCCGGAAGACCGGAGGATCGAGATTCGCGAAGAAGTGCGTAGCGCGCTCGCTTCCGTGAAATAAAAAACGCCCCTTCATGGGGCGTTTTCCATATGCGGATTACTTTTTTTCCGATTTCACGGCCGCCTGGGCGGTTTTGATTTCGTCTTCCGAAACGACGCGGACGTCGATGGAAAGTTTCGCGAGCTGATCGCGGAACTGCGGATCCCGGTTGAGAATCCCCTGCCAAGTGTCCCGTTCTTCCGATTTCTTCACGACGATGGCGTCTTCGCGAACCTTCTCGTCGTAGGAAACCTTCGGGGCCTTGCCTTTGAGATCGACCTTTCCGGCAAAGAGCGTATCGAGGATTTCACGCTTGCGTTCGAGATCGAGACTGTGAAAAGTATTGAAGAACGCGGAGGTCGGATTTCCGGCATCGTCGAGCCATCCGTCCTTCTTGAGGGCGTCTTCGCACTCCTGCGGGGTCTTCTTTTCGAGCATCGCGGCGACGGCGCCACCCGCGATGAGCATTCCCGCGGCGATGATAGCGACGCGGTTCTTCGTCGCGACGGCGGCTTCCGTACCGTTCGCCATGAGCTTGGTCATCGCACCGAGCACCGGAGTCGCCGCCATGCGGACGTGGTTGGCGCCGCGGGCGACGTAAGCGGCGGATTTGGCAAGGTCGATAACATGCATGAACGCGCCTTCTCCGATGGTCTTTCCCGCAGAAAGGACGCGTCCGTTGGCAAGAAGCTTGGCGGCTTCCACCGTATGGCTCGCGAGACGCGAACCTTCGATGGCGAGGGTGGTTACCGCGAGCGAACCGAGCGCCGCGTCGGTAAGGGAAGGGAGCTTGCCGTTCTTGATATCTTCCCACGAAACGGTCATTCCGCCGATGATGTGTACGGA
>JASDUA010000009.1:19013-38216 GCA_041891375.1 Patescibacteria group bacterium
ACCGTAAATCGGCACGAGGGCCATGGCGAGGGCGTTGCCGATATCCTTGCCCTTCACTTCGCCTTCGGCCTTCGAACCGACGACGACCGAGAATACCGATCCGGTGAAACCGAGAACCGGGAGCGCCTTGAACATTCCGGAGAGCCCTTCCGGCCAGACGGATTGCACGGCCTTGAGCTTCGCGACGTCTTCGGGGGTTTCGAGATGGAGTACGACGGTATCAGCGGCACGGGCGACCTTCATGGTTTTGATCCATTCGCCCAAACGGTTGAGCTTCTCAAGGCTTCCGCCGTCCTTGCGGGCGAGGGTGTTTTGGAACGCTTTCACGTCGTCGAGTTCGCGAAGGAAGCGCTGGAACACGCCTTCGGAAGTTCCGATGCCCATCTTAAACTCTTGGGAAACGTTGAATCCGCGGGTGTCGGGAGCGGAAATGACTGCCTGAAGCGGATTCTGCATGCCCTTAGCGGCTTTGAGGCGAGCGACGTCCGCCTGGGTGACGATGCCGTCCCTCATCGCCTGGGCGATTTTCGGGTGGGCGATGATTTTGTCGACGTCGTATCCCACTTCGCGGGCCGCACCGAGAAGAACCCAGTTGCGGTTGACGTGCATGAGTTCTTTCTTGAGGTCGGCAAGTACGGCGGTGGCTTTTTCTCCGGATGCGGAAGAACCGCCAATTGCCTTCTCAATCTTTGAAAACTCTCCGAAAACCTTATCGAAGTCGGAAGTCGCGATGCCGCGGGCGACGGTGAATCCGTTCGCTCCGGTAGCGGTGTCGGCGAACACGGCCACGCCGGTTTTCGCGATGGCGCCGACGGATGCGGCGACGAGCGAATAGAAAAGCCCCATCGGACGGTAGAGTTCTATGCGGGCCATATCGAGCGCGTAATCTTTGAACGCTCCGGCATTGGCATGGGAAGCGAAGAACGCTTCGAGGTCTTTCTGTTCCATGAACACCGGCGGGAGCCCCATGCCGTCGAGGGAAAGCGAGAAAACGGCCTTACCGGTGTTGATGGTCGCGTCGTAGGCGATTTTTCCTACCGGAAGAATTCCGCTCATCGCGAGGGAGAAGGCGAATTTCGGGAGGTTCGCGGCGCTTCCGATGGCCGAAATGATTTCGCCGACGGTCGTTTCCCCATCGTCTACGTAGGATTTGGCGATCTTCGCAAGACCGGAATTATCGAAACTGTCTTCGACGATGGCACGGAGGCGAGCCATCTTCGCGGGAGACAAATCGGCTCCGGAGAAATATTTCTTGGAAATGTCGACGGAAAGCGTTTTGGCGATCTTGTCGATGGCCTCCTTGCGCTTTTCCGGATCCTTGAATTCGTCGGCGGCCTTGTCGGCGGCGGCGGAAATCGCGTCCTTCCCCTTGTCGACCGCGTCTTTGGCGTCCCCCATGGCCTTTTTTCCTTCGTCGATCACCTCGGTGAACGTTCCTCCGGAAAATGCGAACTTGAAGAAATTCTTGAAAAATTCGACGATGGCTTCCAGCAAAGATCCGATGTCATCGGCCTTCTTGAGGGGTTCGAGAAGCTTCCCCACCGCGGCGGAACCCGCGTATACGCGAAGCTTCTCCCCTCCCTTTTCGATGATCTGACCGCCTTCCTGGGCAGCTTTGTCAACAATCTGTTTGCCCGCTTCGAGAGCCTTGTCTTTGTCGCCTTCTTTGGCAGCCCTGGCGAGATCTCCGGTCTCGGGGACGGCGGATTCGATCTTACGCGCGACCGAAGCCGCGGAGTCGCGGACCTTTTCCGTGGCGGTTACGACGCCCTTTTCCGCCTCTTCGACGAGCGCGCGATCTTCTTTCGAAAGCGACGACATAAGGTCCGAAAGGGCGTCATGCGTTACGGAACGGGCCTTTTCGGAACGGCTCGCAAGAGACGATTCCAATTTTTGAATGAGTTCGGAATACCGGCGTTTTTCCTCGTCCGAAACGGCGTTTTCCATCTTGGTTCGGCACTTCGCGAGAAGCGATTCGACGGATTTTCGGCTGTCAGCAAGGACTTCGGGCATTTCTGCGGAAGAGGTTTTCGGGTCGGACATATCGGAATGTTACGGTTTTCGTATCGAGTTTACCATATTTCGCGAGACGGCGCAAAAAGGAGGCCTCGGAAGGCCTCCTTTTCTCGGAATTCGGATTATTTCGTTTTCGCTTCGGCAGGAGCGCCCCACATCCAGTCGGCGGCGCGGGATCCCCAGTTGGTGGACCAATTATCGTCATCGAGGTACTTCTCGGACATCGAATTCGCGGCGAGCATACGTGCCCAGCCGAGATTCTTGACGAAAAGGAACGATGCGACGAGGTCGATAGTCTCAGCGGTTACGCCGTGGAGGGTGAAGAGTTCCTCTGCCCAATTCTTAAAGCCTCCGGCATCATTGATTTTCAGGGCTTCGTTCGTCGCGAGCGTCAAAACCATCATCGTCGGGAACGGCTTCTTGTGGTGCGCGTCGGCACCGTGACCGTGTTCGGCGAAGACCGGCCCCTTTCCTGCGGAAAGGACTTTGTTCACGACGCCTCCGTGGGTATTTCCGAAAAGGATGGAAGAAGTGAGGTCCCAAGCCTTTCCGGGGGCGGATTTAATCATTCCGCCGACGCCGTGGGCGAAGTGTTCGTAGCGCGCCTTAACGCCTTCGATCGCCTTCTTCGGGAGGAGCTGGGCGAAGTCGATCTTCCGACCCATGGCCTTCGGAACGATTTCCGCCGCTTTTTCATTCAGCTTCGCGGCTTCGGCGGGAGTTTGCGGAACTTTGGCTCCCGACGCTTCGAGGGCCTGCGCCTCCCGGAGTTCGGCTTCGAGGGCCGTCTGCTTCTGTTGGAGCTCGGCCTTTCTCACCGGATCGGTTTCCTTGGCTATTTCGGACTTGTTCTTGGCCACGTCGTTTTCGATGGCCGACTTCTGACGGATGAAATTGACGTCCCTCGGAGCCTTCGCTTCGCGTACCGGTTCGGCCTTTGCCGGAGCCGGAGCCTTCGGAGCGGGAACGTCTTCCGCTACGGCGACGGAACCGTCGGCCTTCGGTTTGAGGACGAGGGAGTTCTTCGCGCGTCCGAGGGCGCGGAGCATGAGCGCCATCATGATGCCTTCGATGAACTGTTCACGGGTCCATTCCCCATTCTCGAACGTCACGTCGATGGCGTTCGCGACTCCTCCGATAGCGAGACCCTCGAGCGTTATGCGGGTCGCGTTCTTGACGGTAAGCATGGCAAGGCCGTCCGCTTCCTTGGCGGCGAGGCCCGGAATCTTGGCCGATACCTTCGCGAATCCCTTAAGGGCTCCGACGAAGAGCATGGACTTGAGCATTTCTTTCTGATTTCCGGCCCCTTCGAACCAGTCACGGCGTTCGATCACGTTCTGGACGAGGTTGGTACCTTCGTAGAAGAGCGCGCCTTCCACGGCGGTTCCGGCGGTCCAACGGGCGGATTTCGTGAGAACGTTGGTGGAGCGGGCGGCCGCTCCGATCCATTCGGCACGTTCCGCGAGACGCAGTCCGCGGGAACCGTATACGGCGGCGTTGATTGCCCAAGCGCCGGCACCGGCGGTAAGCGCGCCTACCGCGAACGCGGCGAGTTCGGTAGCCACGAGGATTCCCACTTCCTTACCGATGTCGACGGTACGGTCGGACGGGACGAACGCCCCGATGCCTTCGATCTTTCCGAAAATTTCGTATTCGGCCTTATTCTGGTTTCCGCGCTTCGAAACGTTGAGCGTGAGGATCTCCTTAGCGGCGGCAGCGGCGAGGAACTGTTCGAGTACGCGGCCTTCGAGAGCCGCCTTTTCCTTGTCGAAATCCTGGAGACGGTTCTGCTTCTTGAGGGTTTCGCGGAGCTGTTCGGAAATTTGGGCGTCGCTCTTGGAAAGGTTCGATTTCGCGGCTACGTAGGCGTCGGAAAGACGGCGGAAAAGACCGAGATACGCCTTTTCGTCGTTTCCGTATCCGGCATTCACGCGAAGCCTTTCGGCAAGCGCTCCGGAAGATTTGAGCGCTTCGAGCGCCTTCTTGGGGGAATCGGGATATTGGCGGGCGAGAGCGGTGAGTTTGGCCATTTCTTCCGGTCCGATGTCCATGTCGGCCATGGCCCGTTCGGAAATCGCGGAGGAAACGAGGTCGTACTGACCGAGTTCGCTACGGACGAAGGCGAAGAGTCGGGCCTTTCGGACGGATTCGGAAGGCGCCGCGAAAATTTCTTGGATTTTTTCTTCGTTCTTTTCGTCGGTCGTGAAGATCGAGACGTATTTGACGAGGATCTTTTCGAGCGCTCCGACGTCACCCGGAGCCGCCTTGGCGACTTCGGCCTGGATTTCGGTCGCGCGGCTTCCGAAATTGGCCTTCGGATATGCGGACTGGTACGCGGAAAGCAGGAAGAAGAGGTCGGCGAATTTTCCGCCTACGGCTTCGGCCTTTTCGAGCTGGGCCACGAGTTCTTTCGGGAACGTTTCGACGCGGACGAGTTCCGGAGTGCCGTCCTTACCGAGGATATAGACCTTGCCCCCTTTCGAATACGCGAATTCGCGGCGGATTTTTCCGGAGTCCTTGAATTCTACGCCTCCCGAGGAAGGTTTCGTCGGGGTCGGATCGGTGGGTGCGCTCGGCGTTACCGTGGGTGCCGGAGCGGTGCCCGGAGTCGCGGAAGGAGCCGCTCCCGCCGGAACTTCCTGCGCTTCGGCGGATTCCTTGGCGAAATCTACCGCCTTCTGGAGGTTGTCCATGGTAATCGGACCGAAAAGTCCGTCCGGCTTGCCGTCGTTGCGGCCCTTGGTGAACTTGGCATCCTTGAGGATGGCGAGAATGGCCTCCTGGAGCTTGGTCACGGCCGCGACGTCCGGATTCTTGATGACCTCGTCGAGAGCCGCGGAAATGGCACGGAGTTCGGCGAGGTTCTTCACTTCCTTCGAACCCTCTTCGGTCGCGAGCGGCGCGAGCTTGGCGATGATGCCGTCGATCTTGGATTTGAACTGGGCGATGTGCGATTCGTTGAACTGGCGCGGGAAATCCTTGGAAAGTTCCGCGGAAGCCTGTGCGACGACGGTTTCGGACGGCTTCGAAGTTTCCGGCTTGCCGCCGGTCTGCGCCGATGCCGATCCCCCTTCCCCTACGACGACGGTTTCCGCTTTCGGAGCGGATCCGCCCTTCTTTCCCCAACCCGTGTCCACGCGGTATCCGTAACGGCCCTCCCCGCCGTCGAAATTCTTCACGCCGTTCGGCGAGGTTTTTCCGTTTCCGGCCTTCATCTGTGCGCGGGCTTCCGCACCCTGGGCCTGGATGGCGGCGCGTTCCGCCTTCATCTTCTTCTGGTACGCGTCGAAAAGTTCCTCCCACCTCTTGCAGAGGTCGAGTATTTCTTTGGAATCCGGATAGTCCTTGCGCTGTACGGCAATCCATTCGCGGGCCTTTCCGATGGATTCTTCGGAAGGACGGCGGACGGCGTCGTTCGAACCGGGTTCGCCCGGGAAAACGGAGCGTTCCGGGTAGTAGGCGTCCTGTGACTGGGACTCCTTGAGAGCGCGCTCGAAGTATTCGATCTGGGACTGGACCGTCGACTTGTTAGCGGAAGAGAGGAATTCGAACATAAGGGGGAAAATAACGATTTCCCCCCAACTTTACCCTATTTTTTCGACTCGCGCAAAAAACGGGTTACGCCTTCGGTTTGACCGGATTCGAGACCTTCTTGTCATTCTCGCGTTTGATTCGTCGTTCCATTTTGGCCACGTAGTTGAAGACCGAGGAGCGGAAAGCGTCCTTCGAGAACTCTTCGGCGGTGGGAAACGGAGTCCAAGGCAATCCCGATTCGGAAAGCAGTTTGCGGAACCGCGCGTCGCGGAAGAACCTGAACGCTTCGGCGTTGAAGTTCTTGGAAACGGCCATGGAGGTTCGGTAGTCCTCCAGGGCGGCGAGGATTTCGCGACGTTTGGCCACCTTTTCGGGAGAGACTTCGCCCGATTTCAATTTCAAAAACCTTTCGTCGATCGAAAGCGCGTATTTCGCTGCGGCGAGGTATTCGTCGAAGTGCGCGAAGAAGAGGGAACGGTCGTAATAGATCTGGTGCTTGACCTCCTGGTAGACCTTCTTGATGGGATTGGTCGGCTTGGCGTAGACGTCCTTGGGCGCGATGGGGAAAGCGAGCGCGTCGCCCATGATGCGGATGATCGAGTTTTCGAGGAGCGCGAGGAGGACCTTGTCTTCCGAAAGGTTGTTGACGAGACCGACGGTGCGTTCGTACTTCGAGCGCTCTTCGTCAGAATCGGCGAGGTATTCGAACGGAACGCCCATTTCCGAAAGCCAGAAAGCGGTCTTGCGGTAGTGGAGGGCCACTTTCGAGTCGAGAAGCGAAGCGGAAAAAGTTTTCCCCACGAGGTTGGAGGCGTCTCCCGAGTCGATGCGCATGAGTCCTACCGCCCTTTTCACGAAATACCTCATGTTCTTGGACGAGATTTCGTCCTGGGCGATGATCGAGCGGAGACGGTCCATTTCTTTCGCATCGTTCACGAAGGATTCGTACGCGGTCCCGCCGAGGCGTCTCGACGCGATTTTGGAAATGTCCTCGGTAAAGACGGCGTTTGCGGCGTCTCGCAGGTTCTTCAGGCTCGGCCATTCGACGGGCACCTCCTTCCCCGCCTCGATGCGGTAAATTTTTCCACCCTTCACGACGGTTTCGTAGTCGGTGAGTTCGATGAGGCGGATCTGGAAGTCGCCTTTGGATTTTCCCCCCAAACGCTTGAGGAAGGTTCTAAGTCCGGTCCCCCCTTCCACCGAATACGTCTCGGTGGCGAGGATGTTCTTGGCAAGCGAGGCGTTGTGGCGGTTCTTGATGACCGAATCGATGACGTCGTTGTCGACGGCCTTCAGTTCCGGAACGGAAAGCGCGGTCGCGTCCGAAATTTCGGCGGCGATGTCGGCCAAATCCTCGTAGCGGATGTAGAAATTGCGGTTCGGGCGGATGTCGCGGAAGAAATCCGTGCTTTCGGAAGCCTTGGAATCGTTGAGCGAACGTTCGAAGAACCGTTTCATGAACAGTTCGTACTGGAAGTCGTTGAAACTCAGGACTTCGCGGAGGGCCGGCAGTTCGACCATGCGGGATTCGGAGGCTTGGATGCGGTCGGTGATTTCGCGGAAGAGCTTGCGTTTGCTGTCGATTCCCGCCCCGTCGATCGTGGTGACGCGGAGGTACGGGATGGCGGCGGTACGCTCGAATTCGAGGTCGGCGATGCGGCGGTCGGAGAGGTACTTCTTCCAAACGGCCGGAACCGTGCGGACGTCGTAGTACGGGATGATGCGGTTTTCGTTGACCGCTCCCGGATTGAACTCGCTTTCCGTCTGCATGAACCCGTCCATTTTCAGCCCGCGCAGCTGCCACTTGTAGTGCTCGTTAATCTTCTGCGCGCGTTTCGGATCGGAGGCGGAAATGCCTTCGTAACGGGCGATGCGGTTCTTCAAGACCGACACGAGCGTGTCGCCGTGGCGGAGCGAGTAGAGGTATTTCTGGGAAAGTTCCGATTCCGGCCCGCCGAAGTCGGCGCGTTCGGGAAGGGTGTCCTCCTTCGGCGTGAGGACTTCGGTGGGAAGGTAGATGGTGGCGGCGAATTCGTAGAAAAAGCGGGTGCGGGCGTTCATGCGCTTGGCACGAGCTTCGTCCTCGTGGGTCGCTTGGATTTCCCCGTCGAGCATCATCGGGCCGGTGAGGCGGACGGAGTCGGACGGAGTGACGACGGTAAGGGGCTTGCCGGCCTTGAACGCTACGAGTTCGGCGCGCATGTCGAGCTTTTTGCCGTTCACTTCGACTTCGACCATTTCCGGGTACCTCGAGAATCCCGCGAACACGGTGTTGCGGAAATTCGGGCCGAACGAGCTGCGGAAGTCGGCGCGGCTCGCGACGAAGTCGATCATCATGTCGACCGCCGAACGCGAAACGGTATTGGGCGCTTCGAGGGTGGCGCGGAGGGTGGCGAGTTTGGATTTGAGCCCGGCGAGCTCTTCGGAAGCCTTGGCGTACGAAGAAGCCGCTTCGATCACCATCGGATTCGAAGAGGCGGTCGGTCCGTAATCCGAAAGCTTGAGCACGGCGCCGGTTTCGAGGGCGTGGGCGATTTCACGGCGCTTTTCCGCGAGCGAAGCCGCGTGGGAAAGGCGGGCTTCGAACATCGGCAAATCCCCTTCCGGCATCTTGTACCACGCCACGGCGTTCTTCAGCGCGTCGATGGTGAGCGTGCCGTTCATAATGCCGTTGCGGATGGTAGCGCGGACGAGGGTCACGTACTTTTCACGGTCGACTACGCCGTCGGTGACGACGCCCTGCGGGAGCGAAGCCTTGGTCTTTTCGGGAAGGCTCTTCAAGTAAGCGTCGAGACGCGGGTCCTTGAACGCGTTCGTCAAAAGCCGCGGAACCGAATCCATGTGGCGGACGAGGTTTGGGTTGCGGATGGGGTCGAGGCTCGAAAGAACCTTCTCTTTCCCGGCGGCGAGACGGGATTCGAGGTTTTCGATCGCCGCGGACACGTCGGTGATTTCGGCGTTCAGCCTCGCGGTATCGTGACCGAACGGCAGGCGCTTGGCATCGCGGATGACCGGAATGTCGGAAGCCTTCAGCGACCAGTCGATATTGCCCGCGAACATCGTCTGGTGCGTGTTCAGGTGCGGGTCGGCCTTCCGGTATTCGCCCAAGACCGCGGCCTTGGAGAGGCTTCACTGGAAGTACATCGGCACGATGGTACCTTGCGGGGCTTCGTCGCGGAGGTACGAGAAAACTTCCATGATTTCGGCTTCGTAGGCTTCCTTCTTTTTCGGATCGGTGATCGGATTGAAATCGTGGAACGCGGAAAGGTTGAACGCGTCCATGAGGGTCGCGTGCGACTGTTCGTACCCGAATTCGTCGCGGAGCTTCTTTACGAGCACCCAAGCGTGGAGGTCTTGGGTGAGGAGCATCTTGCGCTGCTTGTCCGTGTAGTACTTGAGGTTGCACGACTGGATGAACGTGTTCTTGATGAGGTTCGCGCAGGACGCGGTGCGCTCGATGCGGGGATCGACGATGACCGGCAAAAGCGGATCGAACTCGTTCTTCTGCATTTCGAGCATCGACGAAAGGACTTCGCCCAAACCGAGGCATTCCGGCTCTTTGGGGAAGAACGTTTCGCCCGAGATTCGGCGGATCTTGCGGATGTCGGTGCCGTTGCCGATGGCGTCGGCCACGCGGGAGGCTTTTTCGAGACGCGCGACCTTCGCGAAGAACGGACGGACCGCCGCGGGGTCAACGGGCGCGTAGTACGGTTCGCCGATACGGAGGATCGGCACCTTTTTCGACCCGGAAAACGCGGGCGCGGCGAAAAGACGGTTGAGCGAAACGAATTCGTCGAGCGAGAGCGAATGCTTGGCCGCGAGGCCGGCCGGAGTGTCGCCGCGGACGATGCGGAACTGCGAAAGGAGCGGACGCACCTCGTCCTTGAGGAGTTCTTTTCCGGGCTTGTACGCGCCGGAGGCGAGGATGGATTCGGCGCGCTCCTTGACGAAGAGGCGTTCGAATTCGGGATCGGTTTCGGGTTTTCGGACCGTGGAGGAAGAGACGGCGAGCGCTGACGAAAGTGTCGCGGCAAGCATGAGGTTCTTGGCTCTGGAAGAGCGCATGATACGAGGAAATGAAGGTGTTCGAAATTGAATATTAATGAAATATGTCAATCGTCAAGAACGAATTGACAGATGTTCGCGGGCGAGTAAAAATGCCGCATCAAACAAATACGAAAGGAGTTCCGAATGAAACTGGAGGAAACCAATTTCCGCATCGATTCGAGCGGATGGGAAGCTTGCGTAATCGGGGGCGTCACCGTACTGATCAATCCGCTTCGGGACGTAATCGAGCTGCGCAAAATCGGATCGGCCGGGGAGCAGCATTTCCGCTGGTCAGCGGCGGTTCGGGAAACGGCGAAGGCCCGTAAGCGGATGCCGAGCGACGAAGAATGGGGCGCGATCCTTGGCGAAATCCATTCCCCCCACTTGGCATACGAAACCCTGGGGCTTCCGTTGGCCGGCCTTTGGGTCGAGCTTCCGCCCGAGTGGCCGGATAAAAGTCCGAAACTCACCTTCGGGGACGTGGGCCAGATGGGGGTGTACTGGAGCGGAACCCAAGCTCAAGCCGTCGGCCATGCCTGGCGGCGGGGGTTCTCGAAAGGACGCACGTCGGCCACGCGGTACGCAAGCGTCATGGACGCCTACCTCTCGGTACGCTGCATGTCCGAAGAGGACCGCGAATGGACGACCCCTTATCGGGAATGCGAAATCATCCTGCCGAAATGAAGCCATATCGGAACGGCATGATTGTGAAGACAATCCGGTCGGACCGTTCGAAAACCTCGAATCGGTCGTCTGGAGCCACCAAAAAAACCGCCCCTCTCCGGGGCGGTTTTCATTTGCCGTGATTATGCCACGCGTTCGAGGCGGGCGACGGTTTCGATATGGTGCGTATGCGGGAACATGTCGACCGGGGTCACGTCGGTGACGCGGTATTCGCCGGATTCGAGCATGGTCTGGAGGTCGCGGGCGAGGGTTGCCGGATTGCAGCTGACGTAGACGATTTCCTTCGCCTTGAATTCGAGGATGGTCGTGGGAGCCGAAGGGTGCATCCCGTCGCGCGGCGGATCCACGATGATCGCATCGGCCTTCTTGCCGGAATCGAGGAACGACTTTACGAAGTCCTCGGCCTTTCCGGCGAAGAATTCGACGTTGTCCACGCCGTTTCGGGCCGCGTTGCGCGCGCCGTCCGCGGAAGCTTCGGGAACGAGTTCGACCGAGTGGACCTTGTCGAAACGCTTCGCGAGGAGGATGCCTATGGTTCCGGTTCCCGCGTAGAGGT
Organism: Patescibacteria group bacterium; assembly: GCA_041891375.1. Taxonomy (GTDB): domain Bacteria; phylum Patescibacteriota; class Gracilibacteria; order BD1-5; family UBA2023; genus JANJWP01. The sequence goes on from JASDUA010000009.1 coordinate 29,851, forward strand.
CGAGAAGGGTGCCGCCTTCCGATTTGAGGTTGGCGAGCGTGGTTTCGTAGAGTTTTTCGGCCCCCAGGGAGTTGGTCTGGAAGAAGCTTTTCGGGTGGATTTCGAATTCGAGCCCGAGAAGGGTTTCGACGATGGTGTCGGAACCGTGGAGCTTCACGGCTTCGCCGGTGACGATGTCGGCCTTTCCGGTGTTGCGGAGGAGGTAGACCGATTCGATTTCCGGAAACTTCGCCACGAGCGCCTGGCGGACGAACACGAGGAGTTCGCCTTCTTCTTTGCGGGTGAAGCCTTCGTAGGCGGTGTTGGCAGAGAAGACGAGCATGGTAGCGCCGGTCGTTTTCGACTTGCGGACGACGAAATGCCTCCAGAAGCCGACTTGGGTCTTGGGATCGTACGTGGGAAGCCCGGAATCGCGCGAATAATCGCGGACGACGGCGAAGATTTCGTTGATGCGGTCGTCCGCGAGCACGCAGTATTCGCAATCGACGATGCGGTCGAATTCGCCCTGCTTGTGGAATCCGAAGCGGAACTCGTCGTGCACGCCTTCCTTGGCGGAGATGTACTTTCCCCAAGAGAATTCGACCTTGTTGCGGTAACCGTAGATTTCCGGAGACGCGACGATGGGATGGAAAACCGCGTCCGAAAGCTTGTCGCGGATGACGCGGAGCGCGTCCTTGACCTGCTCTTCCTTGATTTCGAGCTGCTTGGAATACTCGATGGGAAGCCACTTGCATCCGCCGTAGACCTGGTAGTGCGCGGGCAATTCGCCTTCGAAAGGCGATTTGGCGACCACGTCGACGATCTGCGCCTCGAGGTAATTCTTCTTGGATTTGAGAACGCGGAGATTGACCAATTGGCCGGGGATGGCTCCGCCGGTGACCATGATTTTGCGGCCGTCTTCGTGCTGCGCGAGGCCCTTGCCGCCGAAAACGAGCTTGTCGATGCGGACGTTTTGGAGGATGGTGTCTTTTTTCATAAGGTTTCTGATTCGGAATTCGGAACGGCGGAAGGATACCGCGCCTTGCCGATATGCCAAGCCGAGATGCGGTTTTTCGTCATCCGGATAAAAAAAGCCCCTTGCGGGGCGGTTCGTCTCGTGAGCGCGGTCCGGCGATTTCCGGAACCGGCATGAGCCGGACTCGGTCATGAGACGAACCGAGCACGGGGGTTTACAATTCGATCGCGGAGCTCGTGAGTTCGTATTCCCCGCTTTCGGAAACGAACGAGGTTTCCACGAGGCCGATCTGGGTCTTGCCCGAGCCGGTCTTGGCGTAGGCGGCGGTGGCGAGCTCGGTGCCGGCTGCGACGTCGCGGGGCGCCGGGAAGCGGACGTTCACGAGCATCATTCCGTCGACGTTGGCAATCTTGGTGACTTCGGCGGCCTTGTCGGTGGAGAAGACGTCCTTGATCTTGAGGGCGGACGAATCCGAAACGAGGGTGGCGCGGATCTCCTTCACGCCCTTGGCGCCGCGTTCGAGACGGAGCTTGACCATGTCGGAACCGGTTCCGGCGGAAACGAGGGAAAGATCGGCCTTCGCGTCGGCGGCCTTAGTGCCTGCGGCGTATTCTACCGCGGAAGTCTGGAGGCGGACTCCGGTGTCGGTACCGAAGATGAGGGCGTTGACCGAAACCGCGAAGACGAGGGCGGAAACGACGATTGCGGCGTTCTTTTTGGACGCGCTCTTGCGGTAGGCTTCGAAGAAGTCTTTCATGGGTCGAAGGACGGGATAACGCGGCCTATCTTACTCGAAAAATCCATGAGCGTCAAGCGATGAGGTTCGTCGGGAGAACGATTCTACGGTATCTGGTACCTGATGACGACGATTCCCGAACCTCCGGCATATCCGACCGAGGTGGCGCCCCCTCCTCCGCCAGTATTCGGCGCTCCGGAAGTTCCGCTTCCTCCGCCATGGGTAGCCGCGCCGTTCACTCCGTAAGTGGAACCGTTCCCTCCCCCTCCTCCGGCGTATCCGACCGATACGCCCGTAATGGCGGAGTCGATGCCCGGGCCTCCGGCGCCTCCGTTGTAATTGGACGAGGAGTTCGGCGAACCCGCGCCGCCCGCGCCGCCGCCACCTCCGCCGGTCGCGTAACTGGAAGACGCCGGGGTCGGCGGTATGACGCCGTTCCCGCCGGAATACCCTTCCGCTGGAGAAAAACCTCACGAATTTCCCGCGCCGCCCGCGGTAGGCCCCCAAGTCATTCCGTCGCTTCTCTTGGCGCCGTATCAACCGCCACCGGATCCTCCCGGCTGGCCGGCGATACCGGAATTTCCACCCCGACCCCCGCCGTGTGCGACGATGGAGCCGAAGAAACTGTCCGAACCGTTGCTTCCGCCTGCCCCTCCTGCTCCGACCGTTACGGAATGCGAAGCGACGGGAAGAGTTTGGGAAGCAAGATATCGAAAGCCTCATGCGCCCCCCCCCCCCCCCCCCCCTCCGTTATCCCCGCCCCCTCCGCCTCAGACGACGAGCAGGTCGAATACGGCTCCGGGCGGAGCCGAGGTAATTTGGAAAGCGGAAGTCCCTACCGTGGTGAATTTATGGAACTTATAATGAACGGGGCCGGAATAGTAGTCGCCCACTACGTCGCCCCCCGTGGCGACGATGACGGGAACGCCGGAAGCCGGTGCGGAAGTCGAAATCGATCCGTCGACGAGCGCTCCCGTGGAAGCTTTGGACAAGTCGGCCACGATAAGCCCCGGGGACGATCAGGAAACGGAAACGGTTCCGGGGAAATTCCCCGCCAAAGAGACTTTGCCAGAAATCGGGGACACGCCCGCGACCTGAAAATAGGACGAAACGCGTTTCCTTCCGGAAGCCAGGACCTGCGAGGTCTCCATGGCGCCTACGGAAAGATAGGACCGGTCGTAATTTCCCGGACCGTAAAGGGCCGAAGCTTCCGGAAACCGGAATCCGGCATAGACCGGGAATCCGGCGGCGGAAATTTTGAATTTTTCCGCGTTGAGCCTGAGTTTGGCATAATCCGGATTTCCGGCCGAATAGTTGGTTTCGGAAGCGCTCCAATCGCCACCGGTCAAAGCGACTTGGCCTCCGTCGACGTACACGAACGCGCCCGAAAGGGACGCTCAGGAATTATGGATGACGTAGTATCGGGGCGAATTGCCCGTCAAAGCCGATTCCGACGCGATGGCCGTGGAGACGGAACGGACGTTCGCCGCGGTCGCCGCGTCTTTGGCATCGTTCGAATACCCGGAAAGCGCCAAGAACCCGATCGTCGCGAGAATCGCCAAAATGCTGATGACGACGATGAGTTCGGCCAGCGTGAAACCGCGGAATTTCCGAGTGGAGAGGTTCGGAACGGTGCGACGGGCGAATTCGGATACGCGTTTGGAAATCGGAAGGGTATTCATGGAAAAAACAATCGGGTACGGTGGAATTCTAACGTATTCGCGAGGACGTATCAAGACGGTATCCGTCGAGAGTCGGTCAAAAATTTGCGATACTCGTTCGGTGGGGTATATTTTACGGGTCAGTTTCCTTATTTATTCCCCATTTCCGGTCCATGGTACTCAAAAATACCCTCAGAGCCGTTTCCCTCATCGCGGTATTCGCCGTTCCGATGGCCTCGTACGCGGCTTTCGATGCCGGTACCGCCAAGGCCGACGTTACCGACGCCATCGCCCGCCTCGTTTCGAAATACGAAGCCCGCATCGCCGAACTCGAAGCCGAAAACGCCAGCCTCAAGGCCCAGCTCGCCTCTGGAAAATCGTCCACCGGCACGGTTTCCGTAACCGCTCCGGCAACGTCCGGACAACTCGGTCCGGCTCCGCTCGACGATGAGCCGCAGGTTGCCAAGCCGGCAACGACCGCTTCGAAGCCCTCTGCCGCCAGCGTTTCGACCGGCAATGCCGAATACGACGCCCTCATCAAGGCGACCAACGCGGCGCTCCCGTCCATCCTCAAGGAAAACGGCCTCCCCGAAACCGCCCAGCTCGGCCTCTACGAATTCGTCAGCGGACAGAAGGCGTTCTTCGTCTCCATCGACGACGGAAAGAATCCGGCCGGCGTGACCGCGTTCAAAACCAAGATCCTCTTCACCTACGATTCCAAACTCGCCACTACCGTAGCGGGCATCTTCGACCTCAACTACGACGTCCAGCGGTATAAGACGACCTTCGGAACCAACCCGTTCGCCGCGGCGACCCGCGTCCGCGTAAAGAATCCGGCCTATACCGGAAAGCTCCTCGAAGAATCGGCCACCGCCCCGGCTTCGACCGGCACGTCGGGCTCGGCTTCTTCGACCACGACCACCACGACCACTTCTTCCACTACCACGACCGTCACCGCCGACGTTACCGCAAAGTCCGTCCGTGCCGCCTACGACAAGAACAAGCTCGCCGACGCGATAAAACTCGCCAACGTCTACCTCGCCAAGAATCCGACCGACGTCGACATCCTCACTGTCCGCTACCGCAGCCTCTACATCACCGGAAAGTTCGCCGATTCCCTCAAGGACGTCGCGGCCATCGAAGCGCTCCAGGGTTCCAAGTTCGACTGCACCATCGCCAAGGATGCCGCGTTCATCGCGAAATCCGCCAAGGATGCCGCCGCGGCGGCCAAGTACTCCGCGATCGTTACCGCCTGCAAGAAGTAACGGATGCTCTCCAATTCGGTAAAAATCCCCGACGTCATTCACGGAAAGAGCGAAACCGTACGGTCTTCGCTCATCCGTTTGGCGCGCAGCGTCGAAGCGTCCTGAATCCACGAACTCGTCATTCCGGGCGATTCCTTCGCCAGGTGACCGTACCGCTTCGCCGTCATCAACCGCAAGAACGTGCGGATGTTTTACGAATCCGGAAACATCAGCAAGGAGTTCTACCTCATCTTCGCGATGAAGCACGATTCAAAGAACGGCAGCGACGACGGGGAACACCTGCTCATACACTTCGGAACCGTCAACGGCGATCCGGAGAAACTCGGCGAGAACGGATGGTTCACCGAAATGGTCGTCATCGACACGGAATTCGAACGTAAGACGTTCTCCGAAGCGCTCGAAAAAGAAGCCCGCGAGCTCTGAGGCGACGGACCGGTAGTCGACGCCGCCCGTTTGGCGGGATTCGCGCTCGCCTCGATCATGGAAGAATATTCGGAGGACGAAAGCCTGGTAGCCCGCGTGCTCGACCGCACCAGGGACGGCGCCGAAAACGCCGTACCCTATACGGTACAATAATTCCAAAAATCCGGTAACGAACATGTCCGAACCCCTTTCCGACCAAGAAATCGACGCGTACTTCGACGAGTGTTTCGAAACGATGCGCGAACGACAAATCGCTGCCGTCGAAGAATACTCCTTAGGTGACGAATTCTTCGAATACCGCATTGCCGAGGGTTTCGACCGCCTCGAATTCACTCATGCGGGCGAAACCGGGCTTGCTTTCGAAATCGTACCGATCGGAAGCTGGAGCGAAGCGTCTTCCACGTGGAAATGGGCCTTTTCCGACGAACGGTTCCCCCCTGCGGCGAGAGTCCGGCTCGCGAAAGCCCTCACCGAAATCGCCGGAAAAACGGAACTCTGAATCTTCGTCGACCCGGAAGCGGTCAGCATCGATTTCGGAGCCGCCCAGACGCTCATGGCCGTCGCCGCTACCGAACTGGATGCCGACTGGACGTATTCGGTTCCCAGCATGGACGGAAAGCTTCGCGCGTTCCTTGCCGTTTTCACGAAATAAGAACCGGGATTCTAGGAAAATTGACATGTTCGGATTTATGGTTATCCATTAACCGATACATTCATTTCCGATTCCATGATCAAGCTCTGAGGGCATAACGAACGTCCGTACGAAGTGACCAACGGCGCCACCGGCGAAGATTTCGGTTCTTTCGCGGACAACAAGCCGGTGAAGCTCGCGGTAATGCTGGGCCTTATCGAGACTGGCGACGAGGGTTGTCTGATGGATTACACCAGGGCCCAGAAGGAAATAATCGAAGATACGGCATCGCTCCCCCTTTCCATGGCCGAACGCCGGGAAATTTTCGCGTTCGTCGCGAACAACGAACGCATGGTGCAGCACCTTCTCGCGGCACCGGATTCGAAACTTCTCATGGAACAATCCCGGATGTACGTCATGGACCTCGTGGGCGACATGGAAACCTTCGAGGCCGTATCGAAAGACGGGAAAATTACCAAAACGTGGCATGATCCCCTCTGCGATCAGACGGTCACGCTTATCGAACCCATCGGCAGATAAAAGTCCGCCAATACCGGCGAAAGCCTTTGTCGCATCGAAAATCCCGCATGAAAAATCCCCCGTTTCCGGGGGATTTTTTCGAGGTTCGGCTTAGTACATTCCCATGCCTCCGCCCATTCCGGCGGGCGGCATCATGGCGGGTTCTTCCTTCTTGGGAGCCTCGACGATGAGGGCTTCGGTCGTAAGGAACATGCCCGCGATGGAGATGGCGTTTTCAAGCGCCGAGCGGGATACCTTCTTCGGATCGATGATACCGGACTTCACCATGTCGGTAAATTCGTCCTTCGCGGCATCGTATCCGTAGTTGGCATCTCCGTTACGGAGGATGTCGGCGACGATGACGGCACCTTCCTTTCCGGCGTTCTCAGCGATCTGGCGGACCGGATACGAAAGCGCGCGGGCGACGATCTGCGCGCCGATTTCTTGGTCGCGGTTGTCGAACTTGGCACCTTCGAGCGCTCCGGAGGCCTTGAGGAGGGCTACGCCGCCTCCGGCTACGACGCCTTCGTCGACGGCCGCCTTAGTAGCGTTGAGCGCGTCTTCGATGCGGAGCTTCTTTTCTTTCATTTCGACTTCGCTGGCGGCGCCCACCTTGATGACGGCGATGCCTCCGGCAAGCTTAGCGAGGCGTTCGAGGAGTTTTTCCTTGTCGTAATCCGACTTGGACGCTTCGACCTGCGCCTTGATTTCGCGGACGCGGGCGTCGATGCGGGACTTGTCGCCGGCACCTCCGGATACGATGGTATCGCCCTTGGTCGACACGACGCTCTTGGCGCGGCCGAGGTGTTCCATCGACGCGTGTTCGAGCTTGTAGCCGAGTTCGTCGGTAATGACGGTGGCTCCGGTAAGGACGGCGATATCCTTGAGCATTTCCTTCTTGCGGTCTCCGAATCCCGGAGCCTTGATAGCGAGAACCGAGAACGCGCCCTTCATGCGGTTGAGGATGAAACCGGCAAGCGCGTCGCCTTCGACGTCTTCGGCGATGATGACGAGTTCGCGCTTTCCGGCGCCGGCGAGCTGTTCGAGAACCGGGATGAGGTCCTTGAGGGACGAGATTTTCTTATCGGTAATGAGGATGTGCGCGTCGGACACGCGGGCTTCCATCTTTTCGGTATCGGTCACCATGTACGGCGACACGTAGCCGGTTTCGAATTTCATGCCTTCGGTAACTTCGACTTCGAGACCGAAGGTCTGGCCGTCTTCGACGGTGATGACGCCGTCCTTGCCGACCTTGTCCATCGCGTCGGAGATGATGGCGCCCACTTCGGCATCCTGCGCCGAGATGGTGGCTACCTGGGCGATTTCGTCCTGCGAATTGATCTGCTTGGCGTTCTTGGCGAGTTCGGCCGCGACGATCGCGCCGGCCTTCTTCATGCCGTTCTTGAGTTCGATGGCGTTGATGCCGGAGCGGATTTCACGGAGGCCTTCCTTTGCCATTGCGTAGGTGAGGAGGGTGGCGGTGGTGGTACCGTCGCCCGCGGCGTCGTTAGTACGGGAAGCGGCCTCTTTTACGAGGTCGGCGCCCATGTTCTCGATCTTGTCTTCGAGTTCGATTTCCTTGGCGATGGTCACGCCGTCGTTGGTGACCTGCGGAGCGCCGTATCCGCGGGAGAATACGACGTTTCGACCCTTGGGACCGATGGTGGCGGTAACGGTTTTGGCGACTTTTTCCATTCCCGCGAACATTTGGAAGCGGGCCTCGTCGCCGAAGTGGATGTGCTTAGCGGACATAGAAAAAAGGGTTACGGAAAATCCGGCCTGACGGCGCGGAATTACTGGAGTTCGAACGGAATCTCCTTCACTTCGTAGGTACGGTTGGAAAGGCTCTGGGTCTTCAGCACGGGGGAAGCGCTCGCGGTGAGTTCGCTCGTCGTGACGAGATAGAAGCCGCCGTTATACCTGATGGAGACGATATGGTCGGCATTGAGGTACACGGTTTGTCCGGTCGTGAGGACGAAGGGGAAGAAATCCGCCATGGGGTTCGGTTTAGGAAATTTTCGCGAGCACGTAATCGAACGCGACGATGCGGTATTTCACGCCGTCGACTTCGACTTCGTCTCCGGAATACTGGCCGGAGAGGACCTTGTCCCCCGGCTTGAGGTCAATGGTAACCAGGTTTCCGTCCTTGTCACGTTTGCCGGGGCCTACCGCCACG
>JASDUA010000010.1:0-6771 GCA_041891375.1 Patescibacteria group bacterium
CCACGTCGCCCCGATCCACATCACCGTAGGAAACTCCGATTTCCTCCGCCTTTTCCGCAAGGCCGGAATGTCCCACATCATCGAACTCACCGTCGATGGCAAGAAGCACAACGTTCTCGCTCACGAAGTCCAGAAACACCCGGTTACCGGCGACTTCCTCCACATCGACTTCTTCGCCGTCAACGCTAAGGAAAAGATCCACGTTGCCATCCCGGTCAAGCTCGTAGGCAAGTCCCAGGCTCAGAACGAAGGCGCTCTCATCGAGTCCAACCTCCACGAAATCGACGTCAAGGCTCTCGCCGCAGACCTCGTAGACGAAATCGAAGTAGACATCGCCAAGCTCGAAAAGGTAGGCGACGTCATCCACGTTTCCGACGTGGTAGGCAACTACAAGAAGCTCGAATTCCTCACTCCGGCTACCGACGCCATCGTCGCAGCCCACGCACCGAAGCCGAACCGTGACGGTTCGGACGAAGAAACCGCCGCTCCGGCCGCAGCCGAAGCTCCGGCAGCGTAACCTCCACAATTCCAAATCCATGCTCGTCAAACTCGTAGGCTCCGGCCAAGAGCTCGAGAATCTCGAAAAGTCCGTGTCTTCCGCTCTCGCGGGGCTCGGACTTTCCGATTTCGTCAAGGTCGAATCGACCGACGACGCGGCCTATAAGGCCGAACTCGGCATCGAAGCCAATCCGGCCCTCTGCATCGAAGAAGATTCCATCGACTTCAAAGACATGATTTTCGAAGGAACCGTTCCGGATCAGGCCGAACTTTCTTCGATGTTCGCCTCCATTTTCGGCGGCGGAGAAGGCGAAGGCGGATGTTCCACCGGCGATTCTTGCGGATCGGGCGGTTGCGGAACCTGTTCTTCCCACTAATTCGAAGAAAACGAAAAAACCCGTAAGCCCTTCCCTTGATTTTCGGGGGAAGGGCTTATAATTTGGAGTCGGCCCGATTTCGGGTCCGAATAATTTTTTTCATACAATGTTCGCATTTTTGAAACGCGTTTTCCTTTTCGTCGTGATGAACCTCGCCGTGGTTCTCGTGTTTACTGCCGTATCCTTCGTGGTCGAGCGGTATTTCGGTATCAACATATCTTCTTCCGCCGGCGGATATGCGCCGTTGGCTTTCATGGCTCTCGCCTACGGTTTCATCGGTTCGTTTTTCAGCCTTTGGATGTCCAAATGGATGGCGAAGAGCGCGTATGGCATCGAAATCCTCTCCGAGACCCGGCTCATGGACTATTCGCCCAAAGAGCAGCTCGTGTATGCTACCGTCGCGCGCATCGCGAAAGAGAACGGAATCGACATTCCCGAAGTCGGCGTATACGTTTCGGCCGATCCTAACGCTTTCGCGACCGGTGCTACCAAGAATTCCTCTCTCGTAGCCGTTTCTTCCGGACTCCTCGAATCGATGAACGCTTCCGAAATCGAAGGCGTCGTCGCTCATGAAATGGCTCACGTCCTCAACGGGGACATGGTCACTATGGCGCTCTTGCAAGGTATCATCAACGCGTTCGTCATCTTCGCGGCGCGCGTGGTAGGGGGGATTATCGACTCGGCCCTCCGCTCGAACAATTCCGAATCCGAAGGAAGCTCCGGACCGGGAATCGGATACTACCTCACCGTATTCGTGCTCGAGACCGTATTCTCCGTCCTCGCCAGCCTCATTCTCATGTGGTTCTCCCGCCACCGCGAATTCCGCGCCGACGAAGGGGCGTCCAAGTACATGGGCAAAGAGAAGATGATCGCGGCGCTCAAGCGTTTGCAATCCATGACCGAACGCACCGAAACCTTCGACGACGGACGTCTCGCTACCATGAAGATCGCCTCCAGGTCGTCCATCTTCCAGTTCTTCTCGTCGCATCCCCCGCTCGAAAAGCGCATCGCGAACCTGGAATCGAAGTTCACCTTCTAATCTGCCCAGGTTCCATTCGGATTCCTCGTGCCTAAAGAAAAATATCCGGACGAAAACCTGTCAGTACTGAACGGTTTTCTGTCCGGATATTTCTCCTTTTCGGGTTTTAAAAAGGTCCATGACGACGTTGGTAAGCAAGACATTCGGAACCGACAGTCTTGCGTCCGGCGCCGTCATGGACCTCCGCCGTCTTTAGTTATTCATCGAGAGTTTCGTCGAGATGACGTTGAAGAGCATGCCGAACACGACCATTCCGTAGACCGTATTCACGCCCATCGCGACGCGCTGGAGCGCCGTCTGCGGGCTCGCGTCGATACCGAGGCCGGAAATCGTCACGAGGGAATTGAAGAGATAGCTCGAGTAGTCGGTGAGGCTGCCGATCATTCGGACGTCCTCCGGGGCGAAGTAGTCCGCAAGCCAATAGACGCTTCCGAAGAGGACGATGGAAAGCACGCAAGTCATGGCGAGGCGTCCGAAGCTCGTTCCGTACGCGGAAATGCTGCGGAAGAACGTGAAGCCGAACCACGCGCCGAACTTGCGCTCGAAGAAGAAGTGGATCTTGCGGATGTCCATGCGGACGACGTAGAGTTCGAGAACGCGTTCGGACATCGAGAGGTCCTTGTACGCCCGTTCGAGGAAGTGCACGTAGTATTCGCAGAGGAAGAGGAACGCGCGCATCTGGTTCACCCGAACCTTGTTGTCGAGAATGCGGAGACGGAATTCCACCGAATTGATAAGCTTTCTGAACTGGTCGAAGAATCCGGTTTTTCCGGCTTCGCGGAAAAATTCGTTCATCGTCGGAACGCGGGTCACCAAGTGGAGCTGACTTTCCATTTCGTCGACGAACAGACGGAAAAGGCGGCGCATCTCGGGCGTTTCTACGGGGAAGAGGCGGGTCTTGGTAACGATGGCGTAGAATATCGCCGCGAGGCGTCGTTCGGTGCCTTTTTCCGCCTGGTTGAGTTCGCCTTTGAGAAAGAGGTCGACCTGCCCCAGCATCTTGCGGGTGTCGGGGTCTTCTCATAGGACGAAATGACGGATGCTCGAAAGCGTCATCGTCTTCGTTTCGGGATCGAGGATCGATTGGATTCCCGAAAGTTCCTCGAGACGTTCTTCCGCCGCTCCGGCCCAGTCGTGGCCTTTCGGCGCGTCGGTATGTTTAGCGGTGTCGTTCTTCGCCATAAGGGGAATCTTGGAAACTTCTGTCATGGTACCGTATTTCCGCGGCCGTTTCAACTTTCCCTCTTGTCAAAGCGCCGTTCGTACGCACAAAAAAAGAAACCCCCGGGACCGGAGGTTTCGATCGGGGGTTTACGCGAATCAGAGAAGCAGGATGACGGCCGCGGCCAATAGGTAGCCGAAGACGTACAGCAGGGGGTAATCCCTGATCTTGTTTCCGACCGCCGCAGCCAGAACTACCATGGTGAACGCGCCGAACCCGATGCCGAAGAGGTATTGTTCGGTATGGGTGGCGTAGGCGCCGGCGAGCATGGAGGTATTGAGGGCGATGTCGTCCAGGCAGTTCGCGGCAAAGCCGAAGAACGCGCGTCCGAACATCTGGTATTTCATCCACCACGTTTCTTCGGCATCTCCGTCTTCATCGCCCTTCCAAAGTTTGTATCCCTCTTTGGCGGCGTAGAACAAGGGAACGATCGCGCTCCATTTCGCGTATTCGGCATAGGCGCTCAGTTCTTTTCCCGCGTAGGATACGAGGACGAGCATGCACGTTACCGCCAGTATGAGACCGGCGATCGCGTACGCGGAACGCCCCGCTTTCTTTGCCGCGAGGAACGTGGCCGCGAAAATGAGCAGGTCGTCGAACCCCGTTACATACCAGTTCACCACCCCGTGGGCGGTAATCGGGAAATACGGAAAAATTCCCGTAACGAGAAGGATTATGACGAGGAGCGCTTTCTCGGCGCTCCCGAAACGGGAGGACTTGGTTGCGGAACTCATTTCGCGCTTTAGTGAGGGTTTCGGGTTTCGTGATTTATAACGCGAAATGAATCCCGCGTCAAATCGCGAAGGAAAAAGAAAACCCCCTCGCGGAGGGGGTTTCAGAAGACCGCGATGACCGCGGCGATTCCAAGGAAGATCCAAGCCCGGATGGCCGGAACGTCTCTCGGAATGATTTTTTCGTGGAACTTCGAGACCAGAAGGGCCATGGTTACGGCTCCGAACATCACGCCGGAAAGCAACGCGAATTTCGTTGTCTGGTCTTTCAGAACCATTACTGCGGCGGTATTGGCCACGTAGTCGTCCGAGGAATTCACGGTGAAGGTCATGAATTGCACTACGAACGGATACGCGGCGGCATACCGGAACTTCGCTTTCACTCTCGCGATGAGCGAACTCTCGTCGTCTTCGTCGTCGCCTTCCTCCGGCGTTTTTCCGAAGATCGAGAGTATCCAGCCTTTCAGCCAGTGGTTGTCGGGAAACGTGTCCCAGGCCACGTACGACAGCGCCGCCACTACGAACCACCGGAGGTTCCGGATGAAGTCCGCGATGAGCGATCCGCTTACGTAGACGAGCGCCAGCATCAGCGCGACGGCGACGTACAGTCCGAGGTGGGACAGAAGCCTTTCCCTCGGATTTCGGCAGGAAGAGTAATTTCCCGCGAACAGTATCGCGTCGTCGAAGCCGGTAATGTGCCATAGGCACGTGCCGACGAAGAACGAAAAGGCGTAGCGGTAGACGTCGGGTAGGCCGTTCTGCCATTCGAGCAGGGCGTTCCCGAACTCGTTCCATAGGTAGGTGGCCAGCAAGAATGCCGCGGCCACCGCCAAAAGACGCATGGGGTAGGCGCGCATGTGATTCTCCTTGGTTTGGTTCCGTTGGGTTTGTGTTTGGTCAACCGTATGGTCGCGAGTATTTTTATATTTCGGAATCCGGCATAGTCAAGCCGTTTTATGCCCGATAAAAAAATCCGCTAGACGCGGATTTTTTTGATGACTTCGCCGTGTTTGAGGCATTTTTCGGTAACCATCTTTCCGGTGATTCCGGAGAAAAGCGCGAGAAAGGCGAAGAGTTTGAGCCATCCGGAAACGTTTACCGGGGTTTTTTCGTCCTTCGGGGCGGAAGCGGCCGCAAGTTCGGAAGCGGAGAGCGTGCCGGTAGTCGCCGGAGCGGCGGTCTGGACCGAAGCCGAAGGAGTGGCGACGATCGAAGCGGAGAGGACGAAGAGGAAGATCGAACCCGCGAGCTGAGCCATGCGTACGTGCTTGCGCTTGGCTACGCACCAACCGCCGGCGGCAACGATTCCCGGAACGAGCGCGAGCGCCGCGAGGGCGTATTCGGCGTAGGTGGCGTTCGGTTCGCCGAGTGCCGAAGCGAAGGGGAGGGAATAGTCCGCTCACGCGAGAACGAGGAGGGACGCGAGCGCTACGGCGTAGATCGCGCGGACGGAACGGATGGTGCGGTCTTTCGGGCGCTTCTGGATGAATTCGACGAATTTGAGCATGGACGATTTGAAAATGGATGTCTTGACCGCGCGTTTCGGCACGAACGGAGGATTTATACGCGAAACCCCCGTTTTTTCAAGCCGGATGCGCTTTCCTTTGCTTCCGGAGGGGGCTTGCGTATAATCCCCGCGACTACCAGAAACCGTTCATGGCGAGAAAGAAAAAACAGAAATGACCCGTCATCGGGCAAGAACTCCGCAGCTTGTTCTTCGGAGGCTTTTTGCTGTTTTTGGCAGCGCTCGTCATGTTCGGCGACAAGACCTCGCTCGTGGGCGGAGCGCTCGAAGGCGCTCTTTCCCTGTTGCTCGGCGTCCGCTATCGCGAGTTCTTCGTTCCCATCGTCGCGGCCATCGGGGCGATGATCGCCGTGAACCGTCTTTCGTGGAATTTCGCGCGTTTTTTCGGACTCCTCCTGTTCTGGATTTCCGTCACCTCGCTTTCCGAGATGTGGCAGCCTTCCGCCTGGAACGGCTATCTCGATTTCTTCGATATTTTCAAAGACCTCTTCGGTCGTTCGCCGGCGGTCATCTTCCTCGTCGTCGTCTTCCTCGTTTCCCTCTACCTCACGCTCCGTATTTCGTACCGCAAGGTCATTTCGCACATCCATTCCAAGCTTCCGAGCGTCGAATCTGTTAAGGCGGTCGCTAAGGAATTCCGCTCGGACGACAAGCCTACCAAGGATCCCAAGGTCGACAAGAAGCTCAAGGCCGAATACGACGCCGAACGCAAGAAGATCGAAAAGGAGCTCGAAGAAATCCGCAAGGAACGCGACCGCGAAAAGAAATCCGTCGAAAAGCTGGAACCTGCGCAGCTTTCCATTACCAACGCGCCGAAGCACATCACCATTATTAAGAAGGAGCCCAAAAGCCTTCTTTCGAACTTCTTCGGCAAGGACGACGGGGAAGAATCCGATGAACCGAAATCCGCACTCAAGACAGGCGTCGCAGAACTCGCCAAGCATGACTCCCCCAAGAAATCGACTCCCGATTTCTGAACCTGGGAACTCCCGCCGACCTCGCTCCTCAGTCACGTCGAACACAAGAACACCGTTTCGGAATCCGAAATCAAGGAGAAGTCGCTCATGATCAAACAGACGCTGTTGCAGTTCGGAATCAGCGTCGAAATGGCCGGGCACAAGGCCGGACCGACGGTCGTGCAATACCGTCTCGAACCGAGCGACGGCGTCCGCCTTTCCAAAATCGAGAACCTCAAGAAGGACCTCACTCTCGCGCTCAAGGCGAAATCCATCCGCATCCAGGCGCCGATTCCGGGCGTCGGGCTCGTGGGCGTCGAAGTTCCCAACGAACTCCGCGACATGGTGGGGATTCGCGAAGTCCTCGAGCATTCCAACTTCAAGGCGCACAAATCCAAACTCGCGTACGCTCTCGGGAAGGAC
>JASDUA010000011.1:0-6435 GCA_041891375.1 Patescibacteria group bacterium
GGTCTCCCCAGTTGAAATTTCCGCTGTCCACTCATCCGTTGAGCCTGATGGTCGCGTTCGCTACGGCGTATGCGGCGGGTATTTGGAAATATCCCTGGGTAGATAGCGATGCCGTGGAATTGCCGTCCCAATTGACGTTGGAATATGCTCCGACGCCCTGTCTGATGGCCGACACCGTCGTGGTTTGCCCTGCGTTGTTATCGATAATCAGACGGATTATGGACGCGTTCGAGGTGTTGCTGGTTTCCGTTATGGACGTACCGCCGTACACGTGGATCCATTTTCCGGTTTTTCCCGTGAGGTTCACGTTCAAAGTAAGCATGTTCACGTTGCTGCCGTTGGCGTTTCCTCAGTCCGAACGTACCGAGTTGGCAGCCATTACGGCGGATCGGTCGTTGAGTTGGTTGACGTTGTTGACGATCGCGTTCCAATTGGATGCGCTCAGGGGCGACCCCGAAGTGACCGACGCCATGGTCCCGTCCCACGCGGCATAACCGAGCGAGAGGGTGAGGAAGGTGCCGAAGAACGCAAAAGCCGCAATCGCGGGCTTTCTGAAAGGGGAAGGCGTTCGCATAGTCTAATTGGGTAAGGTTCGTACCGTCCTATTTTACGCCCATCCGGCTTATGTCAATTTTTTGCTAAATTCATACGCAGGAACGAGCTCTTCGGATTCGGACCCGCCATTTGACGCGAGACTTTCTTTTTCGTTCGAAAAGCGTACTATCCGGGCTCATTCTTTCATTCTCGAATTTTGGTTTTCTTCAAAGACCTCGGACTTTCCGAGCCCATCCTCCGCGCCCTCGATACCGAAGGGTATACCGTTCCCACGCCCATTCAGGCGGGATCGATTCCGGTCATTCTCGAAGGCCGCGACCTCATCGGTTGCGCACAGACCGGTACGGGGAAGACCGCGGCGTTCTCGCTCCCGGTTCTCCAGCTTCTCTCCGCCAATGGCGGATGGTCTCCGGCTAAGCCCGGACAGCCGGCAAAGGGCTTCAAGCGCCCCATCCGCTGCCTCGTCCTCACGCCCACCCGCGAACTCGCCATCCAGATCGGCGAATCCCTTTCCGCGTATGGCCACAACCTCCCGCTCCGCCACACCGTCATTTTCGGCGGCGTAGGGCAGGGGGCCCAGACCGACCGCCTTTCCAAGGGCGTAGACACCCTCGTCGCGACTCCGGGGCGCCTCCTCGACCTCATGGGGCAGGGGTATGTAGACCTCCGCCACGTCGAAATCTTCATTCTCGACGAAGCCGACCGCATGCTCGACATGGGATTCGTCCACGACGTCCGCAAAGTCATCGCCAAGATTCCGGCCGACCGCCAGACCCTCCTCTTCTCGGCGACCATGCCGGACGAAATCGTGAAGCTTTCGCAGACCATCCTCAGGAATCCGGCCCGCGTAGAGGTGACTCCGGTTTCCTCGACCGCCGAAAAAGTGGCCCAGAAGGTCTATTTCGTCTCGAAAAACGACAAGCGCTCGCTCCTTTCACACATCCTGAAAGACCAATCGATGAAGCAGGTCCTCGTCTTCTCGCGCACCAAGCACGGGGCCGACAAGATCGTCAAAGACCTCCAGCGCACCGGCGTGTACGCCGAAGCCATCCACGGGAACAAGTCGCAGAACGCCCGCCAGCGCGTACTTAACGGATTCAAGGACGGCGAAATCCGCGTTCTCGTTGCGACCGACATCGCCGCCCGCGGTATCGACATCGACAATCTCACCTACGTGGTCAATTACGACCTTCCCAACGAACCGGAAAGCTACGTCCACCGCATCGGCCGCACGGGACGCGCCGGCGCGAGCGGACTCGCCATGTCGTTCTGCGACGGCGAAGAACGCGAATACCTCCGTGACATCGAACGCCTCATCAAACTCAAGGTTCCGGTCGTAGAAGACCACCCGTTCCCCACGACCGACGCCATCGCCGAGGGCGAAGCGAAGGCTGCCGCTGAGGCCCGTCGCGCTCCCCGTGGTCGCGGATTCAGTGCTCGAAGCGGACGTTTCGGTAAAATCGAAGAAGCCAAAGAGCCCCGCGCCCGCCATTCGAAAAACGAAGAGCGACCCAACAAGCCGGCGGGCAAGCCGGGAACCGTCCACGCTCCGAGCCGCGACCGCTGAGACCCGCGCGGCGGAAGGGGAAGGAATTTCAGATAGTTCAGGCACTCATGAAAGGCGCTTCTAAGAGCGTCTTTTTTGTGCTTTCGAACATTCCTTGCGACCGTGGCGGAACATTTGCTAAAAGGTCCGAATAAATGGTACGATGTCAGGGTAAGCGCAAAACCATGACCGACGTCCAAATTCCGCCCGCCTCCAAGAAATTCGCCGAACTCCTCCGTTCGGCGTCTTCGACGTTCCCAGAATACGCCGTTTGGGCCGCGGTGATCGAATCGCCGCTTTCCGAGAAGGCGCGTTCCGAAATCGAAACCCTTCTTTCCGAAGCGCTTTCCGATGGGGTCGAAACGCTCACCGGAGAGAAAATGGCGAACGTCATGTCGAGGCTCGCCGAAATCCTCGAACGCGAACGGCAGGAAGCGGTAGTCGAACGTCGCGACGCGGAGGCTTCGCTCGAATCGTTCTTCAGTTTTTTCAAATAAACACCCATGGCAGAAAACCAGGTAGCGGAGAAGGTTTCCGCGGCGCCCAAGCCCGAACAGACCCCCGCGGAGAAGGCCCTTTCCGAACTTCAGAAAACCCCCGATGCGTTGAAGGATTTGGCGAAGAACCCCGAATTCCTCCGTACGCTCGATTCGCTCAAGTCGAATCCGGCGGTAAAGGAAGCGCTCGACAAGGCATGGAACGCCGCTCTCGTTTCGCTCTATCGCGCGGGCTTCGAGGGCGCAACCCCCGAAAAACAGAAGGACATGGTCGCCGCTTTGCCCGAAGGGGAGCGGGCGGTCCTCATTTTCCACGTGCGTTCGTACGACCTCGACAACGGTACCGACCTTCCGCCGGTGAATCCGAACGATAAGGAATCCCTTTCGGCGGTCGCCGCTTCCATGCGTCGTACCATCGAAATGGGCAAGAATGCCGATACGCTCAAGAAATCCGACATCAAGGGGCGGTTCGACCAGATCAAGAAGGGCGCCGCCGAAGCCGCCGCCAAAGATCCCGCGAACGCCGAAGCCGCCAAAGTGCTCGAAAAGCTCGACGTGGCGACCATGACCGAAAAGGACGTGGCGAAACTCCGCATGTCCGGCGTGGACCTTTCCAAGATCTTCCTCGTCGAAGGCGGAGGTTCCCCTTGCCAGGGGAAAGACGCCATCCTCAAAGCGTCGATGAACGCCGAACCGGGCAAGGGTCCGGGCATGAAACTCGTCGTCGACTTCGGAAAGAACGACAAGGTCAACCGAAGCGTCGGAGCGGGGGACATCCTTCCCGACGAAGTGAACCGCGTGAAGATCAACGGCACCGAAGGTACGAAGAAGCTCGATCCCCGTCCGGGCTTTTACGACCAGAACGGAAAATATCTTCCCATCTTCGACGGATACACCATCGAAGTGCTTTCTTCGAAGGAACTCTCCGAGGCCGACAAGAAGGCCGCGCTCGACGCGCATTCCCGACATTTCGAAGAAATCGTTTCCGATGAAGTTTCGGACACCGTCCGCGAGGCGATGACCGCCCAGCACATGCTGGTGAAAGCCGATACCCCTAAGGAAGCCGAAGCCCTCGCCAACGTCCTTTCCGCGACGCTCGGGTTCTCCGACAAGCCGGACCAGGTGGCCAAACTTAAGGCAGACCTCCTCGGTGCCGGCGTCGACCTCGGCAAAGAAGGCCCGTACGCGGCGAAAATCCAGGAATTCCACGTGCAGGTCGCCAAGATGTCCCTCGATCGCGGCGGAAAACCCGCGGGCGTACCGATGGGCGGCATTTCTTCCGGACCTGCCGAACGCTCGGGCACGGGAACGACCCTCTGTTCGAAAACCGCCCGGGAAAACGCGGAACGCATTTTCGGAGTCCGACTGGGGCGCGGTGACGCGATCCAGGTCCAGAATTCGTACGGCGCCGTAGGGATGCGCAATTCCCCGGATCCGTCGAGAAGCCCTACCGAAATCGCCTCCGGACTTCCTCCGAACGACCCCAAGGCGAACTTCGCCGACATGTTCGTCGTATCGAAAAGCTCATATGGTCACCGCTGCGTCGCCTTCAAGAAGGGCGAAAGCTGGTACGTGCTCGATCCGTACGTCAACAAGACTCCGGATGGGAAACCGATTCTCGATCCGGTTCCGCTTGAGGATTATCCGCTTCGGGGTAAGATCCGCAAAGCGGCGCTCTTCACCTTGCCCGCGTAGTCTACGTCGACGGAAACGCTCCATTCGAACCCAAAGAAAAACCGCCCCGGAAACGGGGCGGTTTTCATGACTATTGGGCGTAACAGGTCCAAAACACTCAACCTCCGTTTCCGCAGTTTCCGCAAGTGCTGTAAGCGCTGCATCCGCCACCGGAAAGATTGGAGGAAACGTACCATACCGTATTGCCGGGGTCGTTGTTGCAAAGGCATTTGTACGCGAATTTCGTTGCCATGCACGCCGCGTCTCAACCGCCGTATTGTCAGAGGCACGACCAGTTCCACGGTCCGCTGCCCGTCACCGTCGAAACCCCGCCCGTCGAAGTGCAGAGGTTCGTGGAGGGGGCCGAAGAAAACGATTGGCCGTTGGAGGTTCCGCAGGTTCCGGGGAGTGAAGCGACGCAAACCGATCCGTTCAATCCGCTTCAGGAGGGGCACGCGATGGTGTTTCCCGCGGAACCGCCGTCCAAAAGCGCTCACGTAAGGCTTGGATTGGCGATGTCCTTCACGAGTCCCGTCACCGACCCCGAAGTTCACACCGGATAATTCCCCGTCACGTAGGCGATCTTATCGGGCGTGATTCCGACTGCCTGAACGTAGGATTTCTGTCTCGTTTTTCCGTTTTGCGTATCCGTAAGTTCGGCCGCTCAGACTATCGGATACCTCGTATTCGCCGAATAAGCCAAGGAGAAAATACGATTCAGCAAGTCCGAAACCCGGAATTTCTCGGGATTCATTTTCAGTTTCACGAAATCGGGATTTCCGGCCGAATAGTTCGTTCAGGGCTGGTTCCAGTCTCATCCCGTCAACGTTTTCGGGTTCCCGTCTATGGCCACGATTCATCCGGAGAGCGCGTAAACGGGGTCGTGGACGACGTAGTACCTCGCGGAGTTACCGGTAACCGCGCTTTCCGAAACGATGGCGGAGTATACTGAACGGACGTTCGTCTTCGCCGCCGAGTTCTTCGCGTCCTGCGTGTAGCCCGAAAGGGCAAGGAAACCTACGGTCGCGAGGATCGCGAGAATGGTTACCACGACGATGAGTTCGCCTAGCGTGAATCATCCGAATCGAGCCTTTCGTGCTTTTCGCATCCTGATTTCGGCCATATGTCGCTGGATAATTGAAATTCCGTAAATTCTATTCTTTCGTCTTCCGAAAACAAGGGAAGCGCTTGCCGCAAGAAAAACCGCCCCGGAAACGGGGCGGTTTCCGTCGCTTCGGACGGTTTACGGACGCTTTTCAGTGCCGTAGAGCATCGTGGCGACGTGGTAGAGGTCGGCATTGCCGGAAGAGGCGACTTCCTTCCCGGCGATGTCGTACGTTTTGCGCATTTTGGGTTCCCATGCGGCGACGGTTTCGGCCGCGCGGGCTTGCGCTTTGGTTTTGGCTTTCCCGGCTTCCTTCCAGACGGTCCCGCGCATGTCGACCACCTTGTGCGGCTTCGCTTTGCCCGCGTTCGAGACGTGGATGCGGTAGTCGATGCGGTAGAGGCGGTTGCCCGGATCCGAAGTTTCCATGACGGAGACGCCGAATTTCGAGAAACGCACGTCGCGTGATTTGGCGATGCGTTCGAGATCGCCCACGAACGCTTTGTACGCTTCGTCGTGCACTACCGCCAGGTCTTTTCCCTTCACGGTGACCAGGACTTCGGATTCCGGGTGGGAAATCTCGACGGATACCGGCGACGGTTGTGGCGCGGAGGGTTTCGCTCCCGCCGTATTCCCCGACGCGCAGGCGACGCAGAGGAGGGCGGTTGCCGCAAGTGCGGCGATGGTTGGGATCCGGCCGAAACGGTTTTTGACGTTCCCTTTGGTTTGGTTCATGGCGTAATACTCCTTCGTGTTTGTTTGACGGGATTCTTATTACTTACGAATTACGTTTCGTCAAGACGCGAATCGCGGGCGAGTTTCCCGTTTGCCCGATTCGGATTCCGGAGTATCCTGTTCCGCGTTAACGAACCCGAATGAGGAAACCTTCTTTCGAAAATTTCCGCTTCCCCGCCTTTCGGCCTTCTTTCCGTTTTTCCAAGCGGAAGGCCGCGTTCTGGTTCTTCGCGTTATCCGTGGGGTTCTTCGCGGTTTCGTATCTCGCCGTCGAAATCGCCGCGTACGGACGAACGTATGATACGGACGACGGGGTGCCCAAG
>JASDUA010000012.1:0-1218 GCA_041891375.1 Patescibacteria group bacterium
GAGTTCGGCGGCGTATTCGAGCGGGAGCTCGCGTACGACCGGAGCGAGGAACCCCCCTACCACCATGGATTTCGCGTCGTCTTCCGAAAGTCCGCGCGACTGGAGGTAGAAGAGTTCTTCTTCCGAAATCTTTCCGGCGGTCGCTTCCTGCGCGACGGTCGCGTCGGAAGCCGCTACGCGGATGTCCGGAACGGCGTCGCTTCGGGAAAGCGAGTCGAGGATGAGGCCGTCGCAATCGGCGCGGGAAACCGCTCCGGAAGCCGACTTCTTAATGTCGATGAGGCCTCGGTAGGTGGAAATTCCCCCGCCCTTCGAGAGCGACTTCGAAATGATTTCGCTCGTCGTGGATTTGCCGATATGGATGACTTTGGCGCCGTTGTCGGTGTTCTGTCCGGCATTGGCGAACGCTACGCCCACGTGTTTGGCCGACGAACGGTCGCCCACGAGTACCGAGCAGGGGTAGAGCATCGTCACGCCCGATCCGAGCTGTCCGCCCACCCATTCGATGAAGGCGTCCTCTTCGACGATGGCGCGCTTGGTATTGAGGTTATAGGTATCGATCGACCAGTTTTCCACCGACGAATAGCGCATTTTGGAGCGCTTTCCGACGTAGATTTCCACGCAACCGGCATGGAGGCTCGAAGTGCCGTACTTGGGAGCGCTGCAGCCTTCGATGTAGTGCGCGGAAGAATCTTCTTCGAGCACGATGAGGGTATGTTCGAACTGCCCGCCCGAACGGACGTTCATGCGGAAATACGCCTGGAGCGGTTCTTCGATTTCGACGCCCTTCGGCACGTAAAGGAAGGTCCCCCCGCTCCAAACCGCCGCGTGGAGGGCGGCGAACTTGTGGTCGGAAACGGGAACGGCGCGCATGAAGTGCTTGCGGACCATGTCCTCGTGTTCGCGGATGGCCACCGACATGTCCTCGAAGATCACGCCCTTTTCGGCGAGCTCTTCCTTAAGGGAATGGTAGACGACTTCGCTGTCGTACTGCGCCCCCACTCCGGCGAGCACGCGCTTTTCGGCTTCGGGAATGCCCAAACGGTCGAAGGTCTTCTTGATGGAATCCGGAACGTCTTCCCACGACTTGTTATCGCCGGCGCCCTCGGGTTTGGCGAAATACGCGATGGATTCGAGATCGAGGCCGGAAAGATCGGGACCCCACGACGGAAGGGGTTTCGCGCGGTAGGTTTCGAAAGCCTTCAACCGGAGCTCGAG
>JASDUA010000013.1:0-1209 GCA_041891375.1 Patescibacteria group bacterium
GTATTTCGGACCGTACGCTTCGCGGAAGGGGACGGTGAAGGTTTTGCTTTCCCCCGTTTTCATTCCCATGAGGTTCCGATGGAAGCCCGTGGGCGGTCATCCGCCGCCGACTTCGATGATCGCTCCGCCCATCCTTCCCCCGTCGGAACTCGATTCGAATATCCGTCCGTCGGAAAGCGTTCCGGTGTAGGATATGACGATCTTGTCGTGCTTTTTCACACAATCTGCGTCCTTGCAAACCTTCGCGGCATCCGTTTGCGGTGCGGGGGAAGAATTTCGGAATCCTCCCGTTACGGCCATGAACGTGCCTCCGAGGACGGCAATCGCGAGGAACGCGCCGACCGCGAAAACCACCGGGTTCGGCCCCGTGCGGTAGGTTCTCGGACGGTTCTGTCATACGGTCCGTACGGCGCTCATCGGCGCCTTCGGTGCTGGGCTTTTCTGGTGCATGGGCTTATTGTGCGTTGTCGATTTTCAAGCAGAGCTTCGAGACTTGCGTACCGCTCCAATAGTTGGTCATCCATCCGCCTACTTGGTCGTCGGTCCACCAGGAGGAGACTCCGCCTCCGTAGATTCCGTATCTGGTCTGCTGGAGGTATCCGGTGTCGCCGTTGGAATTCTTGAGTTCGTTCCCATCTACGGAAAGGAATCAGGAAGGACAAGCTCCGCTCGTGATGAGTCGGGCGTCGCTGAACGGCGCGCCGGTTTTCGCGAAGAATTTGTAACACAGGTACTTTACGTGGACGTCGTAGAAGTTCGTGGCCACGTAGCCGTCGCCGCCCCAGCTCATGCCGTCGTAGCCGGTGCTGGAAGCGTAATGGGATCCGGTGATGAACGCGTTTTTCGTAAGCGTGAGCCCGCCCCAAGTCCCGGCCCCGAAGATGCCGGTCACGTCGAGCGTGTTCCATCCGGCGCCCAATGCCGTACAGGTGGCGGAATTCCGCACTCCGAAGGCCACCGGGTAGACTCCCGTCTCGGTCGCCGGATCCTCGTCGACGCCCATGACCTTGAAACATACTCCTCCGACGGAGGAAGACGTCCATTGCTTCATTCCCCAGGAATTGTTGTAGGAGTTTCCGCTCGCTCCCCAGCTTTCGATGTATCCGAGGTACGCTCATCCTTCCGTTACGCGGATGTACGACCAGTCGTTATTCCCCTTGAGGTCGCTGTGGGGAATCCAGTTGTATCCCGACGGGCAGTTGTTCGTGG
>JASDUA010000014.1:0-756 GCA_041891375.1 Patescibacteria group bacterium
CCGCAAGGGCATCGTATACGACAATTCCATCGACCTGGTGGACGTGCTTTTCGGAATCTCGTTCCTCGGACGCGAAGCGTTCTATGAAATCAAGCGCCGTACGGCGGTAGCGACCGGAGCGGAGAATTCCGCCGTCGATTTCCCACACCTCGAAAACGTCAAAGCGCTCGCGGAATTGTTGGACAGCTCATTCCTTATGCGACTCGTCCGTCCGTTCCTCATCGAGCGGCTTTCGGCAATGTTCAACAAGAAGGCCGATCCGTACTACTTCGTGAAGTTCCTTCTGACCATCCACTCGGCAAAGAACTACAAGGAGTACAAGATCATGTCGAGGTTCTTCGTCGCGCTCGAAGCGTATTCGAAGACTGGAATCTACGGGGCATCGCTCCGGTTCATCCAATTCGGATGGATGTACGCCGCCATCGCGACCATGTTCTTCGTCGCTCCGCTCGGTACTTTCGCGTCCGTTCTCGGACTCGCGTCGGCGAAATCCTTCCGTAGGTTTTTCGAAAAGAAATACCCGGAAATGGCATTGAATTCCAACTTCCAGATTACCGGATTCCTCACGGTGTTCGCCGTCGTCTCCGCAACGTTCTGACTCACCTTCGCTAGGACCGACAACGTCGCCATCGTGTACTCGAATTTCCATACGGCCATCAACGCCGTTTCGATGGTCGCGAGCGAATCCACCTCGCTCATCGCCGAAGGAATATCGGTAAAAACGAGCGCTTCCGAGAGCAGGGAAGGGGAGAAGAA
>JASDUA010000014.1:766-6170 GCA_041891375.1 Patescibacteria group bacterium
GCATCGATTACGTACACGGGAAGACCTACGAAAAGGTTCGCGAAGAGTAATCGAAACCAATCTACGAATCGGACGAACCGAAAGGGGAGTCCGATTTTTCCATGAATCAATATGTAAAATCCGGCTTGATTCATATAGTAGAATCATTACTATGCATATAGTACGTTTCTCCCTTAAAATAGACGTTTTAGACGATTATGGACATTCACAAAATCGTAAAGAAAATGTCGAAGAAAGGCTCGAAAGCCTTCGATTTGCAGGATCTTTCCGAGTACGTGGATCCTGAGTTTTCCAAAGGAGAGGCAGGGAAGGCGGCAACCTACAAGCTCGCGTACCGCCTCAAGTCGCTCGGGGTTTTGAAGCCCATTAAAAACGGCCTCTACCTGTTGGTCGACGAAGACGGGGGCGACAACGATTTCGATGAAATCCGCGCAGTCGAAAACGCGTATTGGAAGATTGCCAAAAAGCTCGTCACGAAGAATTGCGGCTCGAATTACCTTCTCGCAGGCCCAAAATCGCTTGAAATCCGCATGCGTGACATGTCAATTCCAAATACGCTCATTGTATATACAAAGGATTACTCCGGAACCGTAGCGGTAAGCGACCGCCACAAGCTGGTTTTCAAGACCGTAAAATCCTGAGCGAAGACCGGGCGGACGAACGCGTTCCCGTATTTTTTCAGCCTTTCGGAAACGCTCGAAATCGAAGGGACTAAATTCCGGACGGCCGGAGTCGAACACGCGATCCTCGATACGCTTACGGTCCACAAGGGGATTTCCGAAACGGACGAATACGTGGTGACGAAGTTCCTCTCGAAGTATCCCAAAGCCCTCCGGCGGGAGGCGTTAGGCAAACTCGTCAGCTTCAAATACCTTACGGCCGTCAACCGTCTTCGTGAAATAGCGCGGGACAAACGGTACGCCGACGCCTACGAAAAAGCCCTCGACGTCGTGAAGCGCGAGGGCGGAAACTGCTTCGTAACCGGAACTCAATAGGCGCTTGAACCATTGGGATTCCATTTGGCAAACCTAGCTTTCCGAGTGGAATTTTTCGTGGATTTCCTTGAGTCTTGGATTGGTTACGTGCGTGTAAACCTGGGTCGTGGTAATCGAAGAATGTCCCAAAAGCTCCTGGATGGCGCGGATGTCGGCACCGTTGGTAAGCAGCGTGGTAGCGAAGGAGTGACGCAGCGTATGGGCGGAAACGTCCTTTACGATGCCCGCCTGAAGCGCCCGCCTGGAGACCATGGTCGTAATGAAATTCCGTGAAAGCCTCACGTCTTCGTCGGACAATTGACGCTTGGTTCCATCTTTCGATTCGACGAACGCGTTTCTGAAATTATGACGGATGAAGAGCGGCTCGAAGTCGTCCTGGCGGGCGTTCAGGTATTCGGAAATCCGCTTCGCCGCACGTTCGGTCAGATACACGACGCGGATCTTTCCGCCTTTTCCACGGACCGCGAATTCCCGGGTTTCGAAATTTATTCGGCTCCGGTCGAGGTTCGTCAGTTCCGAAATACGGAGGCCTGTCGAATAGATGCATTCGAGTATCGCGAGATCGCGTTTATCCTGAATGTCGTCTCATGAACAAGTGTCGAAGAGACGTTCGATTTCGTCGACTTCCAAAAACGTCACGTGCCGGTCCCGGCGTTTCGACAATTCAACGGTCGTCGGATCGATCGAGGATTCTCATCGTTTCTTCAAAAACTTCAAAAATGACCGGATCGAGACCATGTAGGCATTGGCCGTAGGCACGGAAAGTCACTTTTGGACCAAAAATACGCGAAAACCGTCTAAATCGGTCATAGCGACGTTTTCTGTTGTCGCACGACTCTGCGTAAACAAAAACTCACGAACGCGCGTTTTTGAGGCCTTTTTTTCGGTCGTTTTCGGAGTCCGATAGAAGGCGAGTCGAAAATCGGTCGGACCGTCCTCAAAAATCTCCAATTCCGGTTCGAGGTAGCGGAGGAGTTCCGAAAGATGGAACGCGTACTGTTCGACGGTACGCTCTGAAGCTTGCTTATGGATTCTGAGGTACGTAATGAACGAATCGATCGAACGTGCGAGATTTTCTCAAAACATGGAAAGCGGGGGACGGATTCTCAGATATCTAACACTTAACATAATGTAAGTTATGTTAAGTGTTTTCATGATAATACGCTGACTGTTCGTAAAATCAAACGATAACGATTACGTACCTTAGAAAAAACCTCCGGTATCCCGGAGGTTTGAATTTGGATTACGAGAAATCGTAAACGTCAACGACTTTGCCGTTTATCGAGAAATGATCGGATCAGGAAAGAACGAGCGGAGAATGCGAAACGTCGTTAGACTCCGGAACGAGATAGATCGACTCCCCTGCCACTTTCACTTTCTTCAAGGTTGCCGCGCCGTCTACGATGCAGAGATAGGCGGCGTTAGGGTCGTCGACAGTTCGGTACGACGAATCGATAAGAGCGACGGATCCGTCAGCGAGGGGCTTCCCTTTTACCATGAAACGGTTCATGGAAGTACCGTGGACCCGGACGCAGAAGTATTTCTTCTCGTCGGCGCCGATGATGCTTTTGGAAACCATGATGGTTCAGACGTCGGCTTCGTCGGCGAAAGCCAAAGGTCGTCATGCGTTCGCGAAACCGAGAATCGGAATCGGAATGGCGAGCTGCGACGCGGTAATACGTTCGCCAAGGCGAATGGAGCGGTATCCCCTCCCCTTCGATATGTACCCCTTGTTGTCGAGATATTCGAGAAACTGCACGACCGAATGCTTGCTCCGGACGCCGAGTTCGATTTGGATTTCTTCAAGCGTGGGAGACATTCCGTTCTCGCGGATGTACTTGGTAACGATGTCGAGCACCCTCTGCTGTTTGTCGGTGAGCATGGGAAAATCGGTTATGATATCCGTCTTCTTTATGTACTAAGTATATATGGAATTTATGGAAATCAAAAGAATTTCTCACAAACGGCTTGCAATTCGAAATCTTTGAATACCATCACAACCCCGCGAGGCATGCCGAGCGTGGAACAAAAAATGTATACGGTTCCGACGGAACCGGGGTCAAAAACAAACGAACAGGAAAAGGAGTCCGAAATGGGACAACGCATCATGAAGGCCATCCGTGGCATCGCGCAGAAGCGCAACCAACGCAAGCAGGCTGCCGCACAGGCCCAAAGCCGCACAGAAGAAGCCGAACTGGCGGGTCGCATGATCGACTTCTCCGGTTACGTGCCGAACATTCCGGAATAATCTCCTCCGGAACCACTGAAAAGCCCCTCTTGCGAGGGGCTTTTACTTATCTCAGATATTTGGATTTGTTCGCGTTATGCTGTGCCGCGGTATTGGCGAAATGGATGACGCCGTCAGAATCGTGCAGGTAGTAGCAAGCCGTTCCTTCGGGGTTTCTCGCCGCCAGGAAACTGTCGTCGGTAGGGTTGGAAATCGGCGTTGGAGGAAGTCCCGCGTGCTTTCTGGTATTGTATTCCGTATCCTCATCCAAGTGGTTCACGATGAAGGAAGGAGTGCATTCCTTGCTCGTAATCGCGTACGGATAGCAGAACGTCGCGTCTGCTCCGATGGTTCTTCCGGTATCGGAGCAGTCGCCGTCGATGCGACGCTGGAGGACTCCGGCGACTTTCGCCTTGTTCGCTACGGAACGCTCTTCTTTCTCGACTACCGAAGCCAGGATGAGCGTATCGTAAAACGAGGCGGAAATGTCCGAATGCTTGGAATAGATCTTCTTATTGAAATTCGTCAGAGCTTTCGAGAGGATGCTCGTCACGCTCGCTGCCGGGCGGACTTGGTACGTGTCGGGATACAAAAATCATTCGACGGTCTTACGTCCTTTGAGGAACGGATAGGTCTCTTGAAGATACTCGAAATCTTCGTCGGAAATCGAGGAGACTTGCCCCTTTTCGATCATTCCCATATCGGTCAGGTAGGCGTCGATATCGTACACCGTCCAACCCGGAAGGAAGGTGACGGTCACGTCTTTCGTTTGCGGATTCGGAAGGACTTCGGTAAAGACCTCTTCGAAAGTCATAGGCTTTCCTACGCGGTACGTCCCCACCTGCACCGTAACTTCCGGAGCGAAGTATTTGAGATACGCCTTCGCCCTCCAGCCGGTATCGAGCTTCAGTTTCTTCGGCAATACTGAAACGGTCTCCCCTTTCGTGATGGAAAACGCCGTTGCGGGAACCTGGACGGAACCGAAGGAGGAAACGTACCAGTAAGAACCGATAAGAATGGCCGCAAGGAACGCGAGCATTCGGAGAAACGAACCGAAAACCCCGGAAGAATTCCGGGGGCTTTCATTTGAGATTTTCCTTCTTCGGTATCCTTCCATGCTCTATGGTTACTTGTTCGTAGTGCGGACGGAACCGGAAGAGACGGAACCGGTGGACGTGCTTCCGGAACCGGAAGAACCGGAAAGCGTCGTAAGTTCCGATACGTTGGTCTTCAATTCTTCGATCGCTCCGGCGGTCTTCTGGACGGAGTCTACCACTTTTTTCGTCTGGTTCACCTTCGTTTCGATGGTGGACTTGGTGGTTTCAACGACGCTGCGGGCCTGGTTGACGGTTCCCTGGAACTCGCCAAGGTATCCGCCCGAGCCGGAGTCGAGGTTCATCTTGATATCCTGGGCACCGCCGCTCTTCGCTTCGCGGAGGACGACGTTGAACTGCTTGATTCCGAAGACGTCGGCAAGCTCGTCGGCCTTTTCCGGCTGGAAAAATACGGCGAGGACGTAGACGGTCGCCACGAGGACGAAGCTCCAGAGGATGCGTGCGATCATGTTAGTTGAACAAATCTTTTACGGATGCGGACTTCTTGAGGCTTTCGCGAATGGCGAGAATGTCGGAATCCTTAATGGAATCCGTATCGCCCCCCTTCCCCATCGAGTTCTTGAGGTTTTCGAAAAACGCGTGCGCTTCGCGGTTCGCCGGCCCTCCCGGCGGAAGCATGTTCACTTCGGCCTTCACGACTCCGACGGTCTGGCAGTGCGGACAGGTAATCTCGAGATTGAGGGCGTTTCCGGCGGTTCAGAGGACATGGATGTCCTTATCGGTAGCGCGGGACGAACAATTGCGGCAAACGTAGCCGGACAAAGTCGCGTCTACGATGCTCTTCAAAATGAGGTAATTCATGGAACGGATCGGTTACGTTCTTTCCCCTATTTTACTCCAAAACGCCCTTTCGCGCAAATGGGCGAAAGGGCGTCATAGGAAAAGCGCGTTATTTCGCCGTCGCGGGAGCGATTCCGGCTCCTCAGAACGGAGCTTCGGCAAACGCGGCGTAAATGAAAGTATCACCCGGATAATTGAACTCCGTATCACCCGAATAGACCGTGTAATAGTAGTCGCGAAGCTTCACGCCGTTGGATACGAAATCCATGATCCAGTACGACGTGGAG
>JASDUA010000015.1:0-6075 GCA_041891375.1 Patescibacteria group bacterium
GGGCAGCACCACGTTGCCGGCGCGTTCGATGGCGCGTTCGGAGCGGAGAACGCTCCAGTCTTCGATGTTTCCTGCGCCGATCTTTCCGGAGCGGCGGATTCCGGCGGTATCGATGAGGACGATCTGTTCGCCGTTATGCATGATTTCGGTGTCGATCGCGTCGCGGGTGGTTCCCGGCATGTCGCGGACCATGACGCGGTTTTCGCCGGTCATCGCGTTGATGAGGCTCGACTTGCCGACGTTCGGACGTCCGATGATAGCCATCTTGAGGACCTCTTCGGCGTATTCCGGTTCGTTGGTTTCGAGTCCGCTCGACTTGATGAATTCGGCGATCTTTTCGCGGATCTGGTAGAGACCGCGGCCGTGGGCGACGGAAGCTACGGCGAAGTCGTCGAAACCGAGCGACATGAGCTCGTAGGCTTCGCGTTCGCGTTCCGGGTTGTCGGCCTTGTTGGCGAGTACGATGACGTGCTTGCCGGAGCGGCGGAGGAGCTTGGCGATTTCGTCGTCGAACGAGGTGATCTTGTCGTATTCGAGAACGAAGATGATGAGGTCGCTGCGGCCGATGGATTCTTCGACGCGCTTGCGGACGTCGCGGAGAATCTCGTCGTCGGTACCGAAGGCGAGACCTCCGGAGTCGGCGAGGATGTACGAAACCTCGTGCTCGTCGTCGCGGACCTTGTGTTCGACGATGTCGCGCGTGGTGTTTTCGATGTCGGAGACGATCGCGATGCGGATTCCGGCCATCGCGTTGAAGAGGCTGGATTTACCGACGTTCGGACGTCCGACGATGGTGATTCTCGCGAGCATGCGGGAAGGGGTGATGGAACGTTGCTATTTCTTGGATTTTTTGGAGGAGTCGTCTTTTTTGAGCCGGACGATGCGGACGTCTTCGATGGCGTTGTCGTCGACCTTCTCGACGGTGAATTCGTAGCCGTCGTCTTTCGTTCCCACGGTGATCTTCTCGCCGTTGTCGGGAAAGCTTTCGAGGAGGGCGATGATGAGGTACGAGACGGTTTCGCCTTCGTATTCTTC
Organism: Patescibacteria group bacterium; assembly: GCA_041891375.1. Taxonomy (GTDB): domain Bacteria; phylum Patescibacteriota; class Gracilibacteria; order BD1-5; family UBA2023; genus JANJWP01. The sequence continues at coordinate 1,036 of JASDUA010000015.1, forward strand.
GATGCCGTAGCGTTCGAGATCGAGTTTGCCGAAGTGTTCGAGCGCGTCTTCGAGGATGACGTCGCCCTTCACGTGGAGCGATCCGTCGCCGCGGCGGCGGATGTAGACTTCTTCGCGGTCCTTTTCGTCCTTGATGTCGCCGAAAACTTCTTCGACGATGTCTTCGAGCGTGATGACGCCCGCGACTCCGCCGTATTCGTCCATGACGAGGGCGATGTGCTTTCGTGCCTTCTGGAAGGTTTCGAAAATCTGGTCGAGGGGCTTGGTGAGCGGAACCTTGATGATCTTTTCGAGGTCGAGGTCGCAGAGCTTCGTAGCGCCGATCCCCTGTTTCTGCCAAGCGAGGGCTTCGCGGAGGGTGACGACGTAGTCGACGTCGTCGGTGTCTTCTCCGGAAACCGGAAGGCGGGTATGCGACGAGGCGAGGAAAATGTCGATGGATTCGTCGATCGTGCAATCGGCGGGGATGAAATCCACTTTGACGCGCGGGGTCATAGCGGACGACGCTTCCGTTTCGGAGAGGTCGAGGACGCCCTTGATCTTCTTATGTTCTCCGCCGTCTACGGCGCCTTCTTCCTTGGAGAAGTCGATGAACGCTTCGAGTTCTTCCTGCGACATCTTGTGCGAATGGATGCTCGCGTCGCCTCCGGTAAGGAAACCGAGGAACTTTACGTAAAAACGGATGAGGAAGTTGATCGGCGTCGTGACGAAGAGGAGGAACCGGTAGGCCGGCGCCACGAGGAGCGCGGTCGAGTCCGCGAAACGGACGCCGATGATTTTCGGCGCGATTTCGCCGATGAGGAGGATGATTGCCGACGCGACGAAAACCGCCGCGGCAACCGCCTGGTCTCAGGAAAGCTTCAGTCCGGCGGCGGCTTCGATAGCGACGACCGTGGAAAGCGAGGATATGGCGATGGTGACGATCGTCGTACCGATGAGGTTGACGATGAGCAGACGTTCCGGGTCTTTCCGGATGGCGGCGAGGGATTTGGCTCCTACGCGGCCGAGTTTCTTGAACGTCTCGAGCTTATGGGCGGAAACCGACATCAGGGGAATCTCGGTACCCGCGAAAAACGCGAGGAGGACGAGAAGTATGAGGAAAGACGCTAAGGACGAATAGTCCATACGGAATGTGATGGTGTAAAAAGAGACTGGTGCCCCCGACAAGAATCGAACTTGTGTCTAAGCCTTAGGAGTGCCTTGTTCTATCCACTGAACTACAGGGGCGCTAGGGGTCTCTGCGGCTTTTCCGGAAAGGAAAAGGCCCCCTCTGTTCGAAGAAGCCTGGACATCATACGGAATTCCTGAATTAATCAAGCCGGGACGCGGTTTCTCCGCGCCAATTCTGGCGGTTCGTTACGAACGGCGGTCGGAAAGGGTTCGGTTGTGTTCCGGATCCTTCAGAATCTCGAGCGCGACATGGGAGAGGCGGTCGGAGACGTGCTTGGAAATCGGCACGAAAACGTACGATCCGTTCCGGTAAAGGTAGATGCGGTCCACCGATACGCGATCGACGATCACGGCGTACACCGTGCCGTCCGAAAACGAGCGTTCCACGGTCGCGTGGTATCCGCCCTGGATGAGGTACGCTTGGCCGAGATGCGAAACTTTCAGCGCGAAACGGTCGGCGCCGATATAACTGCCTTCGGGGTGGAAGACGTTCCGTTTCGGGGTCTCGTGATGACGGGGCTGCGAGTAGTCCGGTACGGTATCGCGGTCCTTCAGGGATGGGGCGTTGCGGTATCTCCGGGCGCTCGCCTCGAGTTCGAGGGAGAGCTGGTTGCCCGGAACGCGTTCTTGCGTTGCCATGGGACAAGGGGAAAGGAGTAGTCGTAGCGACTTCCGGCTCTTCTTGTGCAGATTTTCCCATATCTGTATACGATGTCAAGACACATTTGTGAAAGTTCTGTGAAGAGCTGGGGAAAACCCAAGGGCGGAATCGCAAGAAATTGACATGAATCATAAAAAATGGTCAAATGAGCGCACTGATACAAAATCAAATTCCAAAAAGATGGAAATCGTCGTCAAACAAATGAAGATCGCGCAAATCGTCGCGCTCCTGAACACGGTCACCTGATTCCCGTTCGAAACGCACATGTCGCACTCCGACATGAGGGAAATCGTCGAAATGGCGCATTCCATCGACGACGAAAACATCATGGACATGTTCGTCTTCCAAGTAGCGAGGACCGTGGATTCGATTACGAAAAAGGCCGAAGAGACCGAGAAAGAAATGGGTTCTTTGGAACGTCGATTCTCAGAAGACGTGGAAACGCACGACGAACGGAAGAACGCCGAAGAGGCCGGACTCATGATTTCCGCGATATAAAAATATTTATTCCCCACTACCGAACATGGCAGAATACATGAAAGTCGAACCCACTATGGGACTCGATGCCGTAGCGCCGCGATTGGAAGCTAAAACCGCGACCAAAGACAAGGAAAACATCCGCAAGGCGTTGGAAAACGACCTTGGCGCGGAATTCAAGGAAATGTCTTACGCGGGCAAGGAAGAACTCGTGAACACCGTCGCCCAGTCGGCCAAGGAAATCGCGGCGACGCTTCGAACGAAAGTCGAAAAGGACAACGGATCGCTCGGTAAAATGCTCGGGACTTCGGACGAAGCCCTGCAGAAACTCGTCGCAAGATACAATACGGACATGTCGACGAAAATCACCGCCTTGCAATGAAGGGTCGAGGAAAACATTTCCCAACTCAAGAACGACCTCAGGACGCTCAGCGTGAAGGCGTCTACGGACTCGGCGAAGGCAGCGAGCGTCAATTTGGAGGAATCCATGCGCCGTGCGGGAGCGTAACCTGCGAAAATGACCAAAGAAATCATCGATCCAAACACGGGAGAAGCCATCCGAATCCTTGAGAAATCAAAAATCGATCGTCGCGAATCGAATAGGATGATGGCTTTTTTCGAAGACTTCAACCTCGAACACGAAACGATCGGAAAACTCCAGGCGTGACACGTAACGAAATCGGAACTCGCTACGCTCGCCTCCAAAGCGAAAACTGCCGAGCTGAAAAGCGAGCTCGCGAAACGGTTGTCCGAAAGAATCGCGTCCGAGAAGCCGTTGATAGCCCACGTCCTCAAAAAAGGAACGGCTGACGCGGACGGCGGGAGGACGTGCATATTCCGATCGGAGGGCGGAAGGCTTTCGGACGTGCCGGAAGAAATGAACGCCTCCATCGACAGGATCATTTGAGGAAACGCCGAATTCTCGACTTCCTTCGGCAAATACCTCGAAGCCGGCGTCGATCCGGACATCGAAATCCGGATTGCGAAAACCGGGAATCGTTGGGAGATTCGGTCAATACGTCCGATCGATCCGAAACCCGGCAAATAGGCGTTCCCATTTGTTGCGAATAAACGAGGAATTCGATAACATCGGGAAGCCATCGAACGACAAACACGAAAGGGAGGTATATTCATGGCGACCGTCACCGTTACCAGCGGCGGAAAACCCGTCAAAGGAGCCGAAGTCAAAGCCGTTTGCACGTTTGGTTTCAACCAATACGACCAACAGTGCATGACCGACGTTTCCGGGAAGGCCAAACTCGCCGACAACGTGAACCGTTTCCGAATCCTCGTGAACGGCCGCGAAGCCGACTTGGTCGACCGCTTGCAAGGCAATATCGAAGTCGAAGTCTGACTTCGGACGGCCAAAAAACCGCTCGCATACGCGAGCGGTTTTCTCTTGTTTTCGCGATTTCGGATTCATTCCGCCTCCTGTCGGTTCCGAATGTCGGCGGTCCGAATCCGAAATCGCGATAATCGATTACCTTCCCCGTCCGGAACCGCGTCCCGTGCGGGAGGTTCCGGAATCCGGACGTCCGCCGGTACGCCCTCCGCCGAAGCTGGAGCGGCCGCCGAAGCCGTTTCCTCCGCGGCCGGACTCGTTCGAGTTGCGTCCGCCGGCGAATCCCGGATTTACGAATCCCGGAGGTTTCGCGTTGGGGTTTCCTTTCGGCTTGCCGTCGTAAGGCTTGCGGTCGGAAGAAGGACGTCCGCCCGGTGCGGGCTTGGAATAATCCGGACGTCCGCCGCGGTCGTTCGAAGGCCTCTCTTCGTGCCATACCGGTTTTTCGGAGCGCTCGAAATTGCGGTCCTTCTGAATGACGCGGCCCGGCACTACGCGGACGATTTCACGGCCGACGGTCTGACCCGGACGTTTGTAGAGAAGCGAGCCGAACTTGGTCGCCTGTACCGAGAATTCCTTCGGAAGGAGGCTGTCGGAATAGAAGCCGTATTTCTTGAGGACTTCGAAGAATTCTTCGAAGAACACGTATTTGCGATCGACTTCCCAAAACGGCACGCACATGACGACGGTTCCCTTGTAGTCGAGCTGGCGGAGCCCCTGAAAGAAGCCTTCGTAGATGGGGTAGAGAAGCTTTTTCTGCTCAGCGACGGAAGCTGCGGTAACGGTCTTAGCGGACTGGATTTCGCCGAGGAACCCTTCCGTGACGATGGCGGCGCCACGGACGTATTCCGGGTTCGAAGCGATCTTCTTCGCGTCCTGCGGATAGGTGCGGTAGAGCGCTTCGACGGGATCGCAGAGCGGTTCGAGGGCTTTGGCGGTGGATTCGGCCATCTTCTCGGAAATGTCGGTCCCAAGAAGGTCGCGGAAGCCGAGGTCGAAGGCTTCGATGAGCACGGTGCCGAGTCCGCAGAACGGATCGTAGATGCGGGTGGGGGCGATCACGGCGTCGGCGAAGGAGCGCGGCTGGCCGTCCACTTCGTCGAAGGTGGCGTTCAGGTCCGGCTGGGCGCGGTCGATGATCTTGCGCACCAGGGAGTAGCCGTTGGAGTGGGCGCCGTGGGAGGCGAGGCCGAGCACCACGTCACCGGGGACGATGGTGGAGCCGTCGATCATCTTGGACTTTTCCACTGCACCGACGGCAAAGCCAGCCAGATCGTATTCGCCCGGCGGGTACATGCCGGGCATTTCGGCGGTTTCGCCACCGATCAGGGCGCAACCGGCCAGCTCGCAGCCACGGGCAATGCCACCGACCACGGCGGCGGCGGTATCC
>JASDUA010000016.1:0-332 GCA_041891375.1 Patescibacteria group bacterium
CGATCTCGACGAAAGCGTGACCGTCTGAAACGACGACGCGGGAGAAATGGTCCGTTTGCCACTGGGCGAGGCATTGAAACTCGACCTCACTCCCATCGCGAAAAAAGCGCTCCTCAAGTTCGCGCTGAACTAAGAAAAAACCTCCGCGGAAGCGGAGGTTTTTTCTTGCGCGTTCCCGATTAGCGGGATTCCATGCGTTCGGTCGAAGATTCTTCTCCTACTGCCGATCCCTTGCAGGATTTCACGGAATTCTTGAACGCGATCCATGCGGCGAGACGCTCCTTGAGGGCGGTCTTGTTCGCTGCGGCTACGGACTTCCAATACGCCTTGTG
>JASDUA010000016.1:342-6052 GCA_041891375.1 Patescibacteria group bacterium
CTTCCTTCTTGGTCGAGAGCGCGTAAGCGTTCGTTACCGCGGTCTTGCGGGCCTGGAGCGCGGCACGGACGGCGGCCTGCTGCTTGTCGAACGCCGCGATAAGGGCGGTCTCGCGAGTCTCGATAAGCGGCTTCACGCAGAGGAATCCCTTCTGTCCCTTTCCGCCGGAAGTCGATCCGGTGTTCGTGGTTCCCATATTGGTCGTTCCCGTATTGGTCGTTCCGGTGGCGGTAGTGCCGGTCAAAGTGCTGCCGGTCGCGGTCGATCCGGTGTTCGTGGTTCCGGTCGATGTGACGCCGGTCGCGGTTTCGGAACCGGTGGAAGTCGTTCCGGTGGAAACGGTTCCGGTAGACGTCGCGGTGCCGGCTTCGTCGGCGTTCGCGCCCATCGAGGCGGTAAGGCCGACGGCTACGGCGAATGCCGAAGCCAAGAGGAATTTTTTCGCATCCATAGTTCGTATGGTGAGAAAATAAAAGCTTCGAGGGATTGTAGGTCGTATTTTCTCGCTTGCAACGGTACGGTGGTGAAGAATCGGTGAAAACGTCCGCGCATCAAGTGGATTTTTTCGCCTTTTCCCTTATGATTCGCCCGTTCCAAAGCCAAGTATCCAGCAAAACATGCTCTACCTCACCCAAGAAGAACGCAGCCGCATCGCCGACCTCCTCCTTCCGGAAGTCACGATGAATCGCGACGACCTCGAAGCCAAGTTCCCGCCCCGCAAGGAGACCATGGTAACCCGCTTCGCGCCGAGCCCGACCGGATACCTCCACGTTGGCGGCATCTACATGTCGATGATCTGCGAACGTCTCGCGCACGCTGAAAACGGCGTATTCTTCCTTCGTATCGAAGACACTGACGACAAGCGCGAAATCGCCGACGGCGTCGGTACCATCGTCCGCGGAATGAAGAAATTCGACTTGGGCGTCGACGAAGGCCCGGTTGGACCCGATTTTTCGGACGTCGGCAACTACGGGCCCTACGCCCAGTCGCAGCGAGTGGCGTTCTACCACGTCTTCGTGAAGGAGCTCGTGAAGAAGGGTATGGCGTACCCGTGCTTCATGACCGAAGAAGAACTCGAAGCCGTCCGCACCGAACAGACTTCCATGAAGCTCGTTCCGGGCATGTACGGCGCGTTCGCCAAGTGGCGCGATGCCGACGCTTCGGAAATCGAGAAGGCCATCGCCGAAAACCGCCCGCGCGTCATCCGCTTCCGCGCTCCGGTAGGGCTCCGCGCCCGCCGCGACGTCTTCGACGAACTCCGCGGCAACATGGAGATGGACGACAACTACCTCGACATCGTCCTTCTGAAGAAGAACGGCGTTCCCACGTACCACTTGGCCCACGTCGTGGACGACTACCTCATGCGCACCACCCACGTCATCCGCGCGGAAGAATGGATTCCGTCGATGCCGCTCCACTTCCAGCTTTTCGAAGCGCTCGACCTCCCGCGTCCCAAGTACGTCCACTGCGCGGCGCTCCTTAAGATCGACGGCGGAAACAAGCGCAAACTTTCCAAGCGCAAAGACCCGGAAGCCAACGTCGAATTCTTCTTCGAACAGGGCTATCTCAAGGATTCGCTTATCGACTACCTCGCCAATATTGCCGACTCCGGCTACGAAGCGTGGAAGGCCGCGAACCCGGATAAGGAATTTTCCGACTACGAACTCAAAATCGAACGCTTCCCGAAGGCGGGCGCGCTCTTCGACATGGGCAAGCTCGATTCCATCAACAAGGAACGCCTCTCCGCAATCGGAAAGGAAGACTTCGCCAAGATCTGTCTCGAATGGGCGAAAACCTACGATAAAGATCTCGCCCTCCTCATGGAAAAGCACCCGGACCTCGCGTTCCGCGCGCTCAACATCGAACGCCTTTCCGAAAAGGATCCCAAGCGTTTCTCCAAGATTTCCGATATCCGCGCCCAGCTCGCGCTCTTCTTCCCTGAGACCTTCGAAGAACTCCGCAAGAACGCTCCGGCGTATCCGGAAAACGTTCCCGCGGATGTTCGTGCCAAGTTCCTCTCGGAGTACGCCGAGGCGTACGACCCGTCGATGGACAAGGATTCGTGGTTCGCGCACCTCAAGGAATTCGGCAAGCCGTTCGGTTTCGCCGCGACCGGCGAAGAATTCAAGGCCGGCGGCTACATCGGTCGCGTGGGCGACTTGGCTATGATGCTCCGCATCTCGCTCTGTGCCTCGAAGTCGACGCCGGACCTCTACGAAACCTTGCTCGCCCTCGGGGTGGGGGAGGTGAAGAGGAGGCTCGCTCTCTAAGACCGAAGATACGAAAAACCCCGCCCAATGCTCTTGCGAGCCGGGCGGGGTTTTCTTTTCCGTCCTTACTTCCTAAACCCCTTCGGCACGAAGTGCATCATGTCGAGGGCGGTGTAGGTCTTCTTGGGAAGTCCCGCGACGATCGTATCGCTTCCGAAGAAGCCGTCGAGTTTCGAGAACTTGCCTTCGATGAGCTTTTCTTCGAGCATCATCTGTGCCTCGTTCCATCCCAAGTACGCGGCGGCGTACTTTTTTCCGTTCATTTCGTAGTACGGTTTCTTAGGATTCACGACGTAGGCGAGTTCCGTCGGGACGTTGGTTTCGTCAAAGCCGTAGAAGACCTTGAGGTCTCCGGTGGGCGTTTCATCGAACCAGAGGTCCCTGCCGAACGAAATCTTTTCGAACGCGTCCTTGTCCATGACGTGGATTTCGTCCAAGAAGGTTCCCGTGGGTTCGAGAATGCCCGCGATACGGACGTCGCCCGAGCCGAAGAATCCCTTCAATTCGGATCCTACGTCTTTAATAAGCCCTTCTTTGACCATCATGGCCGCTTCCGTGGAACCTACGACGACCCCTCCGTTTGAGAAATCCGCCGAGCCCGCCTTGAACCGCAGTCCACCCGGCAGGTTATCGGAAGTCACCATGATTTTGGGGAATCCGCGCTTATCGAACCCGACCTTGCTTTCGTTCACTTTCAAGAACGCGTGGATGTCGGTAACGAGCCCGGGATTCTTCGCCGCGTACGCGGTACCTACCGTAAGTCCGCCCGTCGTGGAAAGGAGAGAGAACTGGTAAAACGCGAAGACGAAGAACGCGGTCATGAGGGCGGGCGCGAGTTTCGACGCAAGGTTGAGTTTATGCGGCTTGAAGTTCTTGAGAAGGAGCGAATTAAGCACCACCGATACCGACGAGAGGGCCATGGCCAAACCGGCGAATTCGGGTTTGAGAACCACTCCTGCCACTGCCAGGGCACCTGCGGCCACCGGGATTCCCAAAACGTTGTAGAAGAGCGAGAAAAAGAGGTTCTGCTTGATTTTTCCCACCGTCTCGCGGCTGAGTTCGATCGCGGTAATGACGTCGCGGAGGTCGTTTTTCAAAATAACAACTCCGCCCGATTCCATCGCCACGTCGGCGCCCGATCCCATCGCAATGCCCAAATCGGCCTGCGCGAGGGCGGGAGAGTCGTTGATGCCGTCGCCCACCATCGCCACCGTCATTCCGGCGGACTGGAGCTTACGGATTTCTTCCGCCTTCCGCTCGGGCAATACTTCTGCGAGCACGTTTTCGATTCCCACCTGGGCCGCGATGGCCTTGGCGGTTCGGAGGTTGTCGCCCGTAATCATGTAGGTTTTGACGCCCATCTTGGCGAGCGCGGCGACGGCTTCTTTCGAAGTCGGCTTCACGGTGTCGGCGACGGCGACCATTCCTATGGGTGAACCTTCGTCCGCGAGGAACATGACGGTCTTGCCTTCGGATTCGAGGTTTTCCACGAGCGCCTTCATACCGAGCTCGATGCCATGGTCGGCGAGGAGCTTCTTCGTGCCGAAGAAGTAGGTTTTTCCATTCACGGACGCCTTCACTCATGCGCCTACCACCGCTTCGAAACCTTCGGCGGAAAGGTTCTTGGCTCCGGTTTCCGTCGCGTAGGCGACTACGGCTTCCGCGAGCGGGTGTTCTGATCGTCGTTCGAGAGCGGCGGCGATTTCCACGATTTCCGCTTCGGAAACCTTACCAATGGCCACGACGTCGGTGACTTTGGGTTTTCCTTCGGTGACGGTTCCGGTCTTGTCGAATACGACGGCATTCACCGCACACGCGGTCTGGAGCGGTTCGCCACCCTTGATGAGGATGCCGTTCTGCGCGCCCTTGCCCGTGCCCACCATGATGGCGGTGGGAGTGGCGAGCCCGAGGGCGCAGGGGCACGCGATGACGATGACGGCGGAGAAATAGAGCAACGCCGTTTCGAACGGTGCGCCGATGACGAAGTACCAGACGGCGAACGTCAGCATCGCGAGTCCGATGACCGTGGGAACGAATACCGCGGACACCTTGTCGGCGAGCGCTTGGATGGGGGCTTTCGAACCCTGGGCTTCTTCGATGAGCCGCACGATGTTCGAGAGCGCGGTTTCCGATCCGATTCCCGTAGCGGTGAATTCGAAGCTTCCGCGTCCGTTCATCGTCCCCGCAAAGACCTTGTTTCCGGCGGATTTTTCCACCGGCAGGCTTTCGCCCGTGAGCATCGATTCGTCGACGCTCGAACGGCCGGAGATGACGGTTCCGTCGACCGGTACCGATTCGCCCGGACGCACGAGCACCGTGTCGCCCTTCCTCACGTCTTCTACGGCGACTTCGACGAATTCCGATCCGCGCTTCACGCGGGCAGATTTGGCAGAAAGGTCCATGAGTTTCCCAACGGCTTCCGACGCTTTGCCCTTCGCTTTGGCTTCGAGGTATTTCCCGAGCGTGACGAAGACGACCAAGAAGGCCGCGACTTCGAAGTAGATGTCGCCCACCTTCATGCCGTGGAGTCCGAGCAACGAACCGGTTTCCTTAAAGTAGGTGGCGTACGCGTAGAGGCTGTAGGCGTAGGCGGTGAGGGTGCCGATACTGATGAGCGAGAACATGTTGAACGTGCGCATCTTGAGCGCTGCCCACGCTCCCGCGAAGAATTCCGCGCCGATGACGAAAACCACCGGCGTCGCGAGGATGAGCGAGAGAATCGCCGAATACGGCATGACGAGGGTTTCGTACGGCAGCCGCGGTACGAAGTCGTAAATCATGAACGCTACCATTGGCAGCGATAAGAGTCCGCCTACCGAAAGCCTCCAGAGGAATTTCGAGGTTTCGCGCGAGCGTTTCTTCGATTCGGCAAGGGGATCGAGCGCTCCGGCTTTTTGGATTTTCGCGGCGTATCCCGCTTCGGCGACGGCCTTTTCGAGAACCGACGCGTCAGCGTTGGCGTCGAGTTTCACGCGGGCTTTTTCGGAGGCGAAATTAACGTTCGCTTCGAGTACGCCCGGCACCTTCATCAGGGATTTTTCGATGAGGTTCGCGCAGCTCGAGCAGTGCATGCCTTCGATTTCGAGAACTGCTACTTGGGATTGTCCGGAACGATTCGTGGGTTCGATTCACGTCTCGATTGCGGAACTCTCCAGCTGCGGTTCGACGTTCCCCGCTAGATCATCCTCTTCGTTTTCCTCAGACTCAAGAGACGCTTCATATCCAGCGTCGTTCTTAATGGCTTCGACGATTTCGTTCGCCGTCACGGCTCGGTCGTCGAAGCGCATTTCCACGCTCCTTCCGGCGATGTCGTATTTGCGTTCGGTAACGCCCTTCATGGGCTTCAGCGTCATTTCGATGAGCTTCACGCAGGATTCGCAGTGAATCGTCGGAAGAGCGATCTTGGCTACTTTCATAGGATTGCTGGTTTGGGATAGGGA
>JASDUA010000017.1:0-1163 GCA_041891375.1 Patescibacteria group bacterium
AAGATAGAACTCGGCGAAATGCCGCAGCTGAAGAATCCCGAAAGCGTAGCGCGTTTCCTGTACGGGAAGGCCGCGAAGATGGAAGCAATCGCATAGTTACCCCTCACGCCCATGGCTGATAAAGAAAAGAAAAAAGACAGCACCCTGGCGAACCACGTCGTCCGCAAATACCGGATCGGAACGAAGGTCGCCGAAATCATCTGAACCAGTCGTCAGAACGTCGGTTCGCAACTCCGGATCGGAACCCCTAAAATCGAACGGGCCACCGAATACCGGGACGCGATCAAACAGCTCATCGGACTCGAATTCGACGTCACCTTGCTTTTCGCACGGTTCACGTTCGACGAGGCCGAAAGGATCGTAGCGGAAGCGGCGATGAAGAAGCATGAAGCGTCCGTCTCTGAACCCGAATCCGAATCGGCATCCCCTAACGAATAGGGCTATGCAATACACCATCACGATCAACCAACAAGGGATAGTAGACTGAGGGTTCGATATCGACCTCACCGACGCCGCGATCATCGATTTTCTGAGGAATTTCTTCAATGTCGCCATGACCGGGAAGAAATGGAAGAGCATCGAAAGGATCTACGTGGAGGACGATTTCTTCTTCCTGGTCGAATACTCCGAGCTGAAACGCGAGATGCCGCTACTGAAAATCACTAGCAACGACGTGATCGGAAGGCGAATTTCGAAGCTCGTGAAACTATGACTCCTAGAGCGCTCGAGCAAGAAGGAACATTCCGGAACGAAGAACTATTTCCGCCTTGGCCCGAAATACTCGGAGCTGGTATTTTCCCACCCGACCGAAAAGTCGGGTGCAAACGATACCCCACCCGACTCAAAAGTAGGTACCCACCCGACCGAAAAGTCGGGTGCATATATAGGAAACAGTATACCAAACAGTATACCAGTAAATACTAACGTATTTACAGAGAGTACGGGTGCGCAAGACCTTTTCGGGGAGTTTTGGAAAATCTATCCCCGCAAGGAGGACAGGAGAAATTCCGAGAAGAAATTCGCTTCGCTCTCCGATAAGGACAAAGCCGACGCCCTCGACGGACTCCGGAAGTACGCGTCCTATTGGAACGCCGCCGGAACCGCCCGGCAGTACATACCCCACCCGTCGACGTTCCTCAACGGCCGCCGGTGGGAAGACGAGA
>JASDUA010000018.1:0-5965 GCA_041891375.1 Patescibacteria group bacterium
CCATAGCGGTAGCCGTTTTAACGGCCGTTCTCGCTCCTCTCGCCTTTCAGGCGTATTCGAACGAGGGGGTTGCCGTTTCGGCAGTCGTCGGGCCTTTGGCAAAGCCGCCGATCGTCCAGTCGGTAACGCCCGCCCTGCCGGTAATCACGGTTTTGAAAAATTCTTCGCAAAACGTTTCCCTCGCGATCCTGGATCAGGATTCTCCTGGTGGAAACATCGCGTACACCGTGTCCGTTTCCACGGGAGCCGTCGTGCCCCACAACGGTCTCGCCCCCATCGCCGCGGACGGAACCTCGCGCGTCGATTTCACGTACTATTCTCCTTCCTATAAGGCGAAACTCGTCCCGGTCACCATCACTTTGGACGACCAGACTTGAGCTCCGGTAACGGTCAAAACGGTAGATATTTACGTCTACTAGCATGTCAGCGAATCCGAAAACTCCCCGTTTCCGATTCGGCAAAAAAGCCGTGATCTGATCGCTTTTGGCAACTCTCGCCGCGGCGTCCTTTTTGCTTTCCGTACATTCCCCTTTCGGCGTAAGACCGATAGGTACGGTTTCGGAAAACCGGGAATTGCCGGAGATCGACTCGTACGTCCGTAACGAAAGCTGGGAAACCGGATTCCTCTCCTCCGTCCCCTACCGCAAAGGAGACGTGCTCGAGCTCGCGTTCTTCGCGGAGTTTTCCAAGCCCTATTCTTTCGGGTTCGATTGGAACTCCATCTTTTCGAAATTCGATCTCGTATCGCTTACCGCGGACGGAGTCGAAACGGAACCGAACGCGCTATTTTCGAAAGCGTTCAAAGACGGTTCCAGAGTCGTGATGAGGCTTCGCGCGAAATCCAGCGGCTCGACGAACGCTGACTCCTACCTCTCTCCCAAGATTGCGGAAACTTCCGGCGATCCCGCTTCCAAAAGCGGATCGGTTTCGAATACCGGAACCGTATTTTCGGGCGGTACGCTCGACGTCTCGTCCGCGACCATTCCCGAAAGGTTGTTCTATTCCGATACGAACAACGCCATCCGCATTTCGGGTATCGCCAAAGGATCGATTCGCGGCGTCGTCATCGGCGGAAGCGCCTTTAAGGGCGCCGATTTCCGAGACGGCTACGTATTCGTAGTGGAGCGCTGACTTTTCGCCGACGGGGACTACTTCGTCGCCGTACTGTCGAAAGACGGAAAACTCGTTCCCCTACGGGACAAACTCACTTTCGTTACCGACCAGCAATCCGTCGGCGTGTCGTACGTCACTCCTTCTTCCGTGCCGTCTTCGAGGGATTCGTACGTCACCCTCCAGGGGAAAGGCTTGTCGAAAGTCGTCTCCGTACAACTGTCCAACAGCCTCGTCATCAAGAACGCCTCCGTACGGACCGTCGACGATACCGTGGCGATCGTCAGGATTCCCGCAGGCATTCCCGTATGAGATTACGCGATGAACGTCATGGACGTAACCGGAATCGCCTCTCCCAAAAGGGCCGTCGTAAGAATTACGAAGTAACCGAACCATCCCATGTTCACCGCATTCGCCCGTTTCCCGAAACTTTCGCAACTCGCAGCATTCGCAACGACGTTGTTTTCGGCTTTCGCGTTCGCTACGGCGAATGCCGGATACGCCGTAGAAAACCTCGATCTGAATGATTCGGCTGGAGCCAGTTACGCGCGGGATATCGTCGTAAGCTCGAGCGGAAGCGACGTATTCGTCCGCTCCTTCGTTACCCCTACCGCGCCGAACGATAGAAAACACCGGGTGAACGTATCGTCCCTGCCCGCGGGACTGAGCCCGGTTTCCTACTCGGTAACGGATTCCGACTGTTCAGCGATTACGAACGCCTCCATCTGGAGCACGGGGTTCTCGTATGAATTCCCTGGCGATTGTGACGGCGTTTTCGTCGCCAGATTCAAGACTTCCGGGCTTTCCGCCGGAACGCACGCATTCTCCGCCGTCGTAACAGATTGCGGTGCAGACGGCATCTGTTGAAATTCTGGCGATACCTCTACCGCGACGAATTCGGTTTCGCTCAGGGTAAGCACGAAGGCGGTACTGGTTCGGGCGAAAACCTTCGACGCCGACGCTGACGGATTTTTGGATGCGTACGATTTCTTCTTCAACCTCACCCCGTCCGCTCCCCTGTCGGCATCATCGGTTAGGGTCTATTCCGATTCGCGGTCCGCAACCGGACTTTCGTATCCGTCCGCCCTGACTTCGAGCGGAAGATTGTCATTCAGCGGTTCCGTTTTCGCGGGTTGGGAAATCCCGAGAATCGATTTTTCTGGCAACGCGTTCTATGAAACCGGCTCTTACTACGTGGGAGTCGCAGAAGACGGCGCCGCGCCCGTGGTAACGCCCTCGAAACCGGTCGGGACCTATACCTGAGCCATCAGTCTCGGACTCACCCTCTCGGAATCCGGCAGCATCCGGTACGCTTTCGGTACCTGATCCGCGACCGCGTCTTCCCCTATTTACGCTTGACCCATCGCGCTCAATTCGGGCACGGTCGTTTCCACGTACGCTTCCGACCTTGCCGGTAACGTCCGACAAACCGATTTTCGCTACGCGTTCGCTTGTCCGTGATCCGCTCCGGCGAACGGCCATTTCGGACCATTTCCGTCTTGTGCGATCCTCTGTGACAGCGGGTATACCATGGCCGCATGAGTCTGTATCGCCACCGGAGGAGGTTCTTCTGGCGGCGGTTCGTCCGGAGGTTCTTCGGGATGAAGTTCCGGCGGAAGCAGCGGCGGTTCGTCCGGATGAAGTTCCGGCGGTTCTTCTGGCGGCAGCAGCGGGGGGTCTTCCGGCGGTTCGTCCGGAGGTTCTTCGGGATGAAGCTCCAGCGGATACGGCGACCCCTCGACCCTTGGACGCGCGAATGCCGATTCGCTCTTCTTTACGAGCCTGTCCTGAGCTTTGGCATACCTCGATTCCCGCGTTTCCGACGCGAATTTGAAGAAGACTTACCGTACCGCTTCGAACAAACTCGTCGTCCCGGATTTGGCTTACTTCCAAACTTTGGACCGCGCATTCGCCACCGAGTACAATCGCGCCGTCAACGCCTTCGTTCTCTACTACTTCAATTTGGCCAAAGCGAAATCCTCGACCCTTACGGCCGATGAGAAAGCGGATTCCAAATGGTCGTCCGATACTCTCAGCGGGGCGTATTCATGGACGCAAAACCCCGAAAAACGATACGTGGAAGTCACGAAATACGGAACTCTCCCGGTTAACATTTACCGTACGAAACTGAAGGTCATCGCCACGCCGCTCCAGAAATTCGAAAAGAAGTACGTAGGAAAACTCGACCTCCTCCTCAGGACCGCCACGATCAACGAGGCGACCTATAGAACCGCCGTGGACGGCTGGAACGGGTTCGTGCTCCATCTTACGATGTTCCGCCAATTCTGAGGCAGCCAAGCTTCGAAAGACCGCGCGCTCGCTGCCATAAAGATATTCGAACCGATCTACAAGAAGCGCGTAAGGACGTACTTGTCGGAAGCGCCCGCGCAACCGGTAGCGTCGACCGTAACCTCGCCAGACGCCTTTACGAGGGATTTGGCAGTTTGAGAAACTTCGGACGACGTTCGAAAACTCCAAACGATGATCAAGGACGCATGATACTTCTGAACCCTTTCGCCTACCGGGTATTACTGACCCGCCACGAAAGCGGCGCTCGTGAAATTCAGCGCGGAAGTCCTCCGAATTTCCAATCCGGAATGAACGTTCGGCTGATCCGTCCGTTCTGCGGCGAATGCTTATCTGAAATCCAAATAGTCCGTACGAATAAAAAGAACTCCTAAACGGAGTCCGGAAAGTACTTCCTCCCTTTGAGCTCCTTCGGGAAATGCTCTTGGGAGGATTTTTTATCGGGCAAATCGTGCGCGTATTCGTAACCCGCACCGTACCCGAGTTCGCGCATGAGACCGGTAGGGGCGTTGCGGATGTGCATGGGTACGGGCAAGTTTCAGAATTCCGCGACGTCTTGCCGCATCTTCTGCATCGCGACGTACACTCGGTTGTCCTTCGGTGCGCGGGCGAGGTAGTACGCGAGCCAGCAAAGCTGGAGTTCCGCCTCGGGCATGCCGACCTTTTCGCACACGTCGTAGACCATGTTCGCGTATAGAAGTGCCTGCGGATCTGAGAGTCCAACGTCTTCGGCGGCGAAATTCAGCATACGGCGAGCCACGTACCGGGGATCTTCTCCTCCGGCGAGCATCCGTCAGACGTAGTAGATGGCCGCGTCACCGTCGGAATCCCTGAGGGATTTATGCATCGCCGAGATGTTGTCGTAGTGGTTTTCACCGTTGCGGTCGTATGCCAATACTTTGCCACCGCTTTCCAAAACGTCTTCTGCGGTCAGTTCGCCGGAACCCTTGATTACGAGTGCCTGCTCCAATACCGAAAGCGCGAAACGGAGGTCACCGTCGGTTTTTCCGGAAAGGAAATCGATCGCCGCGTCGCTGACGGTGACGTTCGGGAACGCTTCGGAAATACGGTCTCTCGACGCTTTGAGATTCGCGGAAACTTCTTCGGGCGTTATGGGCTCGAAAACGAAGACCTTGGCACGGGAAAGCAGCGCACGGACGATGGTGAAACTGGGATTTTCCGTGGTTGCGCCCACGAGGGTCACGATGCCCTTTTCGACGTACGGGAGAAGCGAATCCTGCTGGGCCTTGTTCCAGCGGTGGATTTCGTCCAAAAAAAGTACGGTGCGGCGTCACTCGAGAAAGTTCTTACGCGCCTTCGTAATGATCTGCGTGAGGTCTTCCTTCTTGCTGACCACGCCCGAAAGGTGGAAGAACTCGGCGTCGACGGTTTTCGAAATGAGGTAGGCCAAACTCGTCTTGCCCGTTCCTGGAGGACCCCAAAAAACCATGGAAACGAGCCTTCAGGATTCCAAAATCTTTCGTATGGGGGCTCCGTCGCCAATGAGGTGTTTCTGCCCGGCGAATTCGTCGAAATTCCTCGGCCTGAGCAAAGAAGAAAGCGGTTCGATACCTTTCGACATCCGGCGGTTGGTTAATGACCGGAAGAGTATAGCCGAACCCTCCGGAATCTCCATTTCGAGATGACCTGATTGTTTGACAAAGGTGGTGTATGCGGTAATAATCCGACGTTACCTTTCGAGCATGACCATGAAATCCGTTTCCGAAAGACTTTCGAAAATCCAAGATTCCCTCGACGGGCTCCCGGAGGATGGAAAACTGAGTTCCTACGAACGAAAGCGCCGGAAGAAGCTCGTGGACGAACTTCTCCTTTTGCAAGTATGAGCGGCGCAAATCGCCGAATGCCTTGAAGCGCAGCGCGCCCTTGCGGATGAAAATCCGAAGCTCTCGAAATTTCCCCACGTATCCGACGGCGTGCTTCGCGACCGGATATCCAGAAAACCGGCGAACCGGTTTTACAACGTGCAGAAGGCGTTTTCCCTCCCGGAGGACTACCGGATGCTTCCGGACGGTCCGATACCGGAATCCTGGGAATCAAAGGCGGTATCGGACGCCGTAATCCATCCAGAAAAGCTGCCGACCGATTTTCTGAACGAACTCGGCTTCTGAATTCCCGTTCCCAAATTTTCGAGAGCTACTGATTACGAAAAAACCGTTCGGGCGAAAATCGCCGTGATACCCGAGTTGAAGAGGATGTTCGCCGAAGCGGTCCCGGTAGCGAAAACTTCCACCGGACGATCCCGCGCGTTCGCCCTTCGGGGCGATGCGGATTTTCCCGATGGGAGAATCGTGGCATTCCAGGATTCCTCAACGAGGGAATCGAAGCGGAAAAACGCCCTTTCGACTTCGGTAAAAACCTACGCCGACGCTTTCGCGTACCTTAGGAGCCGGTATTACGCGGAGAATTTCCTATCCGAGCGCGAAATTTCCCTCAAGCAATCGGCCGTAGCGCTCTCGGCGCTCATCGTCCAATACGATGCGACCTCGTGAGACGCGGAAAGCGTGGAATCGATTAAAAACGCCCTTTC
>JASDUA010000019.1:0-5965 GCA_041891375.1 Patescibacteria group bacterium
GACTGGTCGGCTTCTTGCGGCAGCGGCTCCGGGGCGGGAACCGGTTCGACGCGGCAAACGTCGTCTGAGAATCCCGTCCTGGCCAACGCGACGCCTTTGGCACTGGTGGCATAGGCATAAAAGTCGAGCCTGGCGCCGAAGGGATCGAAAAGAGAGAGCGTCTCGTTTTCGTTATTGAGGGCGATTTTCGTTTGCGGACGGTAAAACGATGCCGACGACATTGCCCCCAGGGAAGTTCCGGGCGCGAACGCGAAGGTTTTTCATGAAGCGTCCGCAACCGAAAACCCCGAGAGCGACAACGCGGAACAGGAAGGGTTCCGCAACGCGAAATATTCAAGAACGGCATCGTCGTCGGTATTGGGCAGGACTTCGGAAAAATACGGGGTCGCCGAAACGGTGGAAATCGCGCAAACGAAAACCGTCGCGGCCAGAACGTGTCTCATATTCGTGGGTTATGGCTTCGCTACCGCGGCCATGTTCCTCGGAAAAATCGGAAATTCATGGAAAAAAGCGCGAATTCGCGCTTTTAGAACATCGACAAGAACCGTTCTTTCAGGGTTTTCCGATTCACCTTCACCCAAAGGATTTCACGCTTCATCAATACGGTCTGACGAACGGGATCGTGACAGACGAGCTGTTCGCCGGGAACGAGGGGAAAGGTGACGAGCAGTTCCCTCCTGCCCTTTTTTCAAGATCGCGTCTGTAGGATGACCGAACAAATGGACCTCTCGTACTCTATCGCGGTTCCGGATTCGGTATCCACTACGCTTCCCCGGATTTCCGTGGGCGTGATTTTCAAAATTCTGAACACGGGAAAATCGTCCAGTCAGATTTCGAGCGCGTGTCAGCGGTCGATGTTCGGAACCGTGGGCTCGAGAAGGAAATCCCGAGAGTCCGAGGTCTCCAAAATAAAGGCGGCCTCGTCCGTCATTTCTTGAGTAACGGCGTATTTTTTCATAAGGTCGGCGGCCTTTCCGTCGACGAGCTCGATTTCATGCTCCAATTTCGAAATCGCTTGGGAAAGGTTTTTCAAAACGGAGTCCGCACGGGGCGATAACGCCCGATCCGCACCCTCCTTAACGACGTCCAAAAGAACCGGGACGTTTTCGTGACCGGTTCTTTGGATTATCGTTTCAGATAGGGACGTCGCCCCTTTGTTCGCCCGCATTTCGGCAAGTTTCGCACGGAGGGCGCGAGAAGCTTCGTCCAGCTTCCCGTTGTTTCAAACGAACGGCATGAGTACGCGTTTACGCGACGTTCTTGGCCGGAACGGCGCCGACGCCTTCGAAGAACGCGTCGAATTCCTCACGGAGGAGTTCTTCCTTTTCCAAGAGCGCGAGGGCGATCTTTTCGTGGAGTTCCCTGTTTTCGAGAATGATGTCCTTCGCTTTGGAATACGCGCCCTTAAGGATGAGGCGAACCTTTTCGTCGATCTTTTCTTGGGTCTTTTCGGAGACGATCTTTCCGGAACCTTCAGCGCCGAGGTAATTGCCGGCGACCTGTTCTCCTGCGAAGTTTTCCGGACCGAGGTCTTCGTCGAAACCGTATCGCATGACCATCGCGCGGGCGATTTCGGTGGCGCGTTCGATATCGCTCGACGCCCCCGTGGTGACGAAGTCGGAGCCGAAGAAGATTTCTTCCGCCGCGCGGCCTCCATAGAAGCAGGCAAGCTCGTCGAAGTATTTGGCTTTGGATACGTAGGTGCGGTCTTTTTCCGGGAGGAACCAGGTCACCCCTCCGGCACCGCCGCGCGGGATGATGGAAATCTTGTGCACCGGATCGGTATTGGCGAGCATCTTTCCGACGATGGCGTGCCCGACTTCGTGGAAGGCGGTGATCTTCTTTTCGAGCTCGGTCATCTTGAGCGACTTCTTCGTATTGCCCATGACCACCTTTTCTACCGATTTCTGAATCATGTCGGCAGTGATTTCCGACGAGGAAAGGCGTCCGGCGAGAATGGCGGCTTCGTTGAGGAGGTTGCCCAAATCGGCACCCGAGAATCCCACGGTAGTCGCGGCGATCTTGGAAAGGTCGACGTCGGCGGCGAGAGGCTTGCCCTTGGCGTGGACTTCGAGGATCTTCTTGCGGTCGTCGAGGTTCGGGAGATTGATGACCACCTTGCGGTCGAAGCGCCCCGGACGGAGAAGCGCCTTGTCGAGAACGTCGGCTCGGTTGGTCGCGGCGAGGATGATGACGGAAGTTTCATTGTCGAAACCGTCCATTTCCGTGAGGATCTGGTTGAGGGTCGGTTCGCGTTCGTCGTGTCCGCCGCCGATGCCCGGCGTGCGTTTTTTACCGATGGCGTCGATTTCGTGGATGAAGATGTTGGAAGGGGGTTTTTCTTTCGCGTCCTTGAAGAGGTCGCGTACGCGGGCCGCGCCCACGCCGACGAACATTTCGACGAATTCCGAACCGGAAATCGAGAAGAACGGAACGCCCGCCTCCCCCGCTACGGCGCGGGCGAGAAGCGTCTTACCGGTACCCGGAGGACCGACCATCAGCACGCCGCGCGGAATCTTCGCTCCGAGGTCGCGGTATTTTTTCGGGCTCTTCAAAAAGTCCACGACTTCGGCGAGGTCTTCTTTTTCTTCGACCGATCCGGCGACGTCGGCGAACGTGACCTTGTCCTTCGCCATGGGGTCGTACACCCTGGCGCGGGATTTGATGAACGATACGGGATTGCTGCCGCCTCCGCCCATGCGGGTGAAGAGGAAAAAGCCGATGCCGAGAAACAGTATCGCGCCGATGAGGGTGGGAACGAGTTCTACGAAGGCCCTGGAAAGCGAATCGTCCTTAACGGTGAGTTTGGTAGCGACCGATTTATCGTTGAAACCGAGGGCTACCAGGCCGTCGTTGGGCGGAAGGAGCACCTTGTCGATTTCGACGTATTTCAATACCGCGTCTCCGATGATCTTTTCCTTTTCCGGCTTTTTCGCGGAAAGGTAGGAACCTTCGACGACGATTTCGGAGTACGCGCCGGAGTGGTACTTCGCGATGACTTCGCTCAGCGCCGCCTTATCGTTGATTTCTTCGTTCACTCCGCGGGAAAAGAGCGCGAAAACGGCGGACACGAAAACCGCGCAGAGCAAGAGTACGGCGAGGGGGTTCGGCCTTCTGGACATGCCATTCCCCGGCCCTTTCGGCGAAGCGGCGAGAGGGTTGCGGAGGATGCCGGAAGACTTCTTTTCCGTGGATTTCTTGTCCAAAGGCTTTTTTTTGGATTCTTTCGGATTTTTCGTCATGGGAAAATGGAAAATTTGATTCGCTATGTTAACGGGAACGTGCAGGAACGCAAGCCGTTAGGGCAATGTCGGATAGCCGTCCTTCGGAGTGCCGACGATCTTCCATCGGGGGTCTTTTTCCTGCAGCAGGTAGAAGACGCCGTCGAAATGGAGCATTCCGTACGTGACGAAGACCTTCTTCTCTTCGGTCGTCGCTATGGCGTCCGCGAGGACCTCGTTGCGGTCGTCGAGGATCGAAGCGAACAGGTCGACCTTTCCGAGTCCGGCGAAGGCGGCCTCGCCCGTGTCGCGGTTCTTTATGACGAGACTCATCATCGCGCGGAGGAAGTATCTGACCACGGCGAGTTCCCGGGAGTTGTAGGAATCCGCCTCTTTGACCAGTTCCGCGGAAAAATCCGAAGCCGCCCCCTCCGCCTCCGAGAAGTTCGGAACCGGTTCGCCGGAAACGCTTCCGCGGCGGTTTTCGTACGCTTTCACGATGTCGTCGATGCTGACGTCGACGTTCCGATCGCGAGCGTCCGGATGGCCGGCGAGTTCCGCCTGGTTCTGGGGAACGAGTCCGTAGAGCTTGGACATCGCCTCGTACAGGTTCTTGTCGAACTTGAATCCCATGATGGCGTCGAATTTCTTCGAATTTTCAGCGCTTCCGGGCTTCACTCCTTCGTAAAACAGGACGTACCCTTCGTTACGCGACGCCGCGATATCGTTTTTCACTCCAGCGTAGAACGACGGGGAGGCTATGTGTGCCATTCCTTGGAACCGGACGGTCTTATCGCCGTTGGAGATGGTGATAAGCGGCAACTTCGCCGGATCGATTTCGTTTTGATAGTACGCGAAGGCTCCCATCGAAACGGCGACCGCGAAGGTGATCGAGCCGATTTTCCGAACGTACGTCCGAACGAATTCGCGGGCTTTCGGAAAATCCTTTCTCGCGATCCAGCAATACAGGACGCGGACGACATAGAACAGCCAACCGTACATGAAGTAAGCCGCCGCCGTACTCAGGGCCCCGCCGGATCAGGACAGGTAGCCGGAACCGGCAATGAACGCCACGACGGAAAGGATTCCGATAAGGTCGGAAGCAGTCAATGAAAAGGTCTTTCCGGGAGATTTCCGGAATATGGTTGACAAATACATCAATATATCTATAAAACGATTGAATAGCTTCTTACTTCTTCCTCTATGAAACGGTTTTCTGCTGGAATTGTAGCGATTTTGGCGCTCGTTTCAACTTCGTCCGCCTCCGCTGACTTCTTCCTCGACCGGGTCGTCGACAACGGTCCGGAAAAGGCTCGCATCGAGAGCATCGGCATCGGGTCGTACTCGTTCCGTAACGAAGCGAACGCCGCCTCCTATCGCGACAGTCTCTTCCTTCTTACCCGCGTGAAGAGCGAGGCGTACCAGCGCTACGCGGACGGACGCATTTCGTCGTACCGATTCTCGGATACGGTGAACGAACTGAATACCCTCGCGTATTCCCTGGACAACTACTTCGCGAGCCTTTCGAGCTTCGAACGTACCGGCAAGACATTCTACAAGAACCTCGCGATGTCCAACCTGAACGAAGCCCGCGCATCCTACGCCCGCGTAAAGGCGATCACCACCAAACGGCAATAATATGGCTCTCGACCGCTTCGAACCGCAAGACGACAACCGACCGAGATTCTATCGCGAAGCCATCCGGGACGTTTTCGAAGACAAGTTTTTCGACTACGTTTTCGGCAATCCGGATCCCCAGCCGTTCCGAATCGGATGGCTCACCGAGGGCGTAAGCGAACTCGACCTCTATTTCTGACGCGGCCTCACCGACGAAGAAATCGAAAAGACCGGTCACGACGTTCGGGAAATCGAAGTCATCGCCCGCGTCACGACCGACGATCCTTGGAAACTCGCCGGGCTTCGCGCCATCAAGGAATCCGGAGTTTTGGCAGGCTTCGCGGTAGAAGAACTGGAATTCACGGAAGAACCTATTGGGGACAGCGGAAAAACCGCACGGAACGTCTACTTCAAGATTCCGCATCCGTGCAAGTATTCCGACATCCGCAACGCGCTCTTGAAATTCGCGATGGTGCTCGAAAAAATCGGATTCCGCAACAACGGCGCCATCGACTTCAACTGGATGGACGCCGTCCAACAGAACGAATTCGCTTTCTCCGAATATCTCGCTTCTTCGGAAGTGGAACGGATGGAAGCCGACGAGGCCGAAAGCCTTCGGAACGCCCGCGCTACGGGAACCGAAATCGACCTCACGCAGGCCAAACAGGCGCTCGAGAACATC
This sequence comes from Patescibacteria group bacterium, assembly GCA_041891375.1. Classification (GTDB taxonomy): domain Bacteria; phylum Patescibacteriota; class Gracilibacteria; order BD1-5; family UBA2023; genus JANJWP01. The sequence continues at coordinate 5,521 of JASDUA010000019.1, forward strand.
ATGCGCATGTCTCGGTAATTCGAATCCGATGAAAAAACCTCCGGGAATTCCCGGAGGTTTTTTTTCTTAATGCTTTTTGCGGCGTTCTTTCTGCTGCTTGAGGTTTTCCTTGGTGCGTTCGAGCTCGCGTTCGGCCTTCATGGCGGCGAGCTCTTCCGGTTCCTTGATGCCTCCGCCCTTCTTGAAGATGCTGGTACGGCCCTTGAGTTCGACTTCGACCGGAGTTCCGGCGAAACCGAAGTGTTCGCGGATGCGGTTTTCGAGGTAGCGCGGGTAGCTGAAGTGGAAGTGGCTCGCGTTGTTGACCGAGATGACGAAGCGCGGCGGCTCGATGTCGACCTGGGATCAGTAGTAGACCTTCGGCTTGTGCGACTTGCGGTTGCCCGTCGGCGCGTGCTGGAGGGTGACCTGTTCGAGGAATTCGTTGAACACGGCGGTCTTGACG
>JASDUA010000020.1:0-5939 GCA_041891375.1 Patescibacteria group bacterium
GTGTTGTTGTAGTCGGTGATCGCGTCGGCGATGTGGTCCTTGTCTTCGAAGCTGTCGGCGTAGATGTTGATCGAGCTGGGCGCGTCACGACTCACCACACCGAATGCGGCGAGGTTGTCGTCGTAGGTGCCGGTCGACACGTACTGGTCGTAGATCGCGACAAGCACGTCGTTCGAAGCCGTGGCGATATACGCGTCGAAACTGTCGGCGAGCTGCTGTTCGAGCAAGGCGTTGGACGAACTCGCGGAAGAAACCGTGAAAACCGATACCGGTTCCGTAACCGGAAGCGGTATCGCGACTTCGGAAACCTCCACCGGCTCAGAGACCGCGACTCCGTCCGAATCCACCGGCTCCGTTACCGGATCCGGATCTTCGGCGATGGAGGCCATCTGCACCGACGAATACGCTCCGGTATGCGGAACCGACGGAAACACCTATCCCAACGCCTGTGCGGCGAAGCGCATGAAGTTGGAATCCATTCCGGGAGCCTGCGCGAAAGAAGCATCCGTGGAAGACCCGAAGAACGAAGCGGCTTCCGTAACGGAATCTCCCGTTCCGGCTTCCGCGACCGCGCCTTCGACGATACAAACCGGTTCGACTTCGTCCGTGGTAGGACTCGCTTATGACAACGCCGGTCTCGGATACGGTTTCGTCCTTCCTAAGAAAACCTACTTCTCGGGTTTCGGGGCGCGTGACGGTGCCACCCACAGCGTGGGCATCGAACGCAACGCTTCCCCGGAAAGCTTCGAACTCTCCGAAGTCAAAGTCCGATTCTATAAGAACCAGGTGCTCAAGCAGGTGAAAAACGCCGCGAACGGCAAATACTACGATTCCGAAACCGGAACCACCTACGTCACTATCAACGGAAGCACCCTTACCATCGATGCCGACGCTTCGGTTTCCGCCGATATCGTCGATTCCATCGTAAAGAGCGCGTATGTTCGCTAAGCGGACGAAAACGGTTTTCCAAGGGGGCTTCACGCTCGTGGAAATCATTTTCGCGGTCGCTATCATTTCCGTTTCGCTCATCGGCGTTTCCGCCATCATTTCCATGAGCGGAAACCAGGCTACCAGAATCGAGGACGAACGCGAAGCTTCGGAGCTCGCGCTCTCCGTAAAAACGTGCGTGGGCGGATTCGGAATCCCCTATCTCCGATCAGTCGCCGACGGAGGAAAGACGGAAATCTGGTTCGGGAGCGGGAATACGGAATGCCTAACCGGAAGGACGCTCACCGGCTCATTCGACTTCGCCTCGTCCCCGAAGATCCGTCTCGAAACCTCACTCCAATGATGAATCGAAAAGTCGGTCCGCGAATACGGGGCGTATTTCGAAACGTCGACGACGGGAGTGGGAAAGAATGCGGTAAAAGGTACGGTGACGGTAACGAACGGAACGACGGAGAAAAAACTCGATTTCCGAAGGGAAGGAAAATAATGTAGCATTCCCTAAAGCCTATTTCGTCACGCGTGCCAATGCGAAAGATGACAAGAAAACGTAGGGCGTCCGGCGGTCTCGCGGGATTCACGCTCGTAGAACTCATCGTCGTAATATCGATTCTCACCATTCTCGCGACGATCGGTTTCTTGGCGCTCTCGGGGTATTCCCAAGACGCGAAAGATTCCGCCATAAAGGCGAACGTAAGGTCGGTTTCGACGGCCATATCTTCGGAGTCGGCAATTTCTTGAAATTCACCGAGATACTACGTCGTGCACGACACCTGAGCCGCCCTCTCCTGAGCGGTAGCGTACGTGGACGGAATCCAGACCGCCCTTACCGGCGGGGATTGGAACGTTCCGAACACCAACTATTCCGCCGGGAACCCCGACTACGCGAAATTGAAACTCAACCCCGAGAAATTCAAAGTCGCCCGGATTTGAAAATCGGTCACGGACGCGTCGGCGGCCTACGATTCGAAGTATCTCAGCGTAGGGGCGGTCGACTTCACGACTTCGGTGAACGGACGTACGAGATCTTCGTCCTATTTCCAAATCGCGGGCGTCTCCCCCGTTACGAACGTCGCGACGGTTACCTGAAACTATCCCACCAATCTGAGCGGCTCGGTCGCAGGCCTGATAAGGAATCCGACTTCGAGCGCCACGTGAGCTTTGGTGGACGGATCCGCCGCATCGGCCTCGGCAACCCCGGCGACTCCGATAAGCTGTCTGGCGATATTCCAGGGAAATTCACTGTCTCCGAGCGGAAATTACCTCATCGATCCGGACTGATCTTCGGGCCCGGTCGCTCCGTTTACGGCGTATTGCGACATGGCGACTGACGGAGGCGGATGGACGAAAATCGCATGATCTTCGACCGCGGTGGACCTCACCCCCACCTGAGCCATCGGAACGATAGCGAGCAGCGCGTACAAATTCGACAATTCCGTAATCGAAGCGGTCCGCGCGAACGCCACTTGGTGGCTCTTCGCCGGAAACGTCACGACCGGCGCGAAGATGAAAGTGAAGACTTCGCTCTCGACCTACGCGAACTTAAGCGGAATACTGTACGCGACGACGTCCTGATGCTGATCCCCCGTAGACGGGGTCAACCAGATCATCCTCGGCACGGCGCCAAGTCCGTACTGCTGGGCATACCCTACGATAGGATCGAATTTCTACGATTTCAAAACGAATCCCTCGGGAGGAAACGGCGGCGGAGTCCACATATATCTCAGATAGGTCCGCATACGAAAAAACGGGGTTTCCACCCCGTTTTTTCTTACTGCAAGAAACGTAATACGATTATTCGTTTTCCGTGAATTCGGCTTCCTCAACATCGCCCGATCCCAGTTCGAGATAGTCGATCTTCCCAAGGTTCGCGCCCATGATGCCCTGCATGTCGCCGTAAAGCATCGAAGTGTTGTTGATGATGCGTTCGAGTTCCTTTTCGCGCTTGCTCCAGATGCGCTGCATCGAGCGTTTTTCTGCGTCGAGGTCGTCTTTCATCGAGCGGAACGCGCCGATGACGTTTTCGATCTTCGCGCGGAATTCCGGACCGGAAAGGTACCCGTAGAGGAGCTCCATCTTCTCTTCGCGACCGACGAGGCTCTTACCCTGTTCGGCAAGGGCGAGGATCTTGTCGCGGAGAGCGTGGGTCAACGGCAGGAAGTATTCCGGTTCGGTCACCCAGACGCCTTCGTAGAGACCGAAGTGGCGGACTCCTTCCGGCAACACCGAAGATACGAGGATGCAGACGTCCGCTTTGGCGAGAACGCGGTCGTCCTTGAGTTTCTTAATCCAATCGGCCGCGAAGGCTTTGGTATTTTTCGATTCCCAAAGGATGATGCCGAGCTCCCGGGAATACGGGTCGCGCACTTTGTGGACGAGGTCGGCGCCGCGAATGCCCGTGGGAACGTCCTCGATGAGGTCGGTCGGGAAGTTGCGGGTAAGGATTTCTTTGAGTTCGTTTTCGAGCACTTCGCCCTGGATTTGCTGAGACCCCTGGAGCGCCTTGCGGTTGGCTTCTTCGAGGGACTTGCGGAGGATGTCCATCTGCTTCTCCTTCTCTTCGAGCTTGCGCATGAAGTCTTCCTGCGATTTGCGGAAGGCTTCTTCCTCTCGTTTCTTACGTTCGATTTCGAGCGCTTCGTCGCGTTTCTGCTGCTCTTCGCGCATCGAGGCTTCGAGTTTGCGGCGTTCTTCGTCGAGCTTGCGGACGTTCTCGATTTCCGCGTTCTTGGCGGCTTCTTCGAGTTCGCGGGTCTTCTTACGGAGTTCGAGTTCGCCCTTGACCGATTCCTCCTGCTTTTTGCGGAGCTCCTCGATGGTGGCGAGCATGTCCTTGGTTTCGAGCTCCTTCTCCTTGAGTTTTTCTGCGGCCTTCTTTTCGGCCCACTCCATGGCCTTTTCGCGAAGGTCCTTCTTGATTTCCTCTTCCTTTTTCGAGAATTCCTCGCGGAGTTTTTCTTCGTCGGCTTTGAGCTTCTCTTCGTACCGGTGGCGGGCGATGTCGTCGAGATCGATTTTCGTGCCGCATTTCGGACAAACGATGCTGGAGTCGGTCATAAAAATTCGGAATTTTCGGAACTATTCGTAAAATCCCGCGAAGTATAGCCCTGTCGACCCGATTCGCAAGCATGTCTCACTGACACGACGAACACCACGACGACCATGACGCCCACGGCGGACATGGCGCCCACGGACACGACGACCACGGCCATGACGGGCACGGGGATGACGAACATGGGCACGGCGGGCACGGGGACGAACACGATGACCACTGACACGACGAACACCACGACGACCATGACGCCCACGGCGGACATGGCGACCACGAAGAAGAACCGATGATCGCTCCCGCGGGATTCATCAACGATCTCAGCGCGACGCACGGCGAAGACCCCACCGTCGATTTGTCGGAGTTCTTTCCGGTCTCTTCGGTGCTCGCCGTAAAGCACAACGACGCCTACCAGTTCAACGACCTGAAAAAGGGCGAGGGCGTGAAGTTCGACTTTTCCGTGAAGCCGACCATCAAGATCGCGAAATATAAAACGAAGAAAACCTCCGACATCCTCCCTCGAAAGGAATGCGCGCCAAGCCTCGTCGCGTTCGTCGATAAGAACCGTCCGGTGCGTCCGGAGCCGGCCAACGTCATCGAACCCCTCGAAGTGCCGTTCGACGCTTTCGACGTACGTACGCTCGAACCGATTCCGGTACTGAGGACGTACGCCGACCTCTACGAACTCCCGCTCCCCTTCCCGAAACGCGTTTTCCGCTACGTGAAGCGCCACAAGAAAAGCGTCGCGAAGGCGGGCTTTTCCACCGCTGTCGCCGCAGTGGTCCTCATTGGCGGAACGATGGGAGCCGTTTCGTACGCCCAGACCGGCGTGGAAAAAGCCTACGGCGAACTGTTCCTTTTGAAAGACGCCGCCAAAACCGGTCCGGAAGCTTTCGCCGAAGGCGCGGAACACGCCACGAGCCGTTTCGCCAAGCTCCGTTTCGCGTTCTCCCCTATCACGGCCGCGTTCGATTCCCCGGTCATGTCGGTCGAATCCGTCCGCATCGCGGGGCACGTGGTCCGCTGAGGTTCGCACCTCGCCGACGTCGCCAAGGCCGCGTCGGAAATTTGGTCGGATTTCGCTAAGGAAACTTCTGCGTATCCGACGTTCGGGACGGCGATGGGATCCGGAAGCACGTTCAAAGCGACCGACTTCGCCAGCGCGCACCGCGAAAAGCTTAAGGAGATCGATGCCGGAATTTCCGAAGCGCTCGCCGAATACTCACAGGTGGAAAGCCTCGGGAATCCGGAATTGGACGAAAAATTCAAACAGGCCGTCACGCTCCTCGTTTCCGCGCAGAACCGGCTGCGGTTCTATCTCGATCACGAAGACGCCATCCTTTCCGCCCTTGGAAACGAAGCCCCGCAGCGCTACCTCATCCTCAACCAGAACCGCGACGAACTTCGGGCGACGGGCGGTTTCCCCGGTTCCGCGGTATTCGTGGAATTCTACAAGGGACGCCTTTCCAAATACGAGAAGAAAGACATCTACTACTACGACTGGCACCTCTTCCCCTATGCTGAGAAGGCTCCTCCGGGACTCGACCGCGTAGCCGAGAAATGGGGGCTCCGCGACGCGAACTACTATCCGGAAATGTCGAAGGACTTCGAAGTCGTCGACTCATTCTATCAGAAATCCGGCGGTTCGAGCCTCAACGGACTCGTCGTCATGAACCAGGGGATCGTCACCGACCTCCTCGAAAAATACGGACCGGTACGGATGGAGAAGATCAACAAGACCGTCGACGCGTCGAACTTCTCGACCCTCATGAGCGTGCTCGTGGAGAACAAGGTCGCCAAAACCTATTCGCCCAAGGACGTGCTTTTCGATTTCGTTACCGAACTCGAAAAAACGCTCATCGAAAAGAAGGACTTCTCGGGATATGCCGAAATCCTCGACCGGAACGCGAAGACCGGGGAAATCATGGCGTATTCCAACGATTCC
>JASDUA010000021.1:0-5835 GCA_041891375.1 Patescibacteria group bacterium
CACGTACGGAACGGCTCAGATTACGTGAATCGCGAGGCTCGCCAGCGCGAACGCGAGGGAGTCGGGCATTTATTCGAGTTCGAGGTAGTCGTCGATCTGGATCTGCCAAACGAATTCGTTGACGTGCGACACGAGGATCATCGCGCCTTCGAACTTGTCGAGGGCTTCGGCGATGACCGGGATGTGGCGGAAATTCACGTGGTTGGTCGGTTCGTCCAAGATGAGGAGTCCCGGCTTCACGAGAACGAGACGGGCGAACGAAACGAGCGCCTTCTGTCCGTCGGAAAGGTGTCCGATCTGGGTCTTCATGACTTCCCCGGTGATGAGGAATCCTGCAGCCATCGAGCGGATGTACTGTTCGGTGGCGTTCGGGTCGGCCTCGGTAAGGCACTGGAGAACGGTCTGGTTGAAGTCGAGATTCGAGAAGTCCTGGCGGTAGTAACCGATTTTCACGCCTTCCGCGACGTGTTCGCCCTTGGCGTGGCCGGAAGCGAGTTTTTCAAGGAGGGTCGTCTTACCGATACCGTTCGGACCGGAAAGGAGGAGGTGGCGTCCGCGGTGGAGTTTTACGTCGACCGGGATTTCCACGGGCTCGTGGTCGCGCATGACGGTAACCGAGTCGAGTTCCAAAATCATGCCGCCGATGCCTTCCTGCATGGGGATTTCGAACGAACGGATGGTCTTGTCCTCGCGGCGGACGTCGACCATGTTCTCTTCGAGCTCTTCGGCCTTTTCGCGCATTTTCTTCGCGACGAGACGGAGCTTGCCACCCTTGTGGGCGAAGACTTCGGCCTGTTCCTTGTTAGCCTGGGCTTCCTTGGCCATGAGGGCGTTCTTGCGGTTTTCCTTTTCGATGCGGGCGCTGATCTGTTCGACTACGTCATGGTAGTTTCCGACGTACTGTTCGACCTTGTGGGTGTTGACGTCGAGATAGAGGACCCCGTCGGTGAAGGCGTTGAGGAAGTCGGCATCGTGGGAGATGACCACGACGGTCTTCTTGTAGTTGATGAGGAACTCGGTGAGGTGGTCGATGCCGTTCGTGTCGAGGTTGTTGGTCGGTTCGTCCAAGAGGAGGATGTCCGGGTTGCCGATGAGCGCGGCCGCCAAAAGGAGGCGCGCCTGCTGTCCGCCGGAGAACGAGCGGACGATGCGGTCGAGCGGAGCCTTGAGGTTCACGGTCGCGAGAGCCTCGTTGATCTTCACGTCGATATTGTAGGAATCGTCGTTGGCGTACTTGCGGAAGTACGCGCGGAGATCGAGGTCGCGGTCGGCCAAAGGCATCGACTGGAACGCGGTCGCGATGGAAAGGTTCTTGTCGACGTTGATGACGCCGTACTTGTTCTTGAGTTCGCCCGTGATCATCTTGAAGATGGTGGACTTCCCTGCCCCGTTCTGACCCATGATGGTAATCTTGGAGCCCTTGCGGATGGAAAAATCGACTTCGTCGAGGATGATGCGCCCGTTGTCGAATTTGAACGAGACGTTGTTGAAGCGGACGACGGTTTCGTTGCTCGGTGCCATGTCGCTGATTCTTTATAAACCAAATAAATCGCGCCGCCGGTCCGTCAAAACGGGAACGGGCGACGCGGGAACGAACGAGAGGATACGGAAAAATGCGAAAAAAGAAAACCTTCCGGAGAAGGTTTTTCGAATTCCTGCGGATGCGTCAGTCGTTCTGACGCAGGCAGTCGGTATGGGCACGGTACACCTGGAACCCCAATTTCCCTTTGGAAACGGTACGGTCGTAGGTCTGCCCCTTTTTGATCACCCCCAGGCAACCGTCGCATTCGTGCGCCTCGCGGGCCGTATGCTGGTTGATCCAGAGGATTTCCGAACCGTCGGGCATCTTGCCGCCCATGGGCACGGTGCGGCTCGACTTCCTCGGAGTCGGCAAAGTTCGTTTCGTCACGGCGTCCTCCCTTTCGAAATTACGTAACGTTGGATTTATACGCGGACGAGGAAATTTGACAAATGATTTTAAGTAAGCGGGACTTCAATTACGAGAAATTCGGAATCGGCTTCCGCCTCGAAGGCGATCGAAGGAGTGGAAACGTATCCCGCGCCGTCGCGACGACCAAGCTTGGTGCCGTTCGCCGCCACCGAGCCTTCGATGACGAAGACGTAGATGCCGTTCCCCTGCTTCTTCAGGGAATATTCGAGCGTTTTCCCCGCGTCGAGCGAACCGAAGTGGAACCAGGCGTCCTGGTGGATCCAAGAGCCTTCGTCGTCGGCGTTCGGCGAAACGATCTGCTTGAACGCGTTTTTAGGAAGCGGACGGAACGCGAACTGGTCGTACCGGGGAGCGACGCCGCGTTCCTTGGCGTACACCCATATCTGAAGGAGTTTGGCGAACTCGGTCTTGCTCGCGTTGAATTCGCTATGGAAAACGCCCGTTCCGGCGCTCATGACCTGGATTTCGCCCTTGCGGATGACCGAACCGTTGCCCATGCTGTCCTTATGCTCGAGCGCCCCTTCGAGCGGAACGGTAATGATCTCCATGTTGTCGTGCGGATGTTTCCCAAAACCGGCGCCAGGAGCGATGGAATCGTCGTTCAGAACCCTGAGGGCTCAAAAACCCATTCGCGAGAGGTCGTAGTATCCCGCGAACGAGAAGGAATGGTTGGCGTCGAGCCAGCCGTGAAAAGCGTGTCCGCGGGTATTGGCGCGGTGGATGACGGGATTGTTCATGTTTGGAAAGTTTACGAATCGAGCCATGGTACCATTTCTCCGCTCAAAATCAATTTTACTTTAAAAAAGTAATCATTTACGGACCATTGGAATTCGAAAAAAACCTCGTACAATACCGCAAATCACCCCTCGCGCACCATGGCGGAAAAAAAGAACGACCGTCTTCGTGAAGAATTCGGATTCGAAGCGGAAACCCCGGGCGACAAAGGGTCGGCGAAAAAATCGAATCCCGTCATCGTTTGCGTTTTGCTCTGCACGATGGTCGTCGTGTTTTCGCAGTTCGCCGCGGTCGAATTCGCGCAGAGGCAGTTCCGCCAGTCGCTCGAAGAAATCGAATACGGAAAAGTCGGTGGCGAAGCCAACTTCCGCCTTCTGCGGGAAATCCAGAAAGACCGGACGTCCACCTATTTGAAAGACCTCGAAGAAAAAGAACCGGAATACATCCGCGGCATAAAAAGGAAACTGGAAGACGGCAATGGCGAAAACCTCGTAAAAACCGTGGGGAACCTCACCGCGGAAGAAGTGGAATCCTTCCGCTCGACGCTCGCTTCCGGAACGGGAACGCAGTCCAAAACCACCGTCGTCGAGTTCTCCGATTTCGCCTGCCCATTCTGCAAAGAATACCACGCTGCCTGAACCGTCGGGGCTTTCGCCCGGGAAACCGGAGCGGATTACGCGCTCAAGATCCTTCCGAACAAAAAACACGAAGGATCCGAATTCCTCGCACGCGCGGCGAAATGCGTAGGTCAAAAATCCTGAACCGGCGCCTTTTCCGAATTTTCAGACGCCGTACTCACCTCCACCTGATCGGCGAGCGAGTCGGCCTACGCTTCGGCGGAAAAGCTCGGGCTCTCCAAAGTAGAACTGGAAACCTGCGCCCAATCGGCATCCGTGGGGGAACTCGTGGAAAAAGACTCGGGGCAGGGAATGTATCTCAAAATCCGGGCTACTCCGAGCGTCCTCGTTCTCGACAACGCTTCCGGAAAATACGTCCTCATCAAGGGCGAACCCGATTCCGAAGCGTTGAAATCCGCGGTGGCCGAATTGGCGGAACCGGCGCCATAACGGTTATTGGGCGTCCTTCGATTCGAGCTTGTCCGACCCCTGCACCACTCACGATTTCCTCGCTTCCGCAGCCTTCTGGTTGCGGAGCGGGGATTTTTCGAGCATATAGGCGACGGAACAGTAGAACGTATTGCTTAGGTCGGCGTAGACGTCGTTGCTCACCATGAGGCAACCGTAGGATTTTCAGATCTTGTAATCCTTGAGGGCGTCGTAATCCCCATCGACCGACTCGATATGGCGCTCCCCCTTTATGTCGTAAATGTTCCCTCGGTAGTCGTTCGAATCCATGGCATCGACGTATTCGAGAACGCAGGCGTTATACCCCGGGGTAACGGTGTAATACCTCGCGACCGGAACTCCGACCGCGAGCGTGATTACCAGGGGGTAAATGAAATGCCGGCTTTTCATGCCGGCATGATAGGACACATTTTTTCGAAACGGAAACCGGTTACGCGGTCATTTCGGAGAGGAGGTAGCGAGCGAAAAACTTACGGATGCGTTCCTCTTCGTTCGGGATTTCGAGGTACATGGGAAAACTCCGTTCGATGGCCGCCAATACGGATTTTCGGATGAGCGGGAAAGGAACCGTAAGCGAGCCGTCCCGAACGAATTCGCGCTTCTGGATGACGAGATCCGTATCCTCGGGGATTTCCCACCCTTCCTGGTTGAACGTGTCGAGAACGTGCATCATGAGGTGGAGCATGGTGATGCGGGAAGGGTCCCTGAACGACTCGGGCTCGATTTCCATCCGAAGCCCGTCGGTCTCGGGACTTCCCAAGAAAAAGGCGACTTTCGGAAATCCGCTTTCACTTCCTCAAGCGGCCGGCATGGCTTCCGGAAAGAACGAGTCGAAACCGGCTTCCGTCACGACGGTAGCGGCCACTTCGTCGAATTCGCCCTTGTCGCGGCGCTCGAGAAGCAATCCGTACGCCGACATGGCATCCAAAAGGAAAAGTTCTTTGTCCTCCGGAGATTCGATGACTCCGTCTTTGTGCGCGTAGGCTACGAATTCTTCGACGGATATCCGAAAAACCTCCCCGTCGATGGGCTCGACGACCTCGAGGAACGCCCCGTCCATACCCGAATCGTCGTCGACGAGAAGGGTTACCAACCCGGAACGGGTCATGTTGGCGAAGAACCCCTTGGCGTGGAGATCGTAGTTGGGAATGCGTTCGAAACGGATGCGGTAACGGAAGGCGTCCGGCAATTCGAGCACGCGGGAGCATTCGGCGGAAACGGAGTCCCCCACCCCGTCCGCTCACGTGGAAGTGACGGGAACGTCGTACCCGGAAGGAAGGCCGGAAGTTGCGGGGTTCGGATGCGGAACGGCGCGCACCGGATCGCAGCTTCAGAAATTAACGCGGACGACGTTGTCTTGGGGCTTGCGCATATCGGGTTTCGATAAAGTTCGAAGCGATACTAAGAAAACTGATTAAAATGTCGAATTTTAAAAAGGCAAGCATTAAGGGCGAACCGTTACTTCCAACCGAGAAGTTTGGCTACGCGTCCGAGCGCGCCCACGGATTCTATGGCTTCCGCCTTTTTCCGTTCGAACTCTTCCAGGTACGGGTCGACTTCGCCGTCGTAAATCATGCCGTGGTACTGGCGGCTGATGTCCTCCATTCTCTTCAACGTTTCCAAATCGGCCTTATTCGCGAGCGAAGAAGCGTAGTATCCGCGGTATTCTTCGACGACCGATTCGAGATGGAAACGGAACTCTTCCAAATCGTGGTACGAATCTTGGCGGTCGAAATAGTGGACGAGCCATTTTTCGAGCGTGGCGACGGCCTTCTCTCCGGAAAGCTTCGAGAGGTGCGCGTTTTTTTCCGTTTCGAAAGCCGCGAGCGACGCGTTGGCCCGGGTGGCTACGGAACCGCCTTCGGAACCGATGGACATAAGCTGGGGATTAGGAAACGAAATGCGGGATCTTGTGTCCGGTCTGATACGCCGGAAGCAGGTGCGCTTTTAGCGATGCCGCGACGGATTCCCTGACGTACGAGGGCACCTTGGCATCGTTCACGATACGGATGGAATTGGTCACCAGGAGATCCAGCGAACCTTCGAATTGACGGCGTTCGTAAT
>JASDUA010000022.1:0-5825 GCA_041891375.1 Patescibacteria group bacterium
CGTGGGCTCCCTTCTCGCCGAAGGGCTCTCGCGGGGATTCGAAGCGAAGGCCGTCGTCATCCGCAAATCCCGCAAGAAAGACGGATTGGCCAACGTTTTGGAGGGCGAAGCCGATCCCGCGTTGCCGACGGTCGTCGTCGACGACATCGTGAATTCGTGACGCTCGCTCGTCAAAGCCGCGCTCACCGCGAAAAACGAAGGACTCAGGGTAGTGGAATGCTTCTGCTACTGTAACTTCGAGAATCCGGATTTCGCCAAAATCGTCGCGGACTCCCCTTTCGACGGATTGCCGGTACGTTCGGTCTTCACGCTCCAAAACTTCGGGCTCGCGAGGAAATCCGAGAAACCTTCCGTCCGCTCGTTCTTCGCCTCTTCCGAAATCGTTTACGGAACCCCGGAGCCGCACCTGGGGCTCGTCGTTCCCAAATCGTCACCCCTCCTCGACACAGACGCGCTCTACGTAGCCGGGGAATCCGGCGAAGTCGTCAAGATTTCCCTCGGCTCGAAGACCGTCGAATGGCGGTACTCGATGCAAAAAACTCCCCATGGGAAAAACGTCCTTTCCAACGTCGCGGACGCCTGAGACGAAATCTGTTTCGGCGCGTACGACGGCGCCGTGCATTTCGTAAACAAAACCACCGGAAAGAAGCGTTTGGCGGCCTCGCTTGCCGAATGGATCGGCGGAACTCCCGAAATCGACCTTCCGGGAAACCGGGCGTTCGTCGGGCTCGAACACGGCGGAACCGCCGCGGGATCGTGATCGGTTGCGGCGTTCCGGATATCCGACGGCGAAATCCTCTGGGAGAACGCGTTCGCGGATTTCATCCACGCGTCCCCGGCGTACTGCCGGATTACCGGTTCGGCCTACTGCGGAACGAACGGCGGTGAATTCGCGCGCTTCGATGCGGAAACGGGCGAAATCGTATGGAAAAGGAAATTCGGCGGCGCCATCAAAACCCGAGCGACCGCATCGGAAGACGGATCGAAAGTCTTCTTCGGGTGTTTCGACGGCACGCTTCGCTGCCTCGACGCGGAGAACGGCGGAACCCTCTGGGAATTCGCCACCCCGTTCAACGTTTATTCCGAAGCGCTGGCCTTCGGTCAAGGCCTTTTCATTTGATGTTCGGATAAAAAGTTCTACCATTTCGACTGGAACGGAACCCTCGTTTCGTCCATGGCGACCTGAGGCAGGATATTCGCGAAACCTTCGGTTTTCCGGGAAAAATTCGTCGCCTTCGGAAGCAATGACGGAAGGATTCGGTTCTACGATCCGGAAACGAAGGCTTCCGCCTTCGAAATCCTCCACTCCGAAAGGATCGTCACCGCCCCCGCGTTCCGCGGAAACTACGCGTACTTCGAAGATTTCGCCGACCGGATATGGGAAGCGGATCTCGGAAAACTCACCAACGCCTCCAACCATGATTAAAAAACCGCCGTTCGCGTCGCTCCGGATGTTCTATCCGCAGACGCGCGACCCGGGCATGCTCCTTTGGCCCGAGGCGCAAGCCGGGTACGCGAGCGCTTTTTTGACGAAAGAACTCTCCATGAACCCGTACGATATCCGGGTGGAGACCATGTATCCGTTCCCGAAATACCACGCGGAACTCCTTCGGAACCTGCCGAAATTTCCGGAAAAGGCCTTTTTGTTCTTTTTGGAAAACTACTACCATTCCAGCATTTTCAACGACCGCTACGTCGCTTCGCTCTTCGACGCCGTTCCGGACGCTTTCGAAGGTAAGGAAGTGATCATCCAGAGCTCGAAAATGGGCGAAGAAGCGTCCGTCGAGTACATGGAACGCTTCCCTTTCGTGAACGTCGTCGTCCGCACGGACGTGGAGTTCTACTTCCTCGAAAAATACGTCCGCGGGAAGAACGACTCCGAAATCGCCAACGTCACCTACCGCGGCGCGGACGGAAAACCCCGCGTCTCGGCGGCCGAAGAAGTCACCTTCGACCTTTCGGAATGCGTGTTCTCGGCATACGAGGACGGCGTGGCGATGCGGGAAAAGGACAACTACCACCGCATCGTCGGCTTTTTGAACGAAGACACCGGAGAGGAAGACGACAAATTCTACTACAAGAAGACCCGCGCCAGCTTCCTTCGCCAGCTCGACGCGACGTTCCTCAAGAAAAAGGCGCTCATCACCACGGGCCGGGGCTGCCGGTACAAGTGCACCTATTGCTACCGCGGCGCGAAGTATTCGAAGGTGCGCCAGCTTCCCATCGAAACCATCAGGAAGGATTTGGACATCCTCAAGAATTGCGGCTATTCGACGATCTACGTCTACGACGACTGTTTCGGCACGACCAACCACGACCGCATGCGGGAAATCGTGGAACTCTTTTCGAGTTACGATTTCGAATACCAGATCGCGATACGGTACGAAATGTGCACCACCGAGAATCTCGAACTGATGAAGGGCCTCAAATTGTCGTTCGTCCAAATAGGGCTCCAATCCGCTTCCAAAGCCACGAACGCCAAAATCGGGCGGAATTTCCACCTCGAACGGATGAAGAAGGTCATCGATTTCTTGAAAAAAAACGGCGCTTACGTGAGTCTCGACGTGATTCTCGGACTTCCGTGAGAAACGCTTGCGGATTTCATCGAAACGTATAATACTGCTCTGTCGTTCGCACCGAACGACGTGACCGTAAATTCCCTCTTCCTCAACCCCGGAACCAAGCTCTTCGACGAAGTCGGCGCGTACGGCATCAAGACGAAAGAAACCGATCCGTACAACGTGCCCGGCATTCTCGAAAGCGACACCTTCCCGCGAGCCGATGTCCTGAAAGCCCGCGAATACGTGAAAAGGTCGATGGACTTCCTTCCCAATACGCACATCACCCTCCGGTAATCCCCTTCCCATGTCGAACGCTCAAAACGAAAACCTTCCGAATTCCTCGGAAATCACCGTAGACGAATCGATCTACCCGCTCGAAGTGGGAAAGACCGCGGCATATCTCTTCACCGACCGTGCCCGCGTCGAACTCTTCCGAAAAGACGAAACCCCCGGATCGTATTTCATCCGGCTCACCCCGAAAGACGCGAAGGTTTCCGCCGATTCCCTCGCGACGGATTACGCTAACGAACTCCTCAACACTTCCCTCAAGGAAGCCTTTACCGACCGTTTCGCCGACATGCGCGAAGACATCATCGTCACCGCCATTACCAATTCGCTGCGCGCGGCGATGGTCGTGGAGGCCGACGAACCGGTAAAAGAAGAAAAGAACATCGACGACGTTCTCAAAGAACTCGCCAAAGAATTCGACCTCGGCAAAAGCCAGGAAAAGATCGACAACATCTAACTCCCGCCTCCGTGATTCCGATTAAACTTTCGCTCAGGCCGGAAAATTTCGCGCCGTTCCGATTCAAGAAGCTCTCCGAAGGAAAAATGCTCCTCACGAGCGAACACGGCGGATACGCCATCATCACCGAAGACCAGTTCAAATCGCTTCTCGCGGGAGTTTCCCCGGATTCCGATCCGGAAATGAAGGCGAAACTCGAAGCCGCGGGAATCATCGGGTTCGAAAAGGCCAAGCTCGCGACCCTTTTTGCCAAGAAGCACGCCTTCCTCGCCTGCGGTCCGAACCTCCACATCATGGTCGTCACGCTCCGCTGCAACCACTCGTGCAAGTATTGCCACGCGGCGGCCGTCCCGATGGAAGCCGAAAACATGGACATGACCCTCGAAACCGCGAAGAAGGTCGTGGACACGGCGTTCTTTTCGACCGCGCCGTCCATCTCCATCGAGTTCCAGGGCGGAGAACCGCTCGTCAACTGGGACGTCGTGAAGTTCTCCATCGAATACGCCGAAAAGAAATCCGCGAAGCTTTCGAAGCCCGTGCATTTCTCGCTCGTCACCAACTTGTCCATCATGGACGACGAGAAGCTCGATTTCCTCCTCGAACACAACGTCGGGCTCAACACGTCCCTCGACGGCGACGAACAGACCCACAACTTCAACCGTACCTTCAACAAGGGGAATTCTTTTCAGAACGTCGATTACTGGGTCCGTGAAATCGACCGCCGCTCGCAAGAAAAATACTGGAAGCGCAACGTCATCTCGGCCCTTCTGACCACCACTTCCAAAACCCTCAAGCGTTGGAAGGAAGCCGTCGACACCTACGATTCCCTCGAAATGGACCAGATTTTCTGGCGCCCGCTCAACGCGATGGGATTCGGGGCGAGCACGTTCTCGTTCCTCGGCTACACCACCGAGGAATTCATCGAATCCTACGGGAAAGTCCTCGACTACATGCTCGAAAAGAACAAGGCGGGAACTTCCAAGATGAAAGAGGCGTACGCCTGCATCTTCCTCAAGAAGATCCTCACCCCGTACGACCCGAACTACGTGGACACCCGTTCCCCGTGCGGCGCCGTCATTGGCCAGGTTGCCTACAACTACGACGGAAGGATCTACAGCTGCGACGAAGGCCGCATGCTCGCGAAGATGGGATTCGACGAGTTCCAGGTAGGCGAAGTTTCCGACGATCCGCGTGCGACCTACGTGTCGATGATCACTTCCCCTTCCACCAAGGCCATCCTTTCCGCTTCGCTCATCGAAGGGCTCCCGGGGTACGAAAACGATCCGTACAAGCCGTACATCGGCGCGTGCCCGGCGAACAATTTCAAATCCACGGGCGACATCTACCCGAAGTACCCGACCGACTTCAAGCGCCGCATCGAAACCGGCATCCTGGACGCCATCTTTACCCGTCTCCAAGACCCGGAAAATGAAAAAATCTTCCGAAAGTGGATCGCGACCTAACGAAACTTCCCGGGTACTCAGAATCTCTCCGCTCGGTAAACTCGACGAACGCAAACTCAAACCCGACGCCAATCCTTTCAAAAAGGCTCCGAACGCCGATTTTTTCGACATAGGCACGCTCGTTTGGTCGAAAGTGCTGAAGAACGGAACGCTCGCCGCGGAAGGTTCTTCCGATCCGTACCTCCGCGCCTTTCCGCTCGCGGCGGCGAAGATCGCCGGTTCTTCGGAAACCCTCCCCACCGCCGAAGACTTGGTCACGGCGTATTTTTCGTTGAACGCGGCCTGCCGCGATTTCGAGACGCGCGTTCCGGGCTGGAGGCTTTCGCTCTCGATGGGACTCCTCTCCGACAAGAACGGCTTCGACGCGAACGAAGTCGATTTATCCGACGCGTACGGATTGGAAAGCGATTTCGAATCCGACACGTTCTTCCGTTCCGTCTGGTCGGAAATTTCGAAGCTTCCGGAAATCGAAACGTACCGCACGGTCGTCTTCGATTTTTTCTGGCCCGCAGGACTCTACCAAATCCTCCCCCTCGCCAAGAAGTTCAAGTCGATGGGGAAGAAGGTCGTGCTCAATTTCACCCGCGCCAACGAACAGTCGGACTTCACGGTCTGGATCGAGGCGTTCAAAAAGAATCCCGAAATTTTCGAACGGCTGGACGCCGTCGTCGTCTACGAAGACTACGGGCACGCCATGGACGAAATCCTCCGCGCTTTCGAGAACGGCGAAGAACTCGGTTCGGACATCGAGAACGTCGTCCGCATGACGGAAAACGGCGTCGAGTTCAAAAAACCGGGCGCCGTGGACGAAGACGAACTTTTCCGAAGGTTCGAAAAGTATTTCCACTCCTCTTCGAAAGACCGTAAGATCGCGGGGCGGAAAATCAGCACCGTCCGACTCTTCCCCTACAAGTGCTACTGGAGCAGCTGCTTTTTCTGTACCATCAATTCGACCCATCTCTACGCGTACAAGAAACGTGCGTCCGCCTACGTGGATTCGTGCCTCGACTACGTGGAAAAAAACGGCATCGGCTACCTCTATCTCGCCGACGAAGC
>JASDUA010000023.1:0-1130 GCA_041891375.1 Patescibacteria group bacterium
CAAACGAAAACCGCCCTTAAGTTCGGGGCGGTTTTCGTTTACTTCCTGAACGCCTTCTTGAAATTCCTCGCCAAATTCAGCATTCGGTATGCCCAAGGCTTCACCACCATGATGCGGCATTCCGGCCAAACCGTTACCGTTCCTCAGAATTTCAGCTTGAAGTCGGTAACGCCCGCGTGCGGGTGGGCAGTAGCGCCTTCAGGCGCCATTCAAAGGAAATCGTAGGTTTCGCAACCGCGGCATGTCGCGACGCTTCTCGTTATCGGAAGTCGACGCGCCGTAGTAGTACGTCGCCGTATCTCCGAAATACGTCGCGACGGCCGCCGCGACGGGGCATCCGTCTTTTTCGGCAATGAACAATCCGCCGGCATCCGCGGCGTTCAGCGTACCCACGAGTTCACGGTAGTACGCGAGCGAATTCCCGGAAAAACCGTCGCGGTCGAGCGTTTCGGAAAGCAGGTTGAAAAACGCTTTCAGATCGGCTTCGTTCCCATCGGATTTCCGCACCGTCACGCCGCGCTTGATGGCGAGACGGACGTTGTAGCGGCCTTTTTCCTTCATCTGCGCGAGGATTTCGTCCTCGGAAGGACGGAGATCGAGCAAGAGGGTGGTTTTTTCGAGAAAGTGGCGGTATTCGCCTTTGGAAAATCCCGGGATTTCGATTTCGGAGAGAGGTTCGCACTGCACGAAAACCGCCCCGGTTTCAAGCGCGAGGCTCCGGACGGTTTGAGAAAAATCCTCCAAATCCGCGTTTTCCCGCACGAGCGGACCTCAAACGCAAAAAAGTCACTTTTTTCCGAGGCCTACGGAACGGAGTTCGAAAAACGCCGCTACGTCAGGCTGCGAAAGGCTTCCGGAGTGGACGAAAAATCCGCGGGAAGCCCATCCGGAACGCAAAAGGAAAGAATTCCAGACCGAGGTTTGCCAAATCGGAAAAAAACCGCCGGTTCACGGAAGTTGGGGAAACGCGGGATTCCGCTTTCCGTCGAGTTCTATTACGCCTTCCGTCATGAAGAAAATGGGTTCGCTCGGTAGGGTATCCCCTCCTCCGCTTTTCGCAAGGAAAATTTGCAATGGCTTCGCGAGTGGGCTATAATTACCGCGACGTATATCATCACGAACGCCGCCAG
>JASDUA010000024.1:0-1127 GCA_041891375.1 Patescibacteria group bacterium
CTTCGCTGCTCCTCGGAGTTCTCGCGTTGTCAGTCGTACTGTTCTTCATCTCGCTCTCTTTCGCTCGAAAAGTCATTCGACCCATCGAAGAACTCGCGGAGCGCGAACGTGCGTACGCCCGCCATATCGCCCATGAACTCAAAACGCCGCTCGCGGTCGCGAAGAGCGACATCCAGTTGGCCCTCGCCGTCAAAGAAGGCGCTGAAGAGCATTTGAAATCCGCCGTTTCCGAAATCGGCATGATGCGCGATACCGTGGACGACCTTTTGCTTTTTTCAGCTTCCTGAGCCCTCGCCAAAACCGAACCCACCGGTCTGCGCGCGCTCCTGGAATCGTCCGTTGCCCGTGCTGGCGCCAACGACCGGTTTACGGTAGCTTCAGCGTCGGACGCTCCGGCTACGGTACTCGGAGATGCCAAGATACTGGGCACGCTGTTCCGTAATCTCGTCTCGAATTCGCTCGTCCACGCCCCCGCCGATTCGAAAATCACCGTCCTCTTTACCGCGACGGGTTTCGAATTCTCGAACCCCGCTCCGAACGCCGATCCGAAGGTTATCAAACATGCGTTCGACGCGTTCGTGGGTACCCCGTGAAAGGGTTCCGGAATCGGGCTTTCGCTCGTCAGGCGCATTGCCGAAGCCCACGGTTGGGAATCTTCGATGAAGCTCCAAAACGGGATCGTTACGGTCTGCATAACGTACTCCAAAGCCGTTCCAAAGTCCGCGTAGACTGGAAACGCTCGCGAAAATCCCCCGCATATCCGGGGGATTTTTTGAATCAAGGGGCCTTACGATACGGTATCGAGGATTCTCGCTACCCAATCGCTCGTGGTAGCGGCGTCGAGGTATTCGTGGGTTTCCCCGACGTCCGAATGGCGTCCGTCGCCGAGTTTGTTCGGGAGGAAATGGCAATCGGATCCGAAGGTGAGCACGAGGCCGTATTTACGCTTGGTTCGAAGCACCGCGAGCGTCCATTCGGGCGTAGCGTGGGGATTGAGTTCGATAGCGTTGACTCAAGCGGCTACGAGGTTTTCGGCGATTCCGTTTTCGAACGCTTCGACGCCTTCTTTTTCGAAGGTGAAGTTCGGGTGGGCGATCGAGAGGATGCCTTTGGACCTACGTACGACC
>JASDUA010000025.1:0-5716 GCA_041891375.1 Patescibacteria group bacterium
GACGAGCGCGGCGGAATTCGCGCCGTACTTGTCCTTGTTGATCGCCACCTGCTTCTTTACGAGGGCTTCGGCCTTGTCCTGGAGGACCGGATCGATGGTCGTGTAGATCTTGAGTCCGCCCTGCGATTCGAAATCCTTTCCGTATTTCTGCTCGAGATAGTCCTTTACGTAGAAGACGAAGTGCGGGTATTTGATGTTCTCGCTGTATTTGCGGAACTGGAAATCGAGACCGCCGATGATGACGTTCTTGTATTCTTCCGGAGTGATTTTCCCATCTTCGAGGAGGCGTCCCGCGACGAAGTCCTTACGGCCGGTGGAATATTCGAGATAGAGCTTCTGTCCGGTGGCAAGACCGGCAACCTTTCCGGTGCCGGTAGAAGTCTTGCCAGTGCCGGTCGCGGTTTTCGCAGCTGTAGCGGACGGCTTGGCCGCTACGGTCTTTCCGGTCGAGGTGGCCGGCTTTTCCGCTTCAAAGGAAAGCGCGGTCGAGCCGGTTCCGGACGCGATGCGGATGTCGTTAAGGAGGCCGAGAAAATCCTTGTACTGAACGTCGGCGCAACCGTCGGATCCGATGTTGTAATCCTTTTTAAAGGAATCCTGTGACAATCCGCAGACTTCGGCGTCTTCGGTATTCTTCCGCTTGATATCCATGTCCGCAACCGTCTTCTTGAAGGCTTCGACGAGACGGGAATATTCCTTCATCTTTTCAGGAGTGTCCACGAAAATCTTGTCAGCCTCGTCACCTTCCGCATAGACGTAGAGGTAGCCCATAAGGCGGTCGCGGTGCGAGAACGGCGAATAGAAGGTCGGCCCCTTCGGAAGCGAAGCGAGAATGGTCGAACCGAGGACGCCGACGTCTTTGGCGCTCTTGCCGAAATAGGTCTTGGCGGCTTCTTCGACGCCGTAGGCGTTGTTTCCGAACGAAATCTTGTTGAGGTAGAGTTCGAGGATCTTTTCCTTGGAGTATTTCGAATTGAGGCGGTACGAAAGGTAGATTTCCTTCACCTTACGCTCTATCGACCGTTCATTGGAAAGGAACGTGTTCTTGATGAGCTGTTGCGAAATGGTGGAAGTCCCCTGGATCTTGTCGGTCTTTCCGAAAGCGAAATTCACCCCGGAACGTACGAGTCCGCGAAGGTCGATGCCCTGGTTTTCGAAGAAGGTCTTGTCTTCCGCGGCGATGATCGCGTTCTTCATGGAATCGGAAATGCCCGCGTACGAGACGTAGGTACGCTTCTCCTCGTCGTAGAGCTTGTAAAGCTCCCCACCGTTGCGGTCGTAAATGACCGGGCTTTCGGGCAATACGTCCTTCTCGATGGTCTCGATGGAAGGAAGCGAGTGGAGGAAGACGAAATAGACCGCCGCGAGCGCGAGGAAACCGAAACTGAAGAGGGTCATTCCCACGTAGATCGCGAGATAGCGGAACGACTTGTTCTTCGGAAGGAGGTTCGGAAGCCGCGAACGGAGGGATTTCCGAACCGGACGGACGGAAAACGAACGGGATTGCCCTACGGGGCGTTTGTTCGGTTGCATCTCAGGAAAGGGTTAACGGAAGAAGAGAGACTGGTCGGGTCCGAGGACGATTTCGACCTTCGCGCCGGGGGTCTTGGCGTATTTGTTGGCGGCAACGGGTTCGGCATCGGAGAAGACGAAGAGCGCGAGCGCGCGGAGCGTCGCGGACTCCGGATCGATGCCGGTTTTAGATTGCGCGTCCCACGGGTAGAGGACGGTCGTTTTCGGATACGGGTCTTTGGTCGAACCGATGGATTCCTTATCGGGAACGTTGAATCCGAACTTCTTCAGGAACAGCGCCACCTTGTTGGCGATGCCGGATTGCTTGGTGGAATTCACGACGTTGATTTCCGTGGATTCGAGGAACATGTCCGGATAGTTGAACACGAGGTTCGCGAAACGCTGGATGTCGCGGTATTCGGAAAGGTCGGAAGGTCCGGCGCCGTCCGGAAGAAGGACGCTCGCCCCTCCGAAAAGGTCGCGCGCCGGAGTGTAGAGGAATCCTCCGCGATCGCAGAGCGCGAACGACTGGAAGCACGAATCGTTCAAGTTGAACGAAAGGATGTTCTTCGTGGGGAGTTCTTTCGCGAAAAGGGCCATGCCGGCCATTTCTTTGAACGAAAGGTCGGTCTGGACGTTGCTCGATACGGCGGAATACAGCGCCTGGAGCTTGGCCGGGTTTCCCAGCGTGCCGAGGGAAAGGAGTTTTTCCTTGATAGCGCGGACGAGGATCTGCTGACGGATGGAGCGGTCGAAGTCGGAAGTCGAGTGGCGGGAGCGGGCGTATTTCAGCGCGGTAGCCCCGTCGAACGTCTGTTTCCCCTTCTTTACGCGGAACGTGACGTATCCCCAGTTGGAATCCGGATACTCCGGGTCGACGAGATCTTCCGGCACGTCGACGTCGAGACCGCCGAGTACGTCGACGAAGCGGATGAACGCCTGGAAATCGACGTTGATGGTGCGGTCGACGCGCTCGCCGGTGATTTCGGTAACCTTCTCGCCGAGCGTCTTCATCGCCGCTTCGTGATCTTTACCCGAATGCGTATAGGCACGGCGGTAGGTTTCGTTGATCTTCCCGCGTCCTCCGGTGGGGTATTCGACGTAGAGGTCGCGGGGAACGGAAAGCATCGAGACCGTCTTGGTCTTCGAATTGAGGCTCGCGAGGATGACGGTGTCGGTAAGGTCGCCGCCTTCGTGAGCCGCTCCGCCCATGCCGGTGATGAGCACGTTGAATTTGCCCGAAGGAAGGTCGGAACTGCCGGAAGCGGTAAAGACGGAAGGGAGGAAGGAAAGCGAAGGGAGCGGAATGGAAAACTTCACGTTCGCGATCTGCGCGAAGGCCGCGCTGCCGATTCCGAGGACGGCAAGAACGGCGATTCCGCCGAGGAAATACGCAGAAAGCGTGTTGCGGACGCGGACGGTTTCGTACGCTTCGCGAACGGAAAGGAAGCGCCCCACTTGGGCGCTTGGAAGTTTGGATTTTTTGAAAGCCACGGTGTTTGCTAGGAAAAACGGAGTCGGAACTGGAACCGGAAAAACTTGCCGGCACGCCTTATATATGGCGATATGACCGGGATTATCAAAGCGGGGGGCGAAATCGCAAGGTTCGACTCGGAGTTTTTTACATTTCGAACATCGGCGTTCAAAAAAATGTGCAAAACTTCCAACTTCCGAATAAATATGTTTTCGTAATTGTCAATCGAATCCGAAAGGGGCGTTTCTCCTTTTAGTTGACATGAAAACGAAAAAGCGTAATTTCGCCGGTGACAAAAACGAAAACCAAGTTCTTTACGCGTTTCTGACAGTGACGATAGAAAACGGTGCATCCGAGTTCGAACATGTACCCGTACTCTTCGAAGAGGCGGTTTCTTCCCTAGGGTTAGAGAAGAACCGGCCATTGACGGTAATAGACGCGACGCTCGGTCTCGGGGGACACTCCTCCGAAATCGTAAAACGCCTTCCGAAATGAAGTACCTACGTCGGTTTCGACCGCGACCGTACCAATCTCGAACAGGCCAAAGAGCGCGTCCTGCGTGAAAACGCGGACTCCGTTAAAACGAAGGGGCTGCGGCTCGAATTCGTGGAAGCCGATTTCCGGAAGCTGAAAGAAAAACTCTCCGATCTGGGAATTTCCCGCATCGATTCGATCCTTTACGACCTCGGGGTGTCGAGCGCCCACTACGACGATAGCGAAAGGGGTTTCTCCTTCCGCTTCGACGGTCCGCTCGACATGCGCTTCGACCGGACGGGCGACTCCCCTACCGCAGCGGATTTCCTCCGCACGGAAAGCGAGGCCGAAATCCTCCGCGTCCTGCGCGACTACGGCGAAGAGCCCAAGGCGTTCTTCATCGCGAAAGCGGTGGTAGCGACCCGGAAGGCCCACCCGCTCAAGACGACCGGCGATTTCCTCAAACTCATCGAGGAAGCCAGCTTCGACCCCAAATCGAAGACCCGGACGTTCCAAGCGGTACGCATCGCCGTGAACGACGAATTCGGATCCATCGAAGATTCGCTCCGCCAAGCGGTCGAACTCCTGAATCCCGAAGGCCGTCTGTCGGTAATCACGTTCCATTCCCTCGAAGACCGCCTCGTCAAGACGGCGCTCAAAGAGTTCGAACGCGACGTGCCCGACGAACTCACCGGCATGCCCCTCGTCAAAGCGCTCCTCAAAAAGGTCCACAAGAAACCGATCGAACCGAGTCCGGAAGAAGTGAAGAACAATCCCCGTTCCCGCAGCGCGAAGCTCCGGGTTTGCGAAAAGTTAGGCAAGACCTCCGATTAACCCCGTCCCGCAAGGTATGAACGCGAACGTCCTCGTCATGAAAAAAGGCAACTTCCCCTTTTTCTCGTCCCGCAAGACGAGCAGGGAAAATTTCCGCCTTTCCTTCACGGAGACCTACGTCCTCGCTCTCGGCCTCATCGGCGTTCTCGGCATCTACTACGTTTTCATGCTCAACGTCAACGCGACGAAGGGCTACAACGTCCGCAACCTCGAAATCACGCGCAAGAACCTCGTTTTCGAACAGAACCTCCTCAACATCAAGATCGCCGAAGCCGAATCGCTCTCGTCCATCTCCGAAAATCCTTCCATCGGCAAAATGGAAGTCATCGACACCCCGAAGTACCTCGTAATGAAGGATTCCTTCCTTACGCTCAAGAAGTAATCCGGGAACCCTCCAGATACCAACGATGCCCGAATCGCTTCGAAAGCTCGTAGAGCTCATCTCGTACCTACCCGGAATCGGGGAAAAGACCGCGACCAAACTCGCGTTCTTTTTGTTGAAGGCCAATCCCTCCTACATCCGCGACCTGGCCGACCGGATCAGCCGCGTGCAATCCGACATCCGCGAATGCCCGGTCTGCTTTTCGTTGACCGCCCCTGTTCGATCTGCGAAGACAAGATGCGTGACCAGCACGTGCTCTGCGTCGTGGAAGACTATCTCGACCTCGTTTCCATCGAACGTCTCGGCATTTATAAGGGCCGCTACCACGTTTTGGGCGGTTCGGTCTCACCCATGCACGGACGCATGCCTTCGGACCTCCACATGAAGGAACTCTTCGACCGCATCAAAACCGGCGGCTTCTCCGAACTCATTCTCGCGACCAATCCGAACATCGAAGGCGAAGCGACGTCGATGTACATTAAAGAAAACGTAAAGACTCCGAACGTTCAGGTTACCCGCCTTTCGCGCGGCCTCCCGAACGCCGGCTTCATCGAATACGCCGACGACCTCACCCTCATCAACGCGTTCCGCGGCAGAGGGTAGGTTTTCCGGATGGGGTTTCGGAGCTTCGTCGACTCGGCTGATCCTCGGGGTATGGAATAAGTCGAAGCCGCAGCGACTTTAGGACTCTAGGAGCCAGGATTCGGCTTATTCCATACCCCTGCGGAGGCCTTCGCGCCGAACTCCGAAACCCTATCCGTAACCTTCCCCCATGACCGTTCGAATCGATCCCACTTGGCACGCGGCGCTCCAGGCGCAATTCGAATCGCCGTATTTCGAAGAACTCTCGGCTTTCGTAAAAAGCGAATACGCCTCCGGCGATTGCTTTCCCGCGGCGAAGAACATTTTCCGCGCGTTCGACCTGACGCCGTTCGACAAGGTAAAGGTCGTCATTCTCGGGCAGGACCCCTACCACACCCCCGGAGCGGCCATGGGGCTTTCGTTGTCAGTACCGGAAGGCTCGAAAGCGCATCGCAGCC
>JASDUA010000026.1:0-1123 GCA_041891375.1 Patescibacteria group bacterium
GCATGGTACTATGGTTGGGCAATTTCTGTTTCCCATGCTGAACGCAGCCGAACCGATGAATTCCAAATACAAAAAAATCCTCGCTCTCGCCCTTGCCGCCGTCGCCGTCTTTACGGAAACGGTGGTTCCGGCATCCGCGCTCGAAGCCGATTCGATGAGCTTCGTAGGCATCCACAAGAGCCGTACCGCGAAGATCCTCGACAATTTCAAGGACAAACAGGAGGAGCTCCTCTTCGACAACACCCCGTACATGATGGGGGAAGAATCCGGACTTTTCGACGCCCAGGCCCGCATCCAGGCTTTGGAAAAGGTTTCCGCCCGTCTCGAAAACGCGAAGAGCCAGTACCAGGAACGCAAACAGGATCTCCAGGTTCAGAAAGTCACGCTCCGCAACACCCTGAAGCGCCTCGACGATTCCATCGAACAGTCGATGGGCCTGATCCGCGATACCGAAGTGAAGATCGTGAAGGGCAACCGCAACATCGCCGACCTCCAGGCCAAGACCGAAGACCTCAAGGCGAAGATCGAAGCGAACCGCAAGACCATCCTCGAATACCTTTCCTACGTGTATTCCAAGGGCGATCTCGTCTATGCCGAAGACCAGAACGTCGACATTCTCAAGTCGATGATCCTCAACGACGGGAATTTCTCGGACATCCTCACCGACATCCACTACAAGTCGCTTCTCGAATCGGCCGGCCAGAATTTCATCGAAATCCGCCGCGGCCTCATTAAGGAATACTACCTCACCACCGAGGACCTCAAGAAGGAAAAGGTGGAAAACCTCCGCTACAAGACCGCCCTCCGCGACCGCCGCGCCGAACTCGAATCCCAGCGCGCGTACAAGGAGAAACTCCTCCGTATCACCCAGGGGCAGGAAGCGCTCTTCAACCGTTACCTGATGGAGAAATCCGCCCGCCAGAAGGAAATCGAAAGCCATATCGAAGACATCCAGGACGGTGCCGAAACCCTCTTCTCGGATTTCGCCAAGCGCTACGGCTGCGTAGCCGGAAAGGCCGTCGCCGATTCCTCGTCGCTCTCCGGTTCCGAAGACGTGAAGCTTCTCGATTCCGCGAAGTGCCGCGAGGTCCGCTCGTTCTTCGAAGCCGAGAAGAGCCTCAAG
>JASDUA010000027.1:0-518 GCA_041891375.1 Patescibacteria group bacterium
GACCGATGACGACCGCACCGGAATCCTTAGCGGTGGAAACGATCTTCTTGACGGCTTCGTCAACGAGCTTGTGTTCGAAAGCGCGAACGACGATGCGGATGCTGCCGGCCTTGCTGGTCGACTTCTTGGTAGCCTTTTCGGACATTCTCGGTATTGGTGGAAAAGTAAGGGGAATTTCTTTCCTCACGATTTTCCGGGAGCGGACTCCCGGAAAACACGTGAAGGTCGAAATTAGGAGAGGACCTTGGCAACTACGCCGGATCCAACGGTACGTCCACCTTCGCGGATTGCGAAGCGGAGACCCTGTTCCATAGCGATCGGCGAACCGAGTTCGATGGACATCTTGATGTTGTCGCCAGGCATGACCATTTCTACACCAGCCGGGAGCTCGATAGCGCCGGTAACGTCGGTGGTGCGGAAGTAGAACTGCGGCTTGTAACCCTTGAAGAACGGGGTGTGGCGTCCGCCTTCATCCTTGGTGAGGACGTAGACTTCTGCTTCGAACTTGGTGTGCGGCT
>JASDUA010000027.1:528-5596 GCA_041891375.1 Patescibacteria group bacterium
GAACCCGGCTTAGCGAGAACCTGACCACGTTCAACCTGTTCGCGTTCGATACCACGGAGGAGGAGACCTGCGTTGTCACCAGCCTGACCCTGATCGAGCTGCTTGTGGAACATTTCAACACCGGTAACGGTGGTGGTCTGGGTGTCCTTGATACCTACGATTTCGATGGTGTCACCAACCTTGATGATACCCTGTTCGATCTTACCGGTAACTACGGTACCACGTCCCTTGATGGAGAAGACGTCTTCAACCGGCATGATGAACGGCTTGTCGAGAGCACGTTCCGGAACCGGTACGTAAGCTTCGATAGCGTCGAAGAGTTCGAGGATGGTCTTAGCACCGTATGCCTTGTCGTAGTCGGTCGGATTTTCGAGAGCTACGAGGCCGGAACCACGGATAACCGGAGTGTCGTCGCCCGGGAATTCGTACTTCGAGAGAAGATCACGGATTTCCATTTCGACGAGGTCGAGCATTTCTGCGTCGTCGACCATGTCGCACTTGTTCATGAAGACGACGATGTACGGAACACCTACCTGGCGAGCGAGGAGGATGTGTTCGCGGGTCTGAGCCATCGGACCGTCGGTCGCTGCTACGATGAGGATAGCGGCGTCCATCTGAGCGGCACCGGTAATCATGTTCTTAACGTAGTCCGCGTGACCAGGACAGTCAACGTGAGCGTAGTGGCGGTTTGCGGTGGAGTACTCGATGTGAGCGGTGTTGATGGTGATACCGCGTGCCTTTTCTTCCGGAGCGGCGTCGATCTGGTCGAAGGCGAATACGTCGCCACCGAACTTCTTAGCGAGAACCAAGGAGATTGCCGCGGTAGTGGTGGTCTTACCGTGGTCGACGTGTCCGATAGTACCGATATTGACGTGCGGTTTGGAACGGTCAAAAGTTGCCATGGGGCAAAAAATTATCGTAAATTAAAAAAGCGTAGGAATTCTATGGAAAATGAGCGAAAAGCAAACCTATTTGGTGTGCGTCTTAGCCATCTTCTTCGTAATGCGGTCCATTGCGCGCTTGAGCTTCTTGTGCGCGTGGGTGGTGAGCCTCGCCATACTAGATCTTGTTAAGATTAACGGAGTATTTCCGAAGCTTCGCGAGGACGAAGGTCATCGCGTTCTTGATCCAGAGAGTCTCCCCTTCGAAAGACGCGCGTGCCTGGAGCTTCTTATAGTGCTTGATGGCATTGGCTACTTTGCCACCGCTCTTCGGTCCCTTCTTGTTGACCGAGTAGTTGAGGTAGCGGGGCCTTTTATTGCTGACTCCCATGGGAAGAAAAAAAGATTTACGGAAGCTGCCCGCGATCGAGCTCATTACAAAGAAATGTCCGATGCTTGGCTGTTAAATGGCCGTACGCTATCGGTTCGCTCGTCGGAGAAAAAAATGGTGGAGACTATGGGAGTCGAACCCATGACCCCCTGCTTGCAAAACAGGTGCTCTAGCCAACTGAGCTAAGTCCCCAAAGGAATGGCTTTTCGTTTACTTCAATGATGGCGGAGTTGACGGGGCTCGAACCCGCGACCTCTGCCGTGACAGGGCAGCGCTCTAACCAACTGAGCTACAACTCCAAGAGAAGCGGGCGAAGTATATTTTTTTTTAAGACCGTTGCAAATGAATTTCGTAACTTTTTTTAAAATGTCCGAAGGAACCGCTATCCGGCGCGACGCGCGAAACGGTAGGAAGACAGGAAACCGGACACCAGCGCGACGAAAGCGAGCGCGCAGACGACGGAAAGGAACGCTTGCTGCCGTTCGACGAAGAACTTGTCGACGAAGATCGGAAAATCCGCAAGCAGCGCGAAATTCACGTTCTTAATGACCGAAGCGAAAGTCGCGAGGGAAAGTACCGCGGCGACCAGTGCGTAAACGAAGCCTTGGATGGCGAAAGGCCCGTAGACGAAACGCGCGCCGCCTCCGACGAGGCCGATGATTCGGATTTCCTCGCGATAGAAGAAGACGCTGTTCCCTATCGCGTTGTATACGATAGCCGATACTGCGAAGAGGAAGAGCCCCACCACGACGATGATGCCGTATCGGATGGACATGAGCACGTCGGTAAGCCCCTTGATCTTCTCGTACTGGGCCCGGTAGTCCACGATGGTCTTCTTTCCGGTTCCGGCGTCATATTGGACCGCGCTCTTGTGGTCGGAAACCACGGCGTCGAGCTCCGCGTATTTGGCAATGGGGACGTTCTTGACGGAAAGCGAGCTCGGAAGCGGATTGTCCTTATCGCTCTCGATGACGCGGGCGAGTTCGGGGTCGCGCTTCTTCAAGACTTCGAACGCTTCCGCATTCGATACGTACTTGATTTCGACCGAAGGATCCACGGCACGGAGTCCGTTGGTAAGTTCGACGATTTCCCGACTCGTGTCAGAATACCCGGGCTTGAGGTTCAACGACAAGGAGAGGCGGTCGGAGATGTTTCCGATGATGGCGGACGCGACGTATTCCACGAAAAAGAGAACGTAGATGAAGAACGTCATGAGCGACAGCACGAGGACGGTCGAGAACGAGAGGAAGGAGTTGCGCGAGATGTTCTTGAGCGCGTATTTGAAGATTCGCAAAGGGCTTCTGGTTCGATATACGGGGCCATCCTACGGATTTCGGGGGCCTGGGCAAGCGGAAGGCCGGAAAACGCCGACGTAACGAAAATTACCCCGGTATTCAGGGGAATCATAGGCAAGAAAAAAGAGGCCGAAGCCCCTTGTTTCTTTATGCAACGTTTACGTAGATGTCGCGGTATACGCGGCCATCGAAACGTACGCGGCGCTTCTCTTCGAAGCTGACCTTTCCGTCGACGGTGGTGAAGAGGGTGAAGTCATGTCCCTGGGAGACGTTCTTACCCGGCCAGAACTTGTTGCCCTTCTGGCGAACGAGGATGCTGCCTGCGGTAACCGATTCTCCGCCGAAAGCCTTGATGCCAAGGCGCTTAGCTTGTGAATCACGGCCGTTCGCGGTGGAACCTTGGGCCTTTTTATGTGCCATGGTGCGTGAGGCGTTAGGAGAATATTATCGGTTTGCGAAGCGAGCGAATGCCTTGTTGGCTTCAGCCATCTTGTAGACTTCGAGCTTCTTCTTTACGGCGTTTCCGGTTTCCTGGGAAGCTTCGATAAGTTCGGAAGCGAGGAAGGTGTGGAATTCCGATCCGGACTTGGCGCGGGCGGAAGCGAGGATCCAGCGAACCGCGAGGGCGAGCTGGCGCTTCGGCTTCACTTCCTGCGGCACCTGGTAGATGGATCCACCAACGCGCTTCGGGCGGACTTCGATCTTCGGCATGACGTTTTCAAGCGCCTTTTCGAAGACTTCTTCCGGGTTCGCGTGTCCCTTGGACTTGATTACCTCGAAAGCGTTCGAGACGATCTTCATCGCGAGGTATTTCTTGCCTTCCTTCATAACGTAGTTCACGAACTTGGCGAGGCGTTCGTTACGAAGGTTGAGGGCGACGGTTCCTTTCGTGCTCATGGATAGAATGGTTGGTTAGTTCGGCTTATTTCTTAGCCTTCGGACGCTTCGCGCCGTAGAGGGAGCGGCTCTGTCCGCGCTTGTCGACGCCCTGGGTGTCGAGAACGCCGCGAACGATGTGGTAACGTACGCCCGGGAGGTCCTTGACGCGTCCGCCGCGAACGAGGACGACCGAGTGTTCCTGGAGGTTGTGACCTTCACCGCCGATGTAGCAGATGACTTCGTATCCGTTGGTGAGACGAACCTTCGCGACCTTGCGGAGAGCGGAGTTCGGCTTCTTCGGGGTCATGGTGTAGACCTTGGTGCAGACGCCGCGCTTCTGCGGGGAGTTCTGCTCGCGGGTTTCACGCTTGATGGTGTTCTTGATGAACTGGAGGGCCGGAGACTTGCTCTTGCGGACCTTGTCCTTGCGCGGAGCGCGGACGAGCTGGTTGATGGTAGGCATGGCGATTGTGAGAAAAACGGGCTATTAACGCTTGGACCACTGGGAAGCCTTGCGCGCCTTGTGGAGACCCGGCTTCTTACGTTCGACGATGCGGGAGTCGCGGGTAAGGAATCCTGCGCCGCGGAGAACCTTCTTGAGGTCTGCGGAAGCGAGGACGAGGGCGCGGGAGAGTCCGTGGCGGATCGCTTCGACCTGGGCGGATTCACCCCCTCCTTCGACCTTTACTTCGAAGCGCGCCTTATCCTGAAGGGAAGCGAGCTTGATCGGAGCGAAGAGCGTAGCGAAAAGGTCGCTGCGACCTACGTACTGATCGAAAGCCTTTCCGTTGATGAAAGACTGCCCTGCCTCGAGGTGGAGGCGAACCTGGGCAACGGCGGTCTTGCGACGGCCGACGGCGTAGAAGTATTTGCTTGCGGCAGACATACTCGGTAGAGGTTGCTAAAGTTA
The DNA here is from genome assembly GCA_041891375.1 of Patescibacteria group bacterium. Classification (GTDB taxonomy): domain Bacteria; phylum Patescibacteriota; class Gracilibacteria; order BD1-5; family UBA2023; genus JANJWP01. The sequence goes on from JASDUA010000027.1 coordinate 4,885, forward strand.
TACGGAAATGGTTTCAGGCTTCTGAGCTTCGTAGCCGTGGGCGTTTCCGGTTTCAAGCTTAAGACGAAGCATCATGCCGTCGCGGAGACGGTTCTTCGGAAGCATGCCGAATACGGCGTGGCGGACGATTTCGGTCGGCTTCTTAGCGCGGAGCTTACCGAGGGTGATTTCCTTAAGGGAACCCATGTACCCGGAGTGGGTGCGGTAAACCTTGTCCGCTTCCTTGTTGCCGGTAACCGCTACCTTGCCAGCGTTGAGAACGATGACGTAGGAGCCGTTGTCGACGTGGGGCGCGAAGTCTACGCGGTCCTTCCCCTTGAGGAGGACGGCGATACGGGTGGCGAGCTTGCCAAGATTCTGGCCTTCAGCGTCGATGACGTACCACTTGCGGTCGCTCCCGACGATCTGTTTCGGCATGAGGGTTTTCATGATTCTTTCGTTAGTTTGGCAAAAATTACGCTTCGACGAGTTCGATCTTTACGAGCTTGGCGCTGTCGCCGTCGCGGTACTTGATCGGGGTGATACGGGAGAAACCGGACTTGCGGTCCTTGAACTTCGAAGCACGTTCGAAGAGGAGGACGCTGGATTCCTTGGTGAAGAGGACGGATCCTACTTCGCGGATGGCGTTGAGCTGGTTTTCTTCGTTAGCCACGTTGATGAGCTTGTCGATCGAACCGGTGATGGTAAGAGCGCGCTTTTCGGTGGTAACGAT
>JASDUA010000028.1:0-5405 GCA_041891375.1 Patescibacteria group bacterium
TCCTCGTGCTCGCGATATCGTGAGCGGTCACCTACTATTTCAAGGAGGCCAGACACGTCAAGAACCGTCTCAAAAACCACCGCCACGTCATTTTCATCCGCTAGACGGTAAAAGATGCGCGTGAGACCCTAACGCGTCGTAACGGCGCGTTTTTCAATTTCCCATTTCCCACCATTCCCATGGCACCGACACTCAGAAAAGCCGAGCGCAGAAAATCCAAGATGCGCCTCGGAATATCCGGCCCTTCCGGATCCGGAAAATCCAATTCCGCCCTTTTGCTCGCGAAATGAATCACGGGCGACTGGTCGAAGATCGCCGTCATCGACTCGGAGAACGGATCCGCCGACCTCTACTCCCACCTGGGCGAGTACAACGTCGTCCCGCTCGAACCCCCTTTCTCCCCCGAGCGTTACATCGAGGCCATCAAGGCTTGCGAGAACGCCGGCATGGAAGTCATCATCATCGACTCCGTAACCCACGAATGGGACGGAAAGGGCGGATGCCTCGAATCGAACGACCTCACCGCGCAAACGAAGTTCAAGGGCAACACCTGGTCGGCATGGTCGGTCACCACCCCGCGCCACCAGAAATTCATCGACGCCATCACGCACTCGGTCTGCCACGTCATCACGACGGCCCGCAGCAAGACCGACACCATCCAGACCGAAGACAAGAAGGTGAAGAAGGTCGGGATGAAGGACATCCAGCGCGAGGGGTTCGAGTACGAACTCACCGTCGCCTTCAACCTCGACCGGGACGGACACATGGCGGTAGCCAGCAAGGACCGCACCGGACTCTTCATCGACCGCGACCCGTTCGTCATCACCGAGGAAACCGGAGAAGCCATCGTCGAATGGAACAAGGGCGCCGCGGAGAATCCGGAAGAGGCGAAGGATTCCAAGATGCTCGAAATCATCTCGGAGATCCTTTCCGCGGAAAACAACGACCAACTGAAGGCCGCCTACGAAAAGGCGAAGGACGTTTCGAAGGAAATCGGCCCCGATCGCACGACGCGCCTCACCGACGCCGTGAAGGTGAAGAAGGAACAAATCGCCGAATCGGACGGCAACCGCGAACTTCCGAAGCGCGATATACCGGACGGAGACCCGAATGAATAACTCCGGGGCATTCTGCGTGACATGCGACGGGGTTACGGAGGAATTCCCGACCCCCGCCGCGTGACTCGCCAGGCAGGACGAACTCGTCCGCCAATGAAAGGCCGGCGTGACGTACCACCGCCGGTACGGGAACGCCGTCCATTGAATCGAAAATAGCAAATCCCAACCACTCCCCATGCTCCAGCCACTCAAGACCATCCTCTTCTTCGACACGGAAACCACCGGATTCTGCACGTCCGGCCCGCTCGACACCCAACCCTACATCGTGCAGATCGGTTGGATCCTCGTCGAATTCAACGGGGTCGACTGTTTCGAAAAAGACCGCGGCGATTACCTGTTCAGACCGAAAATCGCCATTCCCGCGAAAGCCACGGAAGTACACGGAAAGACGGACGAGATGGTGGCCGACAAGCCGACGTTCGGAACTTACGTCACCGAGTTCGTGAAGCTCACGAAAGAGGCCGACGTGCTCTGCGGCCACAACCTCAAGCACGACCTGGACGTCCTTTTCCACGAGGTCGACCGGGTTTCGGAAGACAGCGAAAAGAAATCCGTATGGAAAGCCGAGGCCCGCAAGAAGGCCGTCGACACGATGCTAATATCGACCCCGATATGCAAACTCCCCAACGCCAGGGGCTGATACAAATGGCCGAATCTTGCGGAACTCCACCGCCATCTCTTCGAAGAGGACTTCGCCGACGCCCACAACGCGATGGGCGACATCACGGCGACCATGCGTTGTTTCGTAGAACTCAACTCGCTCGGACACGTCACGCTCCCGGAATAACCCCATCCCGTATGAAAAAAGCGGACCCTACGGCCGTACATTCGGTCAGAAACCTCCAACGGATGCAAATGCGTCATTGGAAGTACGGAAACGTCACGGCGTTCAACCGCTTCCGCGAATTCCTCTACTCCCTCGAGGAGAAACAGAGGAACGTGCGGGACGAGCGTTTCGCCGCGAAAATCAAGAAGCGCCCGCAGATCGAGGCGAAACCGAAGATCCTCCACTACTCCCTTCCCCTGGACAACGCGGGACGCGAGACGGTGGTTATCCACGACGCCTTCGACCGGAGGCACGTATTCTCCCTGTAATCCAAACCCCACCCATGGCAGAAAACGCCGTACCCAAATTCAACGTCGAGGCCTTCAATCCCAAGAAGGCCGAACTCGCGTCGCTCGTCGAGAAATACAAGGACCTCAAGATCGACGGGGTCGATGACAAAGACGGGTTAGAGAAGGTTCGGAAAGCCCGAATCGAACTCAAAAACATCCGCTGCGACATCAAGAACAAGCTCAAGGAGGCCCGAGACCCGGCCATCGCGTTCCAAAACGCGGTGCTCCAGCTCGAAAAGGATCTCATCGAAATCATCGAGCCGACCGAGGAAGACCTCGATAAGGAGGAGAAACGCATCGAAGCCGAAAAGGCTCGCATCAAGCGCGAGGCCGAAGAGAAGGAACTCAAACGCCTCCAGGCGATGGTAGACAAGCTCGCGGCCGTCGGGTATCCGTCCAGCGTCAACGCGCTGAAGGACGTCTCCGAAGCGGAATTCGAAACTCTCCTCGCCGACGTCACGAAGAAACGCGACGAAGCGAACCGCGCCGCGGAAGAGGCGGCCGCCAAAGCCGAAGCCGACAGGAAGGCGCTCGCGGAAGCCCAGGCGAAACTCGAAGCCGATCAGAAGAGGCTGGCCGAAGAACAAGCGAAGATCGAGGCGGACAAAAAAGCGAACGAGGAAACGGCGGCGAAGCTCGCCGAAGACCAGAAAAAACTCGAAGAGGAACGGAAGGTTGCAACCGTATCAGAAACCGCGTTCAAGGCTCCTACGCCCTCGAAAGACAGCGGGGCACGCGCCCTTTCGCTTTTTCCAAAAGCGTCTCTGGAAGCCATAACGGAGAATGATACTCCAGCACCCGAATTCCAACCGACCCCGGACAAACGCGTGACGTTCAAGGAATACCTCCGCAATCTTTTCGTCCAATCGTATTTCGGGACTGACGACGCCGGACCGGACGCGGAAGCCAAATGGTTTGAGATGCTGTCGACCGATGGCATTCTCGACCATATGGCCGAATGGTACGCGACCACCAACGAACCGATGCTGACGGAACCCGGAGACGACTACGACAAGACCGAAGCTTTCGTCCGCCAATTGGCTTGAATCTAATCCGGCCATATGAAATTCAAACTCGGCAGAGCCGCAAAGCCCGGAGAAAAAATCCTCACGGATTCCGGGTGGAAGAAAATCAAGTCCGTAGACGCTGAAGGAGTGACGTTCGGAGACTGAACGACGATGTCATTCTGAACGGAAGTATTCGGATGGGGGGCGAAATAGCCCCCTTCTATTTTTCCAAACCAAAACCCATGCGCATCGAAGACAACCGCTCCTATTTCACGCGCACAGCGCATACCGGAGTCACCGCAAAGCGCGACCGCGTCACCTACCGTTGCGTCGTCGACGGAAAGGCCTTCGAAGTGATCGTCCACAAGTCGCCCGAATCGACGGCCGAAAAATGCCTCGACAAGGCGATGAAGATAGAACTCGGCGAAATGCCGCAGCTGAAGAACCCAGAACGAGTAGCGCGGTTCCTGTACGGGAAAGCCGCGAAGATGGAAGCAATCGCATAGTTACCCCTCACGCCCATGGCGAAACCTCGAAAATACCATTTCAGAATCCAAGACGAAATCCGCAAATACCGTGGCATCGTCCAGCAAATCGCCGACAAGGTCGGAAAGACGAAAAGCGCGGCCTATAAACAAATCTCCGGGACGCATATCCCGAAGGTCGACCGCGTGCAAATCCCGTACACCGAGGCGTTCAACGAAATCACCGGCAGCCAATTCGCTCCGGAAGAACTCTTCGCGGTCTTCGAGACGGACGAAGAGAAGGAAGCAGTAACCGAGACCGTCGATGAGCGAGGATCTTAAGGCGTTGTTCCTCCAGATGGGGGAAAAGCCGATCGCCTACCAACCGGTATACGCGAAGATCGGAGGATGATGCGCCGAAGGGCTTTTGCTCTCGCAGATCGTCTACTGGTGGAAGTCCAAAAAGTGAGAGGAATTCTACAAGTCCGACAAGGAATTCTGCGAAGAACTCGTCATCGGAAAGAAGGAGTTCCGGAATTCCAAGGAAAGACTCGTCGAACTCGGGTTGATAACCGCTACGGTAAAGGGTTTTCCGGCAAAGACTTTCTACAGTCCGGACATCGAAAAAATCGTGGCTTCAATCATCAGTTATCCCGAAAGGGAAAAACTGGCGTCAGTTTACCCCAAAAGGCAAAACAAGTTTGCCCCAAACGGCAAAACTGCACCTATATATACAGAGAATACCACAGAGAATAAAGATAAAGAGAAAGCCGAAGATCTCTTTTCGTTGTTCTGGACGATCTATCCCCGGAAGGAGGACAAGAAAAATTCCGAGAGGAAATTCGCTGCGCTTTCCGATAAGGACAAACTGGCCGCCTACGAATGAATCAAACGGTTCTCCTCCTATTGGAAAGACTCCGGAACCGCCATCCAGTACATACCCCACCCGTCGACGTTCCTCAACGGCCGCCGGTGGGAAGACGAGATTCCGGAAATCGTCCGGCAGCGCTCGTTCGAAAAGCCGGTTCCAAAAAACGTCCTCACCGGAACGCGGAACTACTCCGCGGGGATCGAGAACTTCCAAGCCCTAGCCGATTAGCAAATGGACAAACTCAAAATCGACGAAGAAAACAGGAAGGCCGTGGACCTGCTCAGAAAGCTCGACGCCGAATGATACCGCACGATCGTGCTCATGGGCTGAGTCGGCGTATGAAAGACGTTCCTCGCCCAAAACCTGCTCCGGCACGACTACATGATCGACGAGTCGGCCTTCAAGCAACACATCGTCTCTTCGACGGCCGTCATGATGCCGGCGAACGCGGAACGCAACCGTACCAACCTCAAGCTCTACCCGCTCGAAGCCATGGCGAAATTTCCGGCCGTCATCTACGACGACATGTGATCGGCCGACCTAACGGCGGCCATGAGCGAAAAAACCCTCTATTGGCTAAACGAACGCCTTAAGTCCGAGGACAAGCGGACGGTCGTCACTACCAACCTCACCATCGACGAGTTGAAGGAACGCGAAGCCCGGATTTATTCCCGCCTCTGCCAAGACGCCGTGTTCGTCGTCATGGCATGATCGGACAGACGCCAGAAGTCAGCGAAGTTCGTCCAAGTTTAGCCGGTTCCCGCCGGCCTTTATTTTTCACCTCCCATGAAAAAGAAACTCACCGAAGAAGTCATCGCCACCATCATTT
>JASDUA010000029.1:0-2925 GCA_041891375.1 Patescibacteria group bacterium
CCCGGAGACTGGGAGAACGTCACCGCGACTGCGAGAGAGAAGAGCGAAACCGGCACGGCGAGCACGCCGTAGATGCCGTTTTTCACGGAAACCGGAAGGCGTGAGAACTCCGAGAACGGCACGTTCGCCATGAGGCGGGCGAGCGCTACGGAATAGACGGTGGAGAACGCTGCGACGCCGAGGTAGACGAAACCGAGCGTCACCATCGAACCGGAAGCTCCCGAGAACCACATGTCCTTGCCCAAGTACGCGATTTCTCCGGCGGCGAAGAGCGCGACGACGGCTTTCTGCACCGCCAAAGCGAGCGAAGGCGTTCCGCGGGTGAGCGGCACCGACGCGAACGGGACGGCGAGCGCGAGCGCGACGAAGATGCCGAACATCGCCCGCGAAAGCCCCCATTCCGGCACGAGCACGAACGCGAGGAGAACGGCGCTCATAACGTTGGAAAGGAGCACGAGGAATTCGAGGCGTTTCCAGATGGCGGTTACGGAAGAGAACGCGAAGAACGCGATTCCCGCGAGGGCGATGGCGAGGCGTTGTCCGTCGGGCATCGCGACCGGGGAAAGGTTCGAAAGCGCTCCGGAGAAGATCATGAAGAGTCCGACGAAACCGAAGAACGCGTAACGGAACCAAGCGGAAAGCCGGTCGAGTACGAAGATCGAAGCCACTCCGTAGAGAAGGAAAATCGGGACGATGACCGCGCCGAACTGGTGGATTCCGAAGACCGAAAGCATGGCTCCGGCGAGAATGAGCGGCAAGAAGAGCGTCCAAGACAGCAACACTCCGCCCGCGAACGCGGCGATCGCGAAGACGGAGAGCGCGAAGAGCGGGACGATGCCGACGAATATCGGGGCTACGGACGTCGTTTTCGTAAGGAGCAGGAAGAGCGAAGCGTATCCCGCAGCGACGATGACGGCGGTTTTCGAACCGCGGAAATTGCGGATGTCGACCACCGCGCCCACTACGGAAAGGAGTACGGAAATTCCGGCGAACACCGCGGTCTGCGCGGTAGTTTCGACCGTGAACGCGTTGATGATGCCTACCACGAACGAACCGCTCACGACCACGTTCACGAGCCAGGAAGCGTCGGATTTGGAAACTTCGCCGCGGCGCGAAAGAATGCCCGCGAGAAGGTATCCGGCAGCGGTGAGGATGGCGTTGTACCCGAGAAGCCCGTACGGTCCGCGGGGCGTCGCGCCGACGAGGAACGGAATGACATAACCGAACGCGAACGAGAACAAGAGGAACGTGCGCGACGAATAGACGAGAGCGGTCGCCACGGCGAACGCCGTATTGAGTACGAGGAAACCCATCGTGACGGTATCGGAGAAATACCCGTCGTCGCCCCCGATCATCCAGCGGCCGGAAAGGATGGTGAGCGCGTTGATGGCGATACCTACGCCGAGGAGCGTGCGGGATTCCACCAAATGGCCGCGGCGGTCCATCCAGACGCCGATTCCGTAGAGCGAGAAACCGAACGCGAGACCGATGAGGATTTTTCCTACCGGGCCGACTTCCTGCCACACGAGCGAAAGGAAGAACACCGCGCCCAAGAACAGGAGCGTTCCGCCGAATTTGGCGAGCGGACGGTCGGAAAAGAATTCCACCAGCCAATTGGGCTTTTCAGGTTCGGCAGGAACGGTCGGAACGGTTTCGCGAACCGGAGGGCGAACGGTCTCGGCAATGACGGGCGGCCTGGATGCGGGAACGGAAAGGGATTCGATGGTCGTTTCGTATTCCTCTTCGGAATCGGCCTCCGATTCTTCGGATTTCTTTCCGCGGCCTCGTGCGGGTTCGGATTCGCCCTTCGCCGGAAAGCCGAGCTTCTCCGCCAGCGCGGACTCGATGAAATCCTTCGAGAGGAACGAGGCGCGGACAATCGCCGCGGCTATGAGAAACACGATCCATCCGAATTCGAGGAACGATTCGGACGGGCGGCTGTCGAATCCGCAGAAGAAATACGCCACAAGGTATCCCACGATGACGGAGAGTACGATGGCGAAGCGGTTGAGAACGTTGAACATGGGAAGGAATGAAGAACGGAACGGCGGTTATTCGGAAGGAGGCGTTTTGCCCGACATCGAGCGGAGGAGGAGTCAGATTCCGGTAACGAACGCGAGTGCCACGATGGCGGCCAATACCGCGAAGACCGTGCGGTTCGATTCGAGCGGACGGTCGTCCTTAGGGTCGCAAGCGTTGCCGATTTTGTCGCCGTCAACGTCCTTCTGCTCGGGGTCGTAGGCGGTGGGGCAATCGTCCATGGAGTCGTAGATTCCGTCGTAATCCGTATCCGAACAGACGTCGCCGGTATGGTCGTTGTTCGAATCTTTCTGGTCGACGTTGGATACGGTGGGGCAGTTGTCGCGCCAGCCTTCGATTCCGTCTTGGTCGCCGTCTTCGCACATGTCGCCTTTTCCGTTGGAGTCGGCGTCTTTCTGGTCGGCGTTCACGATCGCGGAGCAGTTGTCGCAAGCGTCGCCTACGCCGTCGCGGTCGGAATCCTTTTGGTCGGCATTGGGAATTTTTGGGCAGTTGTCGGCGGAATCGAGATGCCCGTCCTTGTCAGTGTCGTGGGTGGCGCGGTATTCCGCGTCGCGATCGCAGACGTCGCCCTTGCCGTTCTTGTCGAGGTCGAGTTGGTCGTTATTGGGAAGTTCGCAGTTGTCGATGACGTCGCCGATACCGTCGCCGTCCTTGTCGGATTGGTCGGGATTGGCGGCATGAATGGCATTGTCGGTGCCGTCGGGAATGCCGTCCTTGTCGGAATCGAATTCGCAAGCGTCCCCTGCCCCGTTGCGGTTCAGGTCGGCTTGGTCCGGATTGGCGACGGTGGGACAATTGTCGGAATCCCCGGCGAAGTCGTCGTTGTCGTCGTCGCTGCAGGCGTCGCCCCTACCGTCGAAGTTCCTGTCCGCCTGGGTCGCG
>JASDUA010000029.1:2935-5351 GCA_041891375.1 Patescibacteria group bacterium
GGCCACGGCGGGGCAATTGTCGACGGAATCGACCGCGCCGTCCCCGTCGGAATCCTGCCCGAATCCCGGATTCGGTTTAAAAACCGGTTCTATCGGGTTCGCGGAAGGCTTGAGTTTGTCGGCATCGGCGAATTTGGCGTCGCGTTCCGAACGGAAAACCGAAAGCGCAGACTCGTCGCAGCGGTAATTCCGGTAGGCGCTGACGGGGGAAGTCGAACCGACCTTCACGAAGAGCGTGTCCTTGGCGGTCTTTACGAACCGGAAAGAACGGATCGTCGTGATGGACGACTGTTCCGGCGCCTTGGGAAACGTGAGCCGCACGGCCTTGGCGTCGAAATTCGAAACCGCCCGTTCGTCGGTATCGACGAACGTCTTGCCATCGGCGGAAACCGATACCGAATGTCTGCCGCCGACGATGTCGGAAACGAGCCGGAACGTTCAGCGGGGTTGGACGGAATCGAAAACGAAAGTGAGCATTGAGGCGCCTTCGGCCCGAACGGAAGGCGGAACCTCGACGTACGTTTCGGAACTCGCGTCCGAAAGTTTCGAAAAATCCGCCCCTTCCCAATCGGGAGGGTTCACCAGTTTCGCCGGCACGTCGACGTTGCGTACGACGTCTTTCGCGAGCACGGGCAACGCTTCTCCGTTCTGCACGAAAAACAAATCGTCCCGCGCGTCGGTGACGACCGTGACGTTCCCGGGTTGTTTGGGAGCGAATTCGGAAGTCTCGACGAAGCAGGACGACGGAAAGTCCGCGGCGAATGCCGGGACGGGCGCGAGCGCGACGAGTGCGCAAGCGAAGAACTTCGGTTTAGGAAGCATGTGGAATCGGTTTATTTCGCGGATAGTATCCCAGAAACGGGCATTTCGCAATAAAACGCGATTTGACAATTCTTTTTTATTATTAGAATTCGAAACGGCAATCCTGCCGAGACACAAAGAAGAAAGGGTACGCACTATGAAAAAGAACAAGGGTCGCAAGGAAATCTGGTTCACCTGCCGCGAAAATCCGGCCCCGGGCCAAACCCATCCCAGCCCGCACGTGCTCCTGCCGCGTTACGACATTTCCAAGGTCAAGACCGGGGTGTTGAACAGCATCGGCAAGACGCCGCGGCTGCGCATTCCGCGGCACATGGTGTACATCAAGGACCTCAGCGACGCCAATACCCGCTTCTTCGTCCAAGGAAGCGGCCACGGCCCCGCCTATGTCGTCGCGCTCGACTCCGACGTCATGTTCATGCTCGAACGCGCCGGCGCCGTTCGCCTGAAGGAATCGTACCGCCACGAGCTCATGGGCTCGTTCAAGGCATCCTGACCGTCGCGTAAGCGATTGGACTCGAGCCACCAACGAAAAACCCCCTCTTTCGAGGGGGTTTTCTTTTACGTGCGGTTCGAGAGCTATCCGATGACCTCTCTCGGCTTGCTGCCGTCTGCGGGGCCGACGATGCCGAGTTTCTCGAGGATGTCCATTACGCGGGCGGCGCGGCTGTAGCCGAGGCGCATGTGGCGCTGGAGCATCGAGGTGGAAGCCTTGCCCTGCGAGCGGACGAACGCGATGGCTTCTTCGAGGACCTTCGGGTCTTCGTCCATGCCGCCGTCGCTGCGTTCGAGGCCACCTTCGTTGTTTCCCCGGTCACCCTCGACGATCGAAGGGTCGTAGAGATCTTCGAGCATTTCCGGGTCGATGGTGAGCTTGATGCGGTTGACCACCGATTCGACTTCTTCGGTGCTGACGAACACGCCTTGTACGCGTTCCGGGGCCATGGACCCGACCGGCGAGAAGAGCATGTCGCCCATGCCGAGGAGGTCTTCGGCGCCCTGGCGGTCGAGAACCGTGCGGGAGTCGACGAGCGAAGCTACGGTGAACGCGATGCGGGACGGGATGTTCGCCTTGATGAGGCCCGTGATGACGTCGACGGACGGGCGCTGGGTCGCGACGACCAAGTGCATTCCGGCGGCGCGACCCATCTGCGCGATGCGGCAGATGGCGGCTTCGATTTCTTTCTTATTGCCGGACATCATGAAGTCGGCGAGTTCGTCGATGATGACGACGATGACCGGTTCGCGTTTCTTCTTGTCGACCTTCTCGTTGAATTCGGCGATGTTGCGGACGCGCGCCGATTTGAAATTGTCGTAGCGGCGGATCATTTCGGCGACGGCCCACTTGAGCGCGTTCAATGCCTTGTCGGATTCGCTGATGACCGGAGTCAGGAGATGCGGGATTCCGTCGTACACGCCGAGTTCGACGCGCTTGGGATCGACCATGATCATACGGAGGTCGGACGGCGAATTCTTGTAGAGGAGCGAAAGGATTATGCCGTTCATTCCTACCGATTTACCGGAACCGGTCTGCCCCGCGATGAGGAGGTGCGGCATTTTGGTAAGGTCGCCTACGACGAAGTCGCCGTTGATGTCC
>JASDUA010000030.1:0-5349 GCA_041891375.1 Patescibacteria group bacterium
CTCGTAGCTACCAAGAAGACCCGCGACGCCCTCTCGGCCGCGTTCAAGCTCACCGAAACCGAAGACGGCGTTACCGGCAAACTCTCCGCCGATGCCGGAAAGGTCGCTATTCCGGGCAAGATCAACGTCGAAGTCCGCGATACCGAACGCGTCATCGTGAACGAAGCGGAAGAAATCCGGGGTAAGCGCCTCTTGAAGGTGGTGTACTCCAACGGCAAGACCTTCTTCGACGAGAAGAGCGACGTCATGGCCGTGGAAATCGCCCGCGAACGCGTGAAGGCCGACGTTGCCGACGCTCTCAAGCCGACCGTTTGGTCCGACCGCGTGAAGAAGGATCTCGATGACGTGAAAGAACGTTTCCTGAAGATGGCGTAATTCGCGAAAACAACGCGTTACGTAAAAATCCCCCCGTTTTCACGGGGGGATTCGTTTTCGGTTCGGACTCTAGAACGTCGATCGAATCGAGTTCCAGGCCCAACACCATGCGGGGTAGAGCAACGGCGCCGTGATGACGAGCGCGTACGCGGGCCCGGGGAGCATTGCCGCCCCGACTTCGGCGTAGAGGTTCTGGTCACGGATGTTTTTGTGCGACCAGTCCCTGTCTTTCGAGTTGAGATACCCGCCAAGTTCGTCGCCGAGCGCGAGGCTCGCGTCCACCTGTTTTCGGATGAACGCCGCTTTCCGGCCCGGCAATTGCAACGCCAAGTCTTCGAAAAGCGCCTGGAACGGCATGAGCGGAGTCCATGGGCGGGTGCGTTCGAATACCATACGGTACGCGAACGTGCCATAGGCGAAGTACCAGACTGTGAAAGCCGTCAAGTACTTCAGAGCCTCCCATGTGATGGGGGAGATGTCGAAGTGGCCCATCGTCAGAGTCCCGAGAGGATGTCGCCCGCGGCACTGCAAACGCCTTCTACCACGGCCCCGCCGCATTCGAGCGCTCCGGCGGCGACGTTGCCGGCGCCTTGGAGGAGGCCGAGCCCGACTTCGCCCGCGATTTCGAGAGCCCCGTCGAACAAGCCTTCCGCCACCTCGCCCACGACCTCGCCAGTCGATTCGCGCGAGCGGTTACGTTCTTCTTCGCTACTCATTTTTGCTCCTTTCCGGCATTTTGCCGAGAGTTGGTGACGTATGTTTTCCGAATACGGAAAACGCCCCGCGATAGTATCGTCGGAGCGTTATTTGTCAATTGAACTCAGAAACGTCAAGGAACTACTTGTTTCCTTCGGTCATGTTTTCACGAAGTGAGGCCCGAAGGGAAGTGAGCGTTCCTTCGATGACCTGGATGACGGCGAAACTTTCGGCGCGTTTCCCTTCGGCGATCGCTCATTGCAACTTGTCGGTTTCCACTTTGATACGGTGGAGTTGCGTATTCCAGTAGCGGACGGCGTTGACGTTCTGGGGCATGGTGTGCGGGGGTGAATTCGGTATCTTAACGTTCTTGGATTTCGAGTTTCGCCAGTTCTTCGCGCATGTTCGCCCGAGCGGCTTCGAGGTACTTCTCTTTTCCGTATCCGGTAACGAAAAGTTCGTCGTCGGCAATCCATTTTCGAAGGAGTTCGGCGCGGGCTTTGGCGAATTCGCGACCCGGGTAGATGCCGAATTCCCGCATGATGTCGGAAACGTAGAGCGCGTAGCGTTCCGGTACCGCCGCCAGGATGGACATATCCAAGTCATGGAGGATCATCGACAGGTAGTCGGTGGGTTTTTCGCCGCTACCGTGCGCGGTATCGCGGACGAGATTGTAGATTTCTTCGACCCGGTTCGACGCGATACCGCGGGAAGAAAGGGCTCGCCTCGCGTATTCGGCGCTGTGGACTTCGTTGTCGCGGTAGTACGTCTTCTTCACTTCGTAGACCGAATCGTGGAAGAGGATCGCCGCGGCGAGGACTGCCGCCTGTTCTTGCGGGAGGTCGGTCGTGGCGGCGCGTTCGAACAGGTTGCCGAGGAGTTCGACGATATGTTCCCAAGTGTGGTAGAAGCGGTGCGGTTCTTCGTGTTTTTTCTTCAGTTCCGCCACGAGCGCCGCGGATTCGAGTTCGCTCATGCCGAGCATGCGGAGAGACATTTGCGCGCGGAGTTCGCCGAAAACGTCGACTTTGGCCAAGATATCGAAAAGTGCTTTCCGGGCGTCGATTTCGGTCTCACCGTTATCGTACGTGAGAATCGAGCCGTTCTTTTCCTTGGCGATGACCGCTTCCAACTTGTCGACCTTTTCTTCGGTCTGCATCTGCAGCGAGAACATCTTGAGGACGTCTTCGCGGCTTCTCGTGAATCCCTTTTTGGCGTACCTGCCGATGACGCGCTCCACGCGGGTTTCGGTGGGGGCGGTGACGACTACGGCATGGTGGTTGCCCAAATGGGTGAGGCCGAATTCTACCAAGAGCGCCGCGTCGACGAGGATGAGACCCTGTTTCCCGGCGACTATGTCCCCGTAGCGGAGGAGCATGGGCTTGCGGAGGATTTCATTGAGTTGGTTGACTTTGGTTTTGTCGTCTCGGATGATGCGGGCGAGTTCTTCCCGATCAATGAAGCCGTCCGCAGTAACGACCGATTCCCCAAACGCTTCGGCAACTTTCCTGCGGGTTTTCTCGTAGACGGGATCGGTGAGCGAAAAGTAAATTTCGTGCGCGACGGAGTCATATTCGACGTAGGTGCAGGCAATGCCGAACTTGCGGGCTTCGTCGGCGATTTTTTTCGAAAGGGTGGATTTCCCCGCGCCCATTTCTCCGGTGACGCAGACGGGATACTGCCGAACGATGCGCGATTCGAGCGCCTGTTTCACGCTGGACGAGACGAAATTCGAAATGTCGTGCCCGACCTTGAGACATTCCTTCACTCCGGAAGAGCTGATTTCGGCGTACCGGGAATCGGGATCCGCCCGCATGACGTCGATGGACAACTCCGGGTTTTCGCTCAGGTAGTAGAATTTGAGCGTAGTTTCGGCGGCTTCGTCGAGGGCGTTGCGTACCCCACGGACGAGAACGGGAACGTCTTCGCGAAGCAGGTACTTGGCGAGCGATCCCGGAACGAGGCGGACGTCTTCGGCCGGAACGTCGAGGCTTTTCTGCGCGAGACGGAGACGCTCCCATTGGGCGAACGCGTAGTTCTTCTTGGGGTCGTTCGCGATTCCCACGAGCACGCGGCCCTTGTAGCGTTCCTTCGCCATGTCCAACACCGAAGAATGCCCGAGGGTCCACGGGTCGGCGGAGAGGGCGTAGAGTGCTTCGGGCGGGAGCGGGCGCATGCGGTTTCCGTAACTTGGTATTTGGGTATTTATACTTGCACGGAGAAAAAGGTCAAACGGTTTGGGACCCTAAGCGCGAAAGGCTTCGGACGCAAGAAAAAACCCACCTCGCGAGAGGTGGGTTTCGAAACGGAATTCCGCTTTGGTCAGCCCGTCATGTTCTGCTGCTTGCGCAGTTCGAGCATGAGGCGCTGGCCTTCGGCGAGTTCCTTGGTGGATTCGAGGATCTGGGCCTTGGCCGTCTGTTCGGCGGCCTTGAGGTTTTCGACCATCGTTACGGTCATTGCTGCCAGGCTCTTGTTGAGCGCGGCCTGCTTCTTGGCGTTGTCGGCCGCCATGGTGACGGCCGTCGTGGCGACTTCGCCCAACACCTGGGCGCCGCGGCGGGAAAGCGACGCGGCGACGTCGCCGAGTTCCGCGTTGGCGCGCTGCATCGCCCGGGTCTGGTACCCTTGGGTGAGGTCGAACGCCGACTCGCGCAGTTGGATGAAGAAGCCGTTGGCCGAACTCATCACGTTCACCAGGGTGGTGACCGCGCCGTTCAGCCCGTGCTTCGAACGGACCATGCGCCCTGGAGCGTCGCCGTAGAGGCGTCCCAGGAACACCAGCCGTTGCGTGAGCACCCCGATGCGGTCGATTTGGTCCTTGCGGTTCATTTCGGGCAGGCGGGCGAGCGCGGCGTTGGCCGCGTCGAGCACTTGGTACCCGGCGCTCATGGTCGCCGCGAGGGCGATTTCGTGCTTCATGCCTTCGGCGATCGCGATTTCCCAACGACGGATGCCCTCGATCTGGCCGCGGCAGGCGTCTTCGGTTTTCACGCGGATGCCGTCGATCCACGAATTGATCCGCTCACCGCCCGATTTGAACTGGGACGAAATGAAAGCGGAAATCTGCGGCAGGCGTTCGCGGTCCATCTTCTTGGCGATCTTCCCCAAGCCGATGGCCGCGAGGAAGCGCACCAGGAGCGGGCGCTTGAACTGCTCTTCGGCTTCCTGTTCGATCTTGGCCAGGCCGGAATCTTGCGTTTCGGCGCCGGACATGAGCGCGTTGGCGACTTCGAGGAAGACGTGAGCCTCCATCTTGCCCGCCTGTTCGTTCATGACGGCGTAAAAACGTTCGATTTCCGCTTCGACCTTGGAACCGAATTTCACCATGTCCAGACTGGAACCGAACTTGGTGAGGTCGCCCCATTCGCCGACGAGTTGCGCGGCTTGCGGGGCGACGTCCGGATGATCGAGGATGACCATCCGCGCGACGCCGTCGGCGGCAGCCGGAACGTATTCGCCGGAAACGGCGGACGAGCCGGCGGGTACCAGGGGTTGCGCGGCGGGTTGGTCGAGGACCGAGAAGACCGACGGGGCCGGAGGGGGTTCCGCGACCGAGGTAACGGATTGGCCTTGGCCGAC
The DNA here is from genome assembly GCA_041891375.1 of Patescibacteria group bacterium. GTDB lineage: Bacteria > Patescibacteriota > Gracilibacteria > BD1-5 > UBA2023 > JANJWP01. The sequence goes on from JASDUA010000030.1 coordinate 4,654, forward strand.
GTTGTCTTGCTGGGCTTGTTCGTTCATGGAATTTCCTTTCGTATCTTCGCGTTGCCCCTCCGGAGGATTCCGGAGGGGCGGTGGTTTATTTCGTCCGCACCCGGCTTATTTGCCCAGGACGGACTTGATGAAGGCCTTGTTGGCTTCGGCGGTCGGTTGCGTGACCGCCGCGCCGATGGACGTGGCGACCCCCGGAACGGGAGCCGATTTTGCATCCATCCGGATGCCTTGTCCCGGCGTGCGCAGGCCGTGTTCGGCCCAGGCGACGGCCTGGATTTCGGGATCCGAGAGCGCGTTCAGGAAACGCCGCCCGCCTTCGGTGAGGACGATCATGGTGTGGTGTCCCCAGGCCGCGGGTTGCGGATAGAGGACGGCGAGGTTCTTCTTCATCGCTTCGGCGCTCTTCTTGGAGTTCTCGTCCCCGTTTTCGAAATCGTTCACGATCCGGAGATACGTGCTTTCGAGTCCGAAATTCAGGTCCGTGCACCCCGTGGAGAGGCAGACGTTCAGGAGGTCGTTCGTCGTCTTGGGCAGTTGGCCCAAGCGGTCGACGATCGGCTTGACCTTGGCCGTCAGCGCCGGAACCGTTTCCACGGTCACGGGCTCGTCGTTATTGAACGCGGCGGAGAGCAGGTGCACCAAGGCTTGGCCGGAAGTCGTCGACTCCAGAGCCGTGCCCCGCACCTTCACCGGACC
>JASDUA010000031.1:0-1064 GCA_041891375.1 Patescibacteria group bacterium
GTGCCCCAGTTTCCTCCGATGGCGCTCCGGAACGCGACACCGTATTGACGGATGTCTTTCTCGATTTCCGGAGTGACGGCGGTATTCGCGGACATGGCGTTCTCTTCGGAACCGTACGTATTCCGAAGGCTCATGAACAATTGCCGGGTTCCCGCCAGCGCTTGGATGTGGAGGTACGGATCGGGCTGTTGGTTTCCTACGAGTCAGTAGAACCATAGGTTCGCCTGGTCTTGCTGCGCGCGGAATTTCGTATCGAAAAATTCTTCGACTTCCACTCAGACTTTGAGCGTCGTGGCCGCATCGCCACGGAGTCTCGCGGCGACGATGGCGTTCCATTTTTCCGTTAGGAACCTTCGGTTTTCCTCGTTCCATTTCGCGACTTCCTTCGCCCTTTGTCCGCGCCTTTCGAAACGTTCGAGCTGGTCTTTCGCGACTTCCCCGAAGTTGTCCGGCAGGTTGTACGCGTCGAATCCGTACGCTTCCGCGATGACGCCCTTCGTCCCGTCGAAAAAATCCGCGGCGTACCTTACGGAATCGTTCGGATGGTTCGCGAACGCCTTTCTCAGGGGGTTCTTGTCGCCCATCTCCCATACTCCGATGAACTGCAGCGCGAGTTTCGCGTTCGATTTCAGCTTGTTGACGATGTCCCCGCAAACGAATTGGCCGCCTTTTTCGAAAATTTCCTCGATGTCCTTGGCAGTTTGTGGGTCCTTCGGATTCGGAAATCCGGTTCGGACCATGTCGTCGAATTTCTTCAAAGACTCGTTCCTATTCTCTACCGCTTTTTCGTAATCCTTCTGCGAGCCGTCGCGGTTCGTGAATTCCGCGGAGAGCGTCCCGTGGGCGATGCTGAGAGTGTTCACTACGTCTTCGGTGACGAATCCCCGTTTTTCCAAAGCCAGGCGGACCGGGTGCCGTTCGTTCCAGTTCCGCACGAATCCGGCGGCGCATTCCGGATTCTTTTTCAGATTGTCTATGAACGCGTCCGACCCGTCCCGAATGAACATCGATTCGGCGACGTAGTCCGCTACGGCTTCGGGATTCGGGACGTTGGGATCGAAATT
>JASDUA010000032.1:0-5295 GCA_041891375.1 Patescibacteria group bacterium
GTCATGAACGGAGATTCCGTCGCGCTCGAATTTTTCAAGAAGAACCTCGAGGCCGAACGCGCGCGGGCGAAAGAATTTTCCAAGGCCTATTCGTCCGTATTCCGCATATCCGAAAACGTTCCTTCGGACGATCTGTTCGACGATTTCAACTGGTATTTCGTGAACAATGAAAAGAAGGCGGCCATCCTCAAAGGGCGGATTCTTCGCGACATCCGCAACCTCGCCGTATCGGAACGCTGCGAAAGCACGCAGAAATGCCAGAGCGCGAACGTGGGCATTTCCTCGATCGCCGATACCCTCTCGAAGATGGAGGAGCTCGACCCCGCACTCAAAGAATACGGATTGGAAGCCATTCGCCGCGCGTACTACCTCTCGTACTACGAGTCGCTCGGTAGGGCGGACGAGTATTTTCGGGTAAAGACTTCGAACGCGTTCGTTTCCGCCGTCGTGCGTACGAAGCCCGAACTCAAAATCGAAGCCGCGGATTACGCCCTCCTTTCCGAAATCCACGCAGCGTACTACTACGGTGACAAGAGCGCTTCGAAACTTGACGAATACCTCAACGCGTACGTCCGCTCGCTTCTCAACGGAAAAGTCATCCGCAAGACCGAATTCCTCCCGTATTCGTTCTTTCTCAAGGAATACCTCAACCGGGAAGGCTTCGCCATCAGCAAGACCACTCTCGATATCGCGCTGTCCCTCGTGAGCGTTTCGAGCGAATACTACGACACCCTCGCGACTGACGACCAGCGCTTCTCGACGCTCACGGTGCTCTACTACACCTACTCCAAAGTCCTGGACCGCGTACGGAAGGCGACTGCGGCGGAATTCTTCGTACAGAAAGACGGCGCCGCGCACCTGAAAGACGATTATCTCGACCAAGCCGGAAACGCCAACCTCCCTTACGGATTCGCCGATTCCTTCGACTCGCTCGTAAAGGTTTTCGAAACCTCCCATGCCAAACAGCAGCGCGAGCTCTACGAGGCATCGCTCGCGAAAGCCCAGGACAAGAAGGTTTCCGATACGCTGACGCTTTTCGAAAGGTCCCTCGCTTCCCTTCGTGACCAATCCGCGATATTCGCCGATTATCCGGGATACCTCCAGAAGATTTCCCTCGACGATTCCACGCGCCAAGCGAGCGGTATCATCTTCGATAAGAAGTATCCGTCAGAAGAAGAAATCAAGAAGTACTTCTCGACGTTCAACGGCCTCGACGCTTCGACCCTCAAGATAGGGAACGACGTCACGAAAGACGGGTACTTCGATATCGACGTGATGATCAGCGGTCGCGAATTCTCGTTCCAGCTCGTTACCGACGAGGGGTATCTCATCCGCAACGTCACCTTCGATTCCGGAGGACAGAAGAACGAAACCTTCAAATACACCTCCGTGTCGCTCGACGAGAAGAAGGACGAATACGAAAAGACGCTCGGCGGACTCTCTCCGGACGATCCGAAGTACCCGATCTACGTCTTCGCCAACTACTTCGTCAATACGTACCTGAGCGACCGTTCGTCGTTCGCGTCGACCGATACCGACTTCGCTCCCGCGGATACGGCTCCGTCCACCAAGATGGACGCCCGAACGCTCGTCTTCGTGGAACAGAACCTCATCCAGAAGGACTTCAAGAACGTCGTTCGCGGCTTCCCGATAAGCATAGCCAATATCGATGCGAAGATTGCCGGACGCACGTGGGATATCGACCTTTCCGGAATCCGCAAGCCGATGTCGGGCGAAGGCTCCTCGTTCGTGCTCGAGTTCAAGGGAAAATATCTTTTCGATCAGCACTCTTTCTATAAGATGACCGCGAAGGTCCTCGACAGTTCGAGCCTCACGCCCGAATTCGGCGGAGCGGAAATCCAGATTTTTCCCAGGGCGATCCCTCTCGCGGATATCGAATCCGACGTCGACTCCCTCTACGAGTACGTGGAACAGCTTCGAAAGATCACCTGAGCCAAGAATCCCGGCTTCGTAACCGTCAATCTCGCTACCAAGAAGCTTCTCGTGGACGGTGCCGAATATGACATCCAAACACCATAACCCCAATCACCCATGGCACGTAAAGTGTTCGCGTTCGTCGTCGTGACGTTGCTCATCCTCTCCATCGTAGGATCCGCCATCGTCGTGGTGGTGGGCAACTAATCGAAAACCCCCGGACGGAGAGTCCGGGGGTTTTCTTTTTATGCTCTACTTTCCGGCTTCCGGAATGTCATCGACCGTGATCACGGTGATGGGCGCGGGCTTTGCCGGCTCCGCTTGAACGGTTTCAATTTTTTTCGTTTTCTCCACGGAAGCTTCTTCCGTCTTCGTTTCTACCGGTTTGGCTTCTTCCTTTTTCGCCGGTTTCTCAACCTTGGCGGCCTTCTTGGGTTCGGGTTTCTTTTCGGCGGCTGCCGGAGCGGATTTTGATTTTCCGTCGCTTCCGCAGGACGCGCAGAACTTCCAATCCTTATCCTTCGGAGCGCCGCAATCCGGACATTCGTCGAGGAGTTCGTGTCCGCAGTTCGGGCAGAACCGGAACTCTTCGCCGACTTCGGTTTCGCAGTTCGGGCAGGCCGAGACGTATTCGGCTTCGGCCAATCCCGCCTCCTCGTAGTACCGTTCGGCGAGCGTGGTGCGCGGACGGATGAGCAGGTAGAGGGGGAGTCCGAGAATCGGGGTGAACACGACGACGAGAAGTACCGAAAACGTCTGGATGACGAGGTTTCCGGTGCGGTCGGTGATGTCGCGCACGGTCCAGATGACCGAAGCGAGCCAGACGGCCACCAGATAGGCTCCTACGACGCGGGCGGCCATGTCGAGGGGCGAATCGGTTCCGAGGAGGTTCTTGAGGTTTTCGTAGACCGCCGGGAAGACGTTCGTGAAATCGGGGAGGTTTTCTAACATGGGGGATTGAGAAAGGTTTTTTTCCAAGCTTCTACGGTTTTGGGATTGCCCGAGAGGAGTTCTTTGGGAACCTCCATGCCGCGCCATACTTCGGGCCTGGTGTAGTGGGTATATTCCTTACCGCGTCCGAGCGACTCCGAGAAGGATTCTTCGGCGAGCGATTCTTCGGCGATGGCGCCGGGAAGGAGGCGTACTACGGCGTCCGCGACGACCATGGCGGCGATTTCGCCCGAAGAGAGGACGTAGTCTCCGATGGATATTCCCCGGAGGCCGAAGTATTCGATGACCCGCTCGTCGATGCCCTCGTAGTGGCCGCAGACGAAGACGATTTCCGCGTTTTCGCTGGCCAGCCCCTCGGCCGTTTTCTGTTCGAACCGGTCTCAACGCGGAGTGAGAAGGAATTTGTCGAGCGTGCGGCCGGCTTCCGCGTCGATCTTCTCGAGCACGTTGGCGAGCGGCTCGGGCTCGATGACCATCCCCGGGAATCCTCCGTACGGCCGACGGTCCACCCGCCTGGTGGGGCGGATCGAATAATCGGCGAGATTATGGAAAACCGGCTCGAAACGCCCTTCCCGAATGGCCCGCCCGACGATGCTTTGCGAGAAGTATCCGGGAAAGACCTCGGGAAAGAGCGTGACGAAATGGATTTTCATTACTTGATTTCCTTGAGTTCGACTTCGAAGATGAGCGTCTTGCCCGAGAGTTCGTGCGCGCGTTCGAGGGTGACGGTGTCCTTGTCGATCTTCTTCACGGTGAACTTGTCGCCGTTGTAGACCGCTTCGAGACCTACGGCGAGCTTTTTGCCGTAGAACGGGCTGACGAGGTTGGTGACTTCGACGGTGACGTCCTTGTCGGTGAGTTTGACGATCTTGACCTTGTTGCCTTCGAAATCGGCTTCGAGGCCTACGGCGAGCTTCTTGCCGTAGAACGGGTTCTGGCGGTTTTCGACCTGGAGCGAGATCTTACCGTCGGCAATCTTGGTCACCTTCGCGGAAACGCCTCCGGCGGTGATGGTTTCGCCGAGTTTCGGGATTTCGCGGCCCTGGTCCTTGAAGGTCGCTTCCGGTACCTGGATGTCCACGACGTCCTGGTACTTGTCGCGGGAAACGGTTTCGGTGAACTTGTCGTCGAACGCCTTCTTCGGAACGACTTCTTCGGTTCCTCCGGTTCCGTACGCTTCTTCCGGCGGGAGGCGGAGGGTCTTCTTTTCACCGACCTTCATGCCGAGAACGCCCTTGTCGAAGCCCTTGATCATCTGTCCGGCGCCCACGGTGAAGAGGAGCGGCGAGTAGTCGCGGTTCGGGTTGAACTTGGGGGTCTTTTCGGCTTCGGCCTTGATGGAGGTGTCGAAAACGGTGCCGTCTTCGAGCTTTCCGAGGTAGTCTACGGCAACGGTGTCGCCGTCCTTGACGGTGCGGTCGGCAGCGGCGGTGGTGACTCCGGCCGGGGTTCCGGCGGTCGGCGCGGTGGCGGTTTCTGCCGATTTCCCGCAGGATGCGAGGAGGATGGCCGCGGCGAGCGTAGCGGTGATGGCGATCTTGTTCATGGGATGCGGAAAAAAATACGTACCGATTGTACGGTTTTTCCGATTTCCGCAAATTTTGAAACCGCCCTTTCCGCTTATCGTACCATGACGTACATCGTGCCCTGGTAATAGAGGTCGGAAGGCGTTACGGCAGTGGTTCCCCACGATACCGGATCGTAGTTCGCGCCGAGACCGAGCTTGAGGGCGTTGTGCTGGCAACCCCCGCCCGCCGTAGCGTCCGACCATCCGCGGGCGACTTCCCAGTTCCAGTTATTGGTGCCGTAGTCGCCGATGTGGCCAATCGAGCCGCCCTGGTTGCACGCGGAGAGGGTGTTGGTCGAATTGTAGAAAATCCTCGAATAGTCGTTTGCGTGGTGGGAATCTTTCGCGGAAAAGTACATCGATGTTCCGAAGAATTCGGTCGTTACGGCATTGGACGAGGAGTACGAAGTTCGAGCCCATGCCGGATTCGTGCTCGAAAGGGCCATATTGAGATTGGAATTCAGCGTCGCGGCGTTCGAAGCGTTGCGATACACGGCCCACGTGCCGTCGGTGAGGTTGTTTTGGTAGACGTATTTGAGCAGGACGTCTTTCGGAACGAGGGAAACCGATTTCGAAAGATAGTCGCCCGTACCGGAAAGCGTGCCGATTTCGGCGGTCGAATTCCAGAAGGCGGTATCGTCCCATTTGCGCTTGGTGGCGTCGTTGGTATTGAGGCGAATCGCGAGTGTCCAGCCTCCGCCGTCGGTCGTCATGTCGCAGTACGCCTGGTACGGCGGATTGCCGCCGATGCCGTCCGGATCGATGGAGTAGATACCGGAAGCGGCGCCCGGCGTGCCCGAAAGAAGGGCGAAACAGCTGCCGTAGTACGCGCGAGTGGCGGA
>JASDUA010000033.1:0-5290 GCA_041891375.1 Patescibacteria group bacterium
CTGCACGAGTTCGGAAACTCACGAGGTCACCACCCGGACGACGAGGCCTTTCTGCTTGGCGTAGTCGAAGAATTCGCCGAAACCCTTGCGCGGGACGAGGAGGTCTTCGTCCAAACCGAAGTGCACCACGTCGGTCATGCGCTGCATGGCGCCGTATTCGGCAAGGAGGTCGAGGTGCTTTTCGAACCACTCCCCTACCATTTCGTCGTCGCCTTCGAGCTCGAACGGGCGGTATTCGTCGTAGAGGGCGTCGCGCTTAGCCACGTATTCCTTTGGGAACAACCCGGATTCCTTGAAGAGGCTCCACGTGGTTTTCGCCGTGGGAGCCGTCAGGGTTTTGGAGAAGTCGGTGAGGATGAGGGTGGGCATCGATTTGGAGAAAAGGCTTAATGTTTTGAAGCTTTATCTTGGATGTAATTAGCTATGCTTGAGCAGATAACGACAATGAATTTTGCCTCTTCAAAGCTCGGTCATTCCGAATCGCTCTTGAGAGCATGCCTAGCTTCATTTGATGCATAGCCCCACAGCGCGTCAATCGAAGGCTTTAGTTCTGGAAAAAGTTCTCTGATCTGTTTGCTTTTAAGGGCTTCTCCGCACGTTAGTTTTTCATTTCAACAAACTTGCCTCAAAACTCATTCCACTCCTGAGATTGCTTCTTTGATTGAATTCCGGTAGTCGGGAGCAGTCCTATCGGATAATTTTTCAATTGCTGCATTGAAATGGCTTGCAATATGAGTAGGGAGTTTGCTGCATTCGAGAATCTCGCCAAGCTCTAATTCATTAGTTATCGGCACAAGGATATTCTCGTTCGTAATCCTGTGTCCGAATGCATTTCTAATGAAGATTGCGTTGAGCTGGGTTTTCCATGTTCGGCTATCGTCGTCCATACCTTTTGCCGTCTCTTCAATCAAATCGCAGACAAAATGCCATTCAAGTCCGCTGATTTTCTGTTTTGTTAAATCAAGAAAATGTCCGATGTCATAGTAGTCTAGGTATTCGAATCAGTTGTGAAGTCTAGGGTTCATTTGCCTGAATGAATCTATTGTCCCCCTATATAATCACGTGGCAATGTTTTGGGCAACCCTGTAGACATAAGGAGTACACTTATCTCAATGACCGAATAACTGATAAAACCAATTCCAGATCTCTCTTCTTAGATCCGAATCCATGTCGTTTAATTGAATTGTCTTGGGTGCCGAAAACCCATTCCTTTCCGAAAAGCGCATGTTTTTGTTCACTACCCACTACAGCTCACGCATCCGTCCTTCACTTCGCCAGAGAGCGAGCGGACGTAGTAGACGGTCTTAATGCCCTGTTCCCACGCCTTGATGTAGTAGCCGTAGAGCTGTACCGGCGAGACCTTGGCCGGGTCTACCATCCATTCGAAAGAGATGGACTGGTCGATCCACTTGTAGACGACGGAGATCATGTCGATGACGTCGTTCATATCCATGTTCACGTACTCCTTGTAGAGCCAGAAGTTTTCCGGGGAAAGTTTCGGCGCGACGCGAACGGTCGGTGCGGAGAGGTTGGTTTCCACGAAGTACTTCTTGTAGATCGGGAGGAGCGCCGCGGTGGTTCCGACGATTCCGGCGGTCGAGGTGTTCGGAGCCGGAGCGGAGTGGTACGCGAAGCGCACGCCGTTTTCCTTCATAAGATCGAAGACTTCTCCCCATTTTTCGCCGAGTTCGGTGTTCTTCTTGTACCACGCGTAGTTGTGGCCGAGAAGCACGCCCTTGTCGTATTCCGAACCCTTGTAGAGTTCGTAGGTGCCGCGTTCCTTCGCGAGGAGGGCGGAAGCCTTGTAGGTGTGGAAAGCGTAGCGTTCGAACATCGAGTCGACGTGCTTGCGCGCTTCCTCAGAGTCGTACGCCATGCCGTGGGTGGCGAGGTATTCGGCGAGACCGAGGTATCCGAGGCCTACCGACCGGTAACGCATCGCGGTGCGCTTGGCTTCTTCGATCGGGTAGTAGTTGAGCGAGATGACGTTGTCGAGAACCTTCATGACGACCGGGAAGACTTCTTCCATGGTCTTGTCGTCGAAGACCTTCGCGACGTTGATGGACGCGAGGTTACAGACGACGAGGTCACCCGGTTCGTACTTGATGACGATCTTGCCGTCTTCGAGGACTTCTTCGACGTACTTGGTCGCCGAAGTGTTCTGGCAGATTTCGGTACAAAGCTGGGTCGAGTAGATGTTCCCGGCGTGCTTGTTGGGGTTGAGCTTATTGACGGTGTCGCGGTAGAATACGTACGGCATGCCGGTTTCGACCGTGGTCTTGAGGAACTTCTTGAAGAGGTCCTTCGCCTTGACGACCATGCGGAGCTTCATCTTGTCGGAAGCTTCGAGTTCGGCGTAGAAGGCTTCGAATTCGGCTCCGAAGTGGTCCTGGAGCTTCTTTCCGAAGAGGCGTTCCACTTCGTTGGGGTCGAAAAGGGTCCAATCGGCGTCTTCCTGTACGCGCTTCATGAAGAGGTCCGGTACGGAGATGGCCGGGAAGACGTCGAACGCCTTCGAGCGGATGTCGCCGGTTTCGGTCTGGAGGTCGAGGAAGTCGTAGATGTCGCGGTGCCATACGTCGAGGGTCACCGAGATGGAGCCGAGACGGGTGCCGAGCTGGTTGACGGCGATGGCGGTGTCGTTGATGACCTTGATCCACGGGTTGACTCCGCCGGACGCGCCTTCGATGCCGCGGATGTTGGCCCCGCGGGAGCGGATGTTGCCGAGGTACACCCCTACCCCGCCTCCGAACTTGGAGATCTGGGCCATGTTCTCGATGGAGTGGTAGATGCCGCGGAGGTCGTCGTCGACGTTGATCTTGAAGCACGACGAAAGCTGGTGGTAGTTCGTGCGGGCGTTCATGAGCGTCGGCGTCGGAAGGGAGATCTTCTGGGTCGAGCACTGCTCGTAGATCTTGAAGGCGAATTCGAGACGGGTTTCCTGCGGTTCCGGAATCGCGAGGAAGAGCGCGACGGACATGTACATTTCCTGCGGGAGTTCCTTCACGACCTTGTTCGGGTTGAGAAGGTAGCGCTTCTGGAGGGAAAGGACGGTGGTGTAGCCGTATTCGAAGTCGGTGGCGGCGTTGATGCGCGCTCCGGCCTTGAGGATGTCTTCTTCGCTGTAGAATTCGTAGAAGTTGGTCGAGTAGAGCTCCTTCTTCACGTATTCGTCGAAGAGGGCCTTGTAGGATTCTGGCGTGTAGAGCTTGTCGACGTCTACGCCGCGGTTCTTGGAAGCGAGCTTGTAGAGGTTGCCGAGGGCGATGCGGCCCGCGACTTCCTGCCACGAAATGTTCTCGACGGAAACGAGGTCGATACAGGTCTTGACGAGGAGCTTGCCGATGTCGGCGGTCTTGATGTCTTCGACGATGTTCTTCTTGAACGCCTCCATGAGGTCTTCGAAGGTACAAACGGTTTCGTACCCGACGGCCGCGCGCTTCCAGACGTTGCGGATCTTTTCGGCGTCGAAGTATTCCTTCGAACCGTTGGCCTTGGTTACCTTGAGCTTGTTCTTTTCGAACTGCTCGACGAGCTTTTCCTGTTTCTCCTCGCGCTCCTCGCTGCGGCGGGCACGGTAAAGGATGAACTGCTTGGCGACCTCGTACTTGTGGAACTTCATGAGGTTGCGCTCGACGATGTCCTGAACGTCTTCTACCCCCGGCATGCGGTTGACGAAGATTTCGGTGAACACGTGCTCGAGATCCTTGATGACGAAATCCGTGACGACGGTCACGAATGAAGTATCGGATTCGTTAGCGTCTTTGCAGGCGCCGAGGATCGCTTGTTCGACGCGCGAGCGGTCGAATTCGGTGACCTCGCCGTTGCGACGTCGGATTTGGGTGATGGCCATTCGTTTCAAACACAAGATATTGTGGTTGATATATTTATTCCAATGCTACATATTGTCAAAAGAAAGGTTTTCAAAAACACGGTTTTGGCTTCTGGATGCCAAGGAAGCGGGTGTGCTATGTCGATAGCGTATTTCCGGGGTCAATCCGGCGTCTATACAGGTGTAAAAAATACGACCGAAAATCGGAGAGAAAACGCAAAAAAAACCGCCCGATGACGGGCGGTTTCCATGTCGGTACGAAAACCTTCGGTTTCACGCTCTTTTGCGAGAGTCGCTGACGATGACCGTTTCGCCCCTCGTACCGTAGCGGGTTCGTCCTTTTCCGTGGCACACGTGGCAGGACGTACGGTCTTCCGAGGAACTGTGCCCCATTCTGGCGGGCGATTTGCCGGATCCTCGGCAGGTTTCGCATACGCTCTCGATCGAGCCGACGGTTTCTTTCGTTTTGACGTACTTGGATTGCGGTTCTCCGCATCCGGGGCAGTTTGTCGCCTCGGAAGAGATTTGCTTATCGCAAAGCGGGCAATGAACGAGATACGACATGGCGCTTCCTCCTTTTTCATCGTTCGGCATTTGGGAAATTCCAAACTTGCGATACATCGTAAATAACAATCGCAATTTGGCAAGATTCGGGTCGAGGAACGTTTATCCGGCGAGATATTCGGAGATGGCTTTTTCGGTGGCGATGACCTGGTCGGCGAGGCCGTCGGGATTCGCGTTTACGCTTTCCACGCGGAATAGCTTGGAATCGGTGATACCGATGAATCCGAGGGCGGTCTGGATATGTCCGGTAAAGAAGTCGTACGACTTCATCGGTCCTTCGGCGTACGATCCGCCGCCTGCGGTGGTGATGACGAGCGCCTTCTTGACGTTATTGACGTGCCCGTGGTACCCGGTCGCGTCCATGGAGAAGGTGTCGTTCACCTTGAGCACGAGGTCGATCCACGCCTTGAGGGCGGCCGGAACGCCGAAATTCCACATGGGAGCGGAAATGACCAGAACGTCGGCCGAGCGGATCTGTTCGACGTATTTCTTCTGGGCGTCTATGGCCGCCTTCGAGTCGGCGTCGAGGGCGCCGTATTCGCCGTAGCCGTAATTGAACGCCACGGAGCTTTCGGTGTGGAACGGAACCTTTTCGGCCGCTACGTCTACGGTGACGATTTCGGTGCCGGCCTTGGAAGCGGCGAATTCGCCAAGCTTGCGGCTGACGGAACGTTCGCCGCGCGGGGATGCTACGATGTGGAGCACTTTCATGGGATGGGAGTTTTCGAGATAATAAAATCGCCCGTTCCGATGATCGGACGACGGGCGAAATTATACGATTCTAATTAATAATCAACTTTAAAATTACAATTGAAGTTCAGGAACGTAATTCCATTCGAAACTTCCTGCGCTCGATGAGAAGAGGCGGTTCTGTGCCGATCCGTGTTCTCAAGC
>JASDUA010000034.1:0-1041 GCA_041891375.1 Patescibacteria group bacterium
CGTCGTCCTGGGGGAACTCGTCTTCGGTCTTCGAAGCGCCGTCCTTCTTCGAGGAAAGCATGATGAGGTTGTCGCCTACGATTTCGGTGCGATAGCGCTTAGCGCCGGTCTGATCTTCCCAGGAACGGGTCTGGAGGTATCCTTCGATGTAGACTTTCTGGCCCTTGGTCACGTATTTTTCAGCGACTTCGGCGAGACCGCGCCAAAGTACGACGTTGTGGAATTCGGTTTGTTCCTGCTTGGAACCTGCTGCGTCCTTCCAGACGCGGGTAGTTGCGACGCCGATGGTGGCGACCTTCTGTCCGTTAGGGGTTTCGCGAACCTCCGGATTGGCGGTGAGGTTTCCGATGAGCTGGACCTTGTTGAGCGAATTCATAAAGGGGAAATGATGAGTGGTTGGGAGTTACTTCATGTCGATTTGGAGCTGTTCGTACTTGGAAGAGCCGCAGGCCATTCCGCATTGCGAACATATCCAGCATTTGATTCACAGCTTCCTGCGGACTAGCGGCTTGTCATGGCACGGGGAAAGGCGTTTCTTTTGCGCCGTTTCCTTCTTCGTCCGCTTGCCGGACATCCGGTCGAGAGCTTCTTGGACTGCGCTCATGGGCCTAAAAACGGTAAAGGTGCGTGGAGATTGATTTCGGATCGCGGATGCCGGAGTCCCACAGCTGGCGGAACTTTCCGGAGTACCGTCGGATCCACGCCAGGGCGACGGCCTCCGGCGGTTTCTTCCGTTCGGCGGCGTACTCGGCGATGAGCGCGAGCTGCGCGCGGTTGGTTTCTTCCATCGCGAGATCCCCGAGGATCCTTTCGATCTCCGGGGCGTTCTTCGCGATGACGGCGTCGCATTGGGCGACCTGCTTCGAAGTGTCACGGCCGACGTACTGGATTCCCGAGTACGTGCGCTTGGCGCATTCGGCGTCGCGGTTTTCGTCCCGCAGTTCCTGGAGTCTGTTTTCCATCGGTCTAGCGGTACGGGGTGAGGGTGCGGAGGATCTCTTCCTTCTTCGATTTGCGGGATTCCATACGCTCCCGCGCCTC
>JASDUA010000035.1:0-5154 GCA_041891375.1 Patescibacteria group bacterium
CGCTCCACCTCAACGCCAATACCGTCAACATCGGACTGACGGACTTCGTGGACATCCTTACGAAGAACACGTCCGACTATAAGAAACGCCTTTCCGACATCCACGAGAACACCAAGCTTCCGATCGTGCTCGTCGTCGAAGACATCGACACCCTCATTAACGAAGAAGGCGGAAAGTCCGACATCGTCACCCAGATGATGACCAACTTCCTCGAAGGCGTAGGTTCCATGCCGGTGACCGTCATTACCTCGTCGAATTACCCGGAACGGCTTTCCGACCGCCTCATCCGTCCGCACCGCTTCGACCGCATCGTGCCGTTCGACCTTCCCTTGCCGGAAAAGGTCGTGCGCCAGGCGTTCGCCGACCACGTGGTCCGGAACGGTTTGGACAAGGCGTTCGCGGATGCCGGACTCGACATGGAATCCGTGGTGAACGAATACGTTCCCAAAATGAAGGATTTCACCACGTCCCACGTCGGCTCGTTCATCGAGGCCATCCGCCACAATTACGAATTCGAAAAGCAGTTCAATCCCGATTACCGCATCAGCGCCGATTCCATCCGGACCGAGTTCAGCACCATCCTCGTTTCGACCGACGACATCCGCATGCGTCAGGATGCCATCACCAAATGGCGACAGAAGCTTCTCGAACGCGACGGGAAGCCGAAAATGGGGTTTCTTGGCACCAGCGGCCCCCAGTAACCATTAGTCCGATATGGATACGACCGTCTTAGCCCGCTGCGGCACCGACATGGAGTTCGAAGATTTCCGTTCCGGAGGCGACAGGGTCGTCCCCGGACGGATTTTGCCGTCGTCCCCGGAAAACGGTCTCGAGGTTCCCAAGGCCGAATCTTTCGATAAGCTCGTCGGAATCCTGCGTTCGAAAACCACCGCGGACATCGTCGCAATCCTCGCTAACCTCGAAGCCGAGGAATTGTACGGAACCCCGGAATCGACCATCCGGAACGTGGCTTCCGACGTGGAAGGAACCGATACGGAACTCGCGTATTCGCTCTATCTCGCCAACTGGGAAAAGTTTCGGGATTCGGATTCGCTCGCGAAGCTCGTCGAACTCGCGTCAAAAACCGGACGCACCACCGACGCGTTCAAATACGCGCGGATTTCGCAGTATCTCGGCGAGGATTCCAACCCGTTCCACCTCATCGCTTCGGTGGATTACGAAAACGGGGGATCGTTCGTGGAATCGGTGCTCGCCGGAGCCATCGTCCGAGACCCGAACCGCGTTCCGTACCTTTCCGACAAAGAGACCGCGCGCTTTTTGAAGGGAAGCCGCGAGTATGACGAATCGCGCTTGGCGCGGCTCGACCCGACTTCGAAGGAAGCGTGGGAAACCAAACTCTCCGGACTCGAATACCGGGCTCTTACGCTTCTTGATCCGGTCGCGCTCCGCACCTACGTCCGCACCCTTTCCGAAATCGCGCGGGACGCGGTCGAGATCGAAGGCGGAACCCACGCGTTTTTGGCCGAACACGCCTGTTCGGCACCTTCTGCCGTCGCCGAAGCGCATTACGCTTTCGTAACCAATGGCGAATCCATCGTCACCGACGACCGAACTTCGGTTGCCGACACCTTGTACCGCCGTTTCGCGCACGTTTCGGACCACTTCCTCGACCACCGGTTCACGGACGTGTACGAAGACCTCCGCAAATTGTTTACGGAGCTGGATTCCCCGATTTCCGCATATTCGTTCGACAAGATCCTCCAATCGTTGAAAACGCAGAAGGATTTTTACGAAGCTTTCCCGCCCACGGTCAACGATTTCCGGAACCGCTTGCTGGCGGAACTTTCCTCCGCGTACGGCAGCACCTTCTATCCGCGCGTGAAATCCTGGGCGTTCGGCAGGAAAATGCCGTTCCGCATGCGCAACCACGGAGTCGGGGCGTTACTCTTGGTGGACGCTCTGGCCCACGAAGAGGGGATGACCGAAGAAATCGCGAACATGGCCGACAAGCTTTGGAAACTTCCGGTAATTCCGGAAGTGGCCTCGCTCGTCGCCTTCGGCTTCGCCGCGAAGAACGAGTTCTCGGCGGCTGCCGAATGGCTTTCGCGTTCGAATCTCGACGATGCGGAGAATTCGGCGCTCCTCCTCCGCATCGTCGCGGAGTTCCGCGAACTTTCGCCTACCGCCATCGACGCGTTCAAGTTCGGCGCTCCCGTAGCGCGCCCTTCCGCCGAACACGCGCTTTCCCGCGTGCGTTCCATCGTCGCCAATTACGAAGCCCCGCTCGCGAGCGAAATGCTCGGCGACAGCGAAGCGGGATTCGGCGACCCTTCCAAGGCGCTCGCGCACTACGCCGAAGCGTACCGGTTGGGCAACGTTCCGGCGCTCAAGAAATTGGCCGATCTCGAATATGCCATGGGGCGTTTCGACGAGGCTATCGACCACTACGGCGCACTCTATCTCGACGCCCGGTACGCGGCTGAAGTCGCACCCAGGCTTTGCATGGACGCTTGCGAAAAAGGCAATAGCGAGGCCGCTAAGGAATACTACGGCATGATGGACTCCCAAGCTCCCGAGAACTTCGGCGCCGTTGCCGAATACCACGCTTTCGCGGGCGACCTGTTTACGGGAATGTGCGAACTCGCCCCGCAACCGGGAATCCTCTTCGGGGATTTGTCTCCCGAACTCCGCCGGGAATACGAAACCTATGCGGAATCCCTCGTGGAAGACGTGCCGTCCGACGGAAAGCTTTCCGTATTGCCTTCCGCCGAAACCTTTCCCGCGAAATTGGTCGCGCTCCGAGCGTCGGCGGTGACGTTTCTCCGTTGACCGGAGGCGGGCGAGCGGTATTTCCGCTTCGTAACCGACGGCGTGAAAATCTCCGAAGATACCGACCGTCAGGAAGAAATCGACGTCACCGTCATCGGTGCGCTGGCTCCGTGCCACGAGCCAGAATCGATGGGATTCGCCGTTTACGGGGAAGACGCCAAGGAGGGCCGCGAACAGTCGCTCGTCGACCTGCTCGCCACCGACGCCCGTTTGCTTGCGGAAACCTACCGCGAATGCGCTTCCGACCCGAAGCGCCGAACCGCGTATTCTTCGATGCTCTGCCGGTTTTCAGACTTCTTCGCCGCCTACGATCCCGAACTTTCCGGATTCTTCCGGGAGGCGGGAGCGCTCGCTACCGGCTGAGTGGAGTTCGATTCCGAAGGGGAAGGGGCTCCGAGTTTCGCGATACTGCATTAGGCCCGAACCGCTGAATAACCCGCGACGGAGGATTTCTATCCTCCGTTTTTTTTCGTCTTTTTAAAAATTGTTTTGACAACACTTAATCGTTGGATACATTTACAAGCGTAAGAAGTACACTCAATGAAAGTTCTTAGAACAACAGGTTCAGAAAAGGAGCCGGCCAATAACTTTCCCTAATAATAAGTGTACTAAATACAATTACATTCGTAACTCTTCGGATATGAACAAGGAAGCGCTCATCGTCGTCGACTACCAGAACGACTTCATCGACGGGACTCTCGCCGTGAAAGGAGGGGCGGAACTCGCTCCGGAAATCTCCCGGATGATCGTGGAGACCAAATCGAAATCGGGCATCGTCATCGCCACCCGCGACTGGCACCCGCAAAAAACCGTCCACTTCGACAGCTGGCCCGTCCACTGCGTGGCCTGAACCCGCTGAGCCGGATACGGAAACGTCAATCGCGCGCTCTTCGACGCTGAAATCTACAAAGGGTTCATGAATGCCAACGACGGATATTCCGGGTTCGAAGGCGTCACCGCTCTGGAGGGAAATCCCATCGACGGGTTCGTCATCGCGAGCGGTGCCAAAACCCTCGAAGAAGTCCTCTCGGACGCCCGGGTCCGAACCGTCCGCATCGTAGGCCTCGCTACCGACTTCTGCGTAAGGGCCACCGCCCTCGGCGCCGCGAAACGCCGCGATGCCGGCAAGCTCGAA
Source organism: Patescibacteria group bacterium (assembly GCA_041891375.1). Classification (GTDB taxonomy): domain Bacteria; phylum Patescibacteriota; class Gracilibacteria; order BD1-5; family UBA2023; genus JANJWP01. Next base: position 3,926 of record JASDUA010000035.1, read on the forward strand.
AAAGTCATCGTCGAACGCTCCGGCATCGCCGCGGTAAACCTTAAAGAAGGCGACGGAGATCGCGCCATCGAAGAAATGGCCGCCGCCTGAGTAGTAATCCGATAATCCAATCCTTCCCATGCTCGCTCCCGCTTCCAAATTCGACGTTTCCGCCTACGCGGACGCCCGCTTCAACTTCCCGGAAATCTCGTACGCCGAATTCGAAAACCTCGACGACCTCGACCTCCGCAAGGAAATCGCCGGACTCAACAAGATCCTGCTCACCGACACCTACAACCGCACCATGGCGCACACCCGGGGCGAGATGGGAAAGAAGGAAGAAACCTACACCCTCACGTTCCGTAAGCCGCTCTACGAAGGCGCCCCCATCGTCGCCTATGGAGTCCGCAACATCGTGAAGCGCGTCCTTGGCCGCCGCATCACCGAAGCCGAGCTCGAATTCGCCCGCGACTTCTTCGCCGCTCAGGCGAAGAAGGGGGGCAACGGCCACTTCGATTACGAGGCTTGGGCCAAGGTCGTCCGTGAAAACGACGGATTCATGCCCATTACCGTCCGCGCCGTCGAAGACGGAACCCTCCTCAAGGCCGGAGAACCCGTACTCTCGGTCACCGGACCGGGCGAAATGGCTGCGCACTTCGAACCCATCTTCCTCCGCCTCTTCTACCAAAGCGCGGTAGCGACCGAGCTCAACGTGCTCGAAAACATCCTCGGATCGGGCCGAGTGGTGGAATTCGGAAGCCGTTCCGCTTGGAACAACGGCACCCACTTCGACGCTCTTGAGGCCCTCGCCGTCGGCGGCGGCCTCATAGGTACTTCCGACGACGCCGGCGCCGCCGCGTTGCCGGGCCTCCGCGCCGCGGGAACCATCGCGCACCGCTTCCTCGCGAGCTACCCCACCGAAGAAGGGGCGTTCCGCGAAGCGATCGAAAAGAACGAGAAGATCGCCCTCCTCATCGACCTCATCGAACCGTACCGCGGCATCGACCGCGCCGTGGCGCTCAAGAAGGAATACCGCGCTTCGGGCAAGGCCGTATGGATGCGCCTCGACTCCGGCGACCTCGCCGCGCAGGCCGTCTACGCTCTCGAACAGTGCCGCGACCGCGGAATGCTCGACCCGGCTCTCGACAAGGTAGTGGTCGCCGACATCTCTTCCGTCGCCGACGTCATCCGCGTCGAAGAAGCGGTCGCCGCAGCCGGTTTCGACCCGAAGCAGTTCATCGTCTACGGTC
>JASDUA010000036.1:0-2183 GCA_041891375.1 Patescibacteria group bacterium
GCATCGACGGAACCTACTATTCCGAAAATGAGATGGTCGAAACCGTCGAAAAGACCGTTTCGGTCACTACCGATTCCGAAGGCATGTACCGCGCCGAATACCTTCCCGCTACCGGAGGCGAATTCGAAATCCGCGCGACCTATACGGGGAAGAACGGCGTGGATTCCGTAGCTTCGGAATACGCGTACGTCGCGACCGACAAATACGTGTCTTGGGGCGGAACCAACAATTCGATCACCGAACTCACCGCCGAAAAGGCCGTCCTCAAACCGGGCGAAAAGGCCGTGTTCACGCTCAAGTCCCCGGTGAATTCGGGTAAGGTCTTCGTGACCGTCGAAAAGGACGACGCCGTGCTCGACGCGTTCGTCCGCGACCTCTCGTCGTATGCCGAAAAGATCGAAATCCCCCTCCAGGCCCGCCACATCCCCAACGTCTACGTGAAGGCGTTCCTCATCGGCAAGGCCGAAGGCGCGGCGCTCCCCACGTACAAGCGCGCCCTTTCCGTCGTAAGGGTCATGCCTGACGAAAAGCGTTTGAACGTCACCGTGCAGGCCGACCGCGACCGCAAGGCTCCGGGCGATCCGCTCTCGGTTACCGTGTTCGTAAAAGACGCGCTCGGCAATCCGGTCGCCGGAGCCAACGGCAGTCTCTCGGTAGTTGACGAGTCCGTTCTCGCGCTCCTTGGAAATCCCAAGAAGAACCCCTTCGCGTTCTTCTACGAAATGAAACGCTATCTCGGCGTGCAGACCGCCGTTTCGCTCGCGAACCTCGTCGACAAGCTCGAAGTGAAGTCGTTCGACCTCTCCAACGGGGCGAAGGGCGGAGCCGGAGAAGACCGCAAGGGCGGCGACGCGAAAAAGAAGCGCGGCGTATTCAAGGATACCGCGTTCTGGAGGTCGGATTTCGTTACCGACAAGAACGGCAAGTTCACTATCGCTACCGACAACCTCCCCGACAACCTCACCACCTGGGTCATCGAAACCGTCGTGTCGACTTCGGCCGACAACCGTATCGGAATCGCACAGACGTCGGTCACTACTTCCAAGGAGGTTATGGTGAACGACAACCTGCCGCGCATCTTCCGCTCGCGCGACTCCGTCACGCTCGCTCCGGTCGTCTTCAACCGCACCGGTAAGGACGCGCAGTTCGACGTTTCCGTCACGGCGGACAACCTCGCCGTCGAAAAGCCGGCAAAAAAGGTTCTCATCAAGAACGGCGAATCGGCTACCGTAACGTTCGAAGCCGTTCCCGCGGACGTCGCGTCCGGACAAGACCGCGCCACCGCCAAGATCGTCTTCACCGCCAAAGCCGGAGACAAGTCGGATTCCGTCGAAAAGACCGTTCCGGTATTCCGCTCCGAAACTTGGGAAACCGTGTCGACCATGGGTTCGACCAAAGACGCGTCGTACGACGAAAAGCTCAATCTCGCCGGAATCGATCCGGATCGCGGCGAGCTCCTCGTACGCTACTCGGCAAGCCTCTTCGGCAACGCCGCGGAAGGGCTCGACTACCTCGTCCGCTACCCGTACGGATGCGTCGAACAGCGCACTTCGGCCGTCATGCCGAGCGTCATCCTCAAGCGTCTTGCCGACGCCGTAGGATCGCCGTTCGACCTCGACAAGCGCACCGTTCCGTACTACGAAAACGGCGTGCGTGCCGACAAAACCGTCCGCGAAGCGCTCTCCGACTACGCGTCTTCGATGGTATCGTACGCCCGTGGCGACGGCGGGTTCGGCTACTGGCCGGGCGTCGAGAAATCCGACTTCCGCATGACCTCGTACGCCGTGCGCGCCTTGGGCGAAATCCGTTCCCTCGGAATCTCGGTAGACCAGTCGCTCATGAACGGCGCCTCGTCCTACCTCAAGAAGGAATTCTACGCGAACAAGCGCCCATACTGCGTGGCTCCGGCCGCCAATCCCAACGCTTCGGTACGCACCGACGCCTGCGGATACCCGACGACCGAACGCCTCGCCGCCGTCTCCGCCGTACTCTCGGCGAAGGGGGACGACTACGAAGCCTACAAGATGTGGAAACTCGTGGACGCTTCGAAACTCTCGGCCTCCGAAAAGGTCGCTTCGCTCTCCGCCATCGCCCGCATCAAGAAGATCCCGAGCCTCGCGCCCGCTGACGTCGCCGCGCTCGACAAGACCGCCGGAACCTACGTGGACGACCGTCTCAAATCC
>JASDUA010000036.1:2193-5115 GCA_041891375.1 Patescibacteria group bacterium
CACCACCAGCAGGCCGCTGGTGTCCTTGTCGATGCGGTGCACGATGCCGGGGCGTATCTCGCCGCCGACGGCGAATACTCCCGCGTACGCGTCAGCGCCGAATTCATGGAAGCCGTCGTGAAACTCGGGCGCGACAAGGACGACGTATCCCAGATTCTCGACAACGTTTCCCGCTTCCTCGCCCGCGCGAAGAAGTCGGACGGAAGTTACGGTTCGACTCTCGACACCCTCGCGGCCGTCTCGTCGTTCGCTACCCGTGCGGCCTCGGATTCCGCGTCGGTCACCAACTTCGTCGCCAAGGCGAACCTCAACGGTGAAAACGTTTCCGAAACCGGCATCTCCAAAACCGACCTGACCCGTTCGTTCGAAAAGCGTATCGACCTCAAGGGCGTTCCCAAGGATTCTACCTTGAACTTCTCGAAGACCGGCAACGGCAAACTCTACTACGACCTCTCCCTTTCGTACCCGGTTCCGGCCGATAAGATCGCCGCGCGCGACGAGGGCATGTTCGTAAAGACCGAATACTACGACCAGAACGACTGTAAGCGCGTCGAAGCGTTGCAGGCGGAAGAAATGGCCCAGTACGTCGCCGGAAAGATCCGCTACGAAGACCTGAAGTACCCGAAGGACGTCTATTCGTACGTCGATCCGATCGCTTCGTTCCGCGTCGGACAGCTCGTCCGCGTACGGTACCGCGTCATCGCCGCCGACGCGCGCGACCGCGTGGCGTTCGAATCGTTCGTTCCGGCGGGCGCCGAAATCGTGAACACCCGGCTTTCCACCGAATCGAAGACCGTTTCCAAAGGCACCTTCTTCGACCGCGAGGAATTCCTTGACGACCGCTACTTCGGATATTCCGAAGTGCTCGAATCGGGAGATTACGAAGGCTCGTACGTATTCCGTGCCACCCATGCCGGAACCTACGGCGTGCCTCCGACCAAGATCTTCGAATTCTACGATCCGGAAGTCTTCGGCCGAACGGACGGAAAGAAGTGGACCGTCACCGCGAAGTAGTCCGAAAAAGACGAAAAGAAACCCCCTCGCGAAGAGGGGGTTTTCGATTGTCCGGCGACGAATCAGTACGCCTGTTCGCGCTTTACGTACTCGCAGACGCCTTCGCCGCCCGCGCTGGCTTCGGTGTCGTATTTCGCGACGGTCACCCGGCGTTGCTTCCCCTGCCAGAACGGGCCTTCGAGTTGCACTTCGAAGATCCGTCGGGCGTTCGTGGAGCATGCCATGGATACCACGGTCGCTTGCACTGTTTCGTTACTGCTTCCTCGACGAACTGGAATCGGGGTTCCGTCGGCGAGGGATTTGAGCAGGGCTTCTTTCGTCGCCCCGCAGATAGTACCGTAACGTTCGGTGACGTGTGCCAAAATAATCCTCCTTTTTTGAATTTTCAGCCTTTGGATGGTAATCGCGACGAATCGCATTGCAAAATATTTTCTCATTTCGTCAATACCATACCGGAACTCCGAAGGGAGGCTCCCCTTGATTTCCGGGAGAAACGCCGTAATTTCGGTACATGGAAAACCAGCACACCGTATTCATCCTCTCCGGCCCGTCCGGCGTAGGAAAAACCACCGTTTGGGACGAAATCCGTTCCCAGCACGCGGAACGCGTCGAAAAGATCGTCACGACCACCACGCGCGCCCCGAGGCCCGGAGAAATCCACGGGACCCATTATTATTTCCTTTCGAAAACCGAGTTCGAAGCCCGGATCATGGAAGGGGGTATGATCGAATACGCGCTCGTGCACGGCAATTATTACGGTTCGTCGACCGAAGAACTCGAACGCATCGTTTCGCACGGGAAAAGCCCGGTCTACATCGTCGACCCCCAGGGAATGGCCCATCTGAAGCCAGAACTCATGCGCCGCTCGTACCGCGTTTCGACGGTCTTTTTGCTTCCGCCGTCTATCGACGAACTGAAGAACCGTCTTCGCGGACGGGGAACCGAAGACGACGATTCGTTGAACGTCCGCCTCGCGAACGCGATGGTCGAGATGGAAGAAAAAGATTTCTACGACTACCAGATCGTCAACGACACGCTCGAAAACGCGGTCGCCAAGGTGGGTGCGGTAATGTTCGCCCGAGCGTAACGTGCGGGTCTTCGAATCGCCCTCCGTCATTACGGAAGCGGCAGGCAACAACCGTTTCGGACAACCGGAATCTGGGACGACGCTCCCACTCGAAGTGCCGAATCGCGTTGTCGGCACTTTCGACGAGGTCCGCCTTTCATGACGTACCGCTTTCCGCGACAGCGTGGACGGCGGTCTTTCCGAAATGCCGGGATTGGAAAATTTCGTCACCGCAGATTGGAACGGAATTCCGGTCCACGTGTTCGACAACCATAACTTCGCCCTCGCGTTCTGGTTGGAAGCCTACGCCAACGGCGAATTGCCGAAGGGATTCCGCCTCGCGCACGTCGACATGCACAGCGACCTTTGGAAGAACGGTTTCGACCTCGATTTGGATAGGGCGGGGGATTCGGCATACGTAGAGGATTTCGTGAACGCCAAAACCGAAGTTTGAAATTACATAGACCCGGCAATCCGGTGCGGATTGGTCGGCGAAATCGTGAAGATCGAAGGCGAAGGCGAACTCGAATCCGCGCTCGCCCGACTGGAAAGCGGCGAATTCGATTCGGGCGCTCCCGTCGTCCTCAATCTCGACCTCGACTTTTTCGCACCCGACCTCGACTACGTTCCTTTCGAACTGAAGAAGCGCGCGGTTCTGGCGTTCGCGAAAAAATCCCGGATCGTCACGGTGGCGACGAGCCCGGGGTTCATCGGTGGAGATGCGGCATTGGCGGCATTTAGAGGATTGTTCGTTTCCGAATCATAAAGAAAACCCCCTTCCGGAGAAGGGGGTTTTAAATTATCGGCGACAACGGCAACCGGGGTGCGGTTCCATGTCGAAC
>JASDUA010000037.1:0-5031 GCA_041891375.1 Patescibacteria group bacterium
CATTATACCTCGGTCAGGTTCCTTAACATCCGAGCCGCGTACGACCCCCTGGCTGGGGCGTGCGCGTAAACAAATCTTCCACAGGAGGCCTTTATGGCAAACGCAACTCAGAAATTGACCGGCAAGAAATCCCGCAAGCCAGTCGCCGCCTATTGGGCTCCTTGGGGCTCCATCGGCAACGGCACGGTAAACCTTACCGGTTCCGCGCACCTCTTCGTCGTCGAATACGACGACGGAAGCGAATTCCGCATCCTCGCGGACTGCGGCATCTACCAAGGCCCCGGTTCGAACGAAGCGAACCGGACTCCGCTCCCCCTGGAGCCCTCGGCGATCCACCTGGCGATCCTCACCCACGGCCATGCCGACCACTGCGGCCGCCTCCCCGTACTCGTGAAAAACGGGTACGCGGGCGACGTCTGGATGTCGGCGTTCACGTCGATGGTGGCGAAAGCCTCCCTGACCGACGCGGCCAAGCTGACCCTCAAACAATACGAAGCCGAACAGGCCGCGTATGCCAAGAAATACGAGGAACTCGGCGAAGCATGGCGGCTCGTCAAGGAAAGCAAGGCCAAGGGCGTCAAGCGTTCGTCCGGCAACGGCGACCGCATGACGGTAACCGACGCGAAGAGGGCCACCGCCGAAGAAGTCGCCAAGGCGCAAGCCCTGCTCGACCGCTACGGCATCGAAGTCCGTTCCGACATCGTGAAGGTCATGGAGCCGAAGCGCCCGGTCGAACCGCTCTTCCTTCCGGAAGACGTGGAAAAGACCTCCGCCCGGTTCAAGGCCGAAGCGATGGGCTCCTGGATCGCCGTTCCCGGCGCTCCCGGCGTTTCCGTGGCGTTCTTCGACGCCCGCCACGTTCTCGGTTCGACTTCGGTCGCTTTCCGGGTGCACGGCATCGGCACGAGCAAGCGCCAAAGCAAGGTGTTCGTCCTCTCTGGCGACCTCGGGCCGACGCGCGACTTCCAACCGCACGGCGGCGCACCGACGATTCCCGATTGGGTCCATCCGGACCTGATCGCCGTCGAGTGCACCTACGGCGGCCGTCGCCACCGCGTCTGGGAAGAGACCGTGAAGGAACTGGAAAAGGTCGTGTTGGACGCCGCGCGCAAGCGTGACATCCTCATCCTTCCCGCCTTCGCTCTCGACCGGGTGCAAATCGTGATGCACATGTTGGTCACGCTCCGTCAGAAGGGGGCGTTCGAGGGCGAAATCTACCTCGACACGCCGCTTGGCGAAATCTACTCGGGCATGTACCAAAAGTACGTCCCCGCGTATGTCAAGACCCTGAAGCAGGGCGCGAAAACCTTCCGTGTCATCAAGAAAGACTCCCGCGACGGTATCTTGGCGAAGAAAGGCTTCAAGATCATCGTCACTTCCTCCGGGATGGGAACCGGCGGCCCCGTGGGCGAATACTTCCGGAAATATCTGGAAGACGTCCGTGCGGAATTCCTCTTCACCGGCTACATGGCCGAAGGGACTCCGGGCCGCGCGCTGACCGAAGGCAAGAAACTCATCACCTTGCCGGAAGTCGGCGCGACGTTCGAAGTCCGCGCGAAGATCGGCCGTCTCGACGGCTTGTCTTCCCACGCGGACGAGAACGGGGTACGCGAGTGGTGCGGGGTCGGCAATCCTGCCGGTTCGGGTAAGGCGAAAGCCAAATACCCGAACGCCCGCATCGCCCTCATCCACGGCGAGTCGGACACCTCCATCCCCGCGATGAAGCACGCTTTCGGGCGTCGCCTCTTCCCGGAAAAACAAATCCTCACCCCGGAGGTATGCGAACGCATCTACCTCTGACCGGCCGCCCTACGGCGCCGGAGACCGAACAACGTCCGACTAGAAAGGAGCGGACGTGCCCATCAAGCCCGGAACCCAAGCGGTTCCGGGCTTTTTTCATGTCTTTTTCCGAAGGATTTCCCTGATTTTCGTTTTTCCGCGGGTAGTTTTTCCCCGGCTCCGGAAGCGAACTCCGGGCCCCGGGAACCGCTTTCCCGGACGGGGAGGCCCCGCGCTACCGCCTCTCCGTCCGGGGAAACGCCCCGAGAGCTCGTTAACATAAAAACCAACGCCTCCGGGCATTTTTCAGGAGTCCGCCATGACGCGTTTCCAAGATTACCTCAAGGCGGAAATCTTCGCCGAAACCTTTTCGAAGATATTTTTTTCCGGTTCGTCGGGAAGGTCGGTCGCCGTCGTTTTCGCGATAACCTACGCGTTTTTCTCGACGGTTTTCATGATCTTTTCGTTCTTGCTGGGCATCGTTTTCAGGGTACTGGGAACGATCGTTTCAACCTACTTGAACAGTCGTTTACGAATCCGCCGCAAGGCCGTGGGAAATCTGAAACGTTCGGTACGGAAACTCGGCGACCGGATGGAAATCCGAAAAGGAAACGGGTGGAACGCGTACGAAATCTTCGGAACCGGCCTCCGTACCGGGGATTTCCGAATAGCTCTCGCCCACCACCCGAAAACCGGGGCGGTCCGATTTTTCAAAAGGACTTCCGACGTCCAGGAAGAGCTGGACCAAAACGACGTCCTTCGATTCTTGGGCGGAGGGGCGACCCACGTCCGAATCGAAGATTTTCCGGTCGTTTACCGCAATCTCAGAACCCACGTACTGTAAGAAAGGAGAATGGCCATGAAACGGTTCCTACCGCTCGCGCTCGTCGTGGGCGCGATCTCGGGCTGCGCGGTGAACGTCCGACCTTCGGCACGCCCGGAACCCCTGGCGTACGAAGCGGCGGAACCGGCACCCGCATACCGCCCGAACGACCAGGAGCGCATCGAAAAAAGACGGAAGATCCGTGCGCTCCTTCGGGAAATCCGGGGAGAGCGGCAATGAAAAACGTCCTTTTCGCATTGCTCTTCGGTTTTTTCTCGGCAGTCACGGCGAGCCAAGCCGCCGAAACTTCGACAGAAGAACGCCTGCTCGTCCTCGCCGCCGAAGAAATATCGGCGAGCGCCATGGACGACGACGAGAAGATCGCACGCCTTACGGAAATACGGGCAAAAGTGAACGCTATCCGTAGTCGGAAAACGTTGACGGAAACCCCTTCCGCCGCCGATTCGGAAAAGAAATCCGCCGAAAGTGCCCGGCCCGTCTCGACATTGGTCCAAGGCCAACTCCGGGAAGCGGCGCGTCAGTCTCCGGAAGCCACCGAAGAAGAACGTGGGCCTCCGCCCGCACTCCGGATGGGCTATTGGATAGGACGCCTTGCCGGATGGACCGTCGTACTGGGGATGTCGGCCGCGTTCCTGTTTTTGGGATACGTCCGCTTTCTCGAACTCTGCGAAGGCTCGGGCCGGTCCGATTTGGCAACGCTCGCTTTCCGGCTCCGCATGAAAACCCCGTGGATCCGGAAATGCGAACGCCAAAAAGCTCCGCCCACGCGGGGAATCGCCCGCGACGGAATGGTTCCGGAGCGGCTTCGTTAAGCAAGAAAGGAGGAAACATGGCCACGTTGCCCAACTGGGTCCGGAGAAATCCGTCCCGATACCTCGAGCGGCTCGGGTACGAATCCGAAATGCTCTCGAACGCGTTTCCGGCGTTCGTCCTCATGACCGAAGGCGACGTACTGTTCGCCGAAGGCGATTTCGTCACGCTCAGCAACAACCGTTACCGGATCCGGGCGTTCTATCCGGAAAACTATCCGTACGAACCCCCGTCCCCGGTAGTGGTCGACCGCGACGTGGTGGACTATTGCAAACTCAGATCCGCGCACGAATTCCACCATATGGGGGAATCGGCGGAAATGGGCGGACTCAAACTCTGTACCATGCGCCGCGACGACTCGCACGGACAAGGCTGGCTGCCGGATTTCTCGATCGTCACGGTCTTGAACCTCGCGGCTGCCTGGCTCCACGCCTACGAAGTCAAACGCGCCACCGGAAACTGGATCCTTCCGGAATGAATCCGGAACCACTCACGAAAGGAGTATCGAAATGGCAAAACCCCTCGACCTGGAAGCTCTCGGAATCCCGGGAAACCGAAATCCCGTCAAAGTCAGCGAGACCGTGGGAGCGGTCGTTCCCTTTACCCAAGGGGCGGCCGATCTCGAAGTCGGACATTCCGGCGCGGTCGCTCCGGCGGAACGTCCCGACGAAAAACCCGCGACGCAATCCCGTACGGAAACCTCCGACGACGCGGCGGACAAGCATTTCCGCTCGCGCATCGGACGGCGCTTCCGTTCGTTTTAAGCGAATCCTCCCGGTTCCGACCGGGGGTCTTTTTTGAAAGGAAACGTCATGACGAAACAGAACCCCTCCCCCTATTCCGAAACCAACGCCAGGCGCGATCCGCTGCACCCTCCCCTTTCCGGTAAAACCGTAACGATCGTAGGATTGGGCGGAGCAGCTGAAATCGCGCTCGACCTCTTGAAATCGGGCGTTGCCAATTTTCGACTCTTCGATTTCGACGTTCTCGAAGCCGGTAACCTCGTACGCCACGCGTGCGGGCAAAAATTCGTCGGAGCGAACAAGGCCGAAGCCACCAAACGCCTGCTCGAAGAATATTGCGGACACTCGCTCCCCGGTGCGGTAGCGGTTCCCTACGACGTGTTTTCGCCGGAATCCGGATTCGAAAACGCCGTACGGGAATCCGACACCGTCATCGTAGGAACGGACACCGACGCGAGTCGGGCGTATTGTAACGACGTAGCCGTCGAAACCGGAACCCCCGCCGTCTACGTCAGCATGTTCGAAAACGGGTGCGGTGGCGAAGTATTCGTCCACCGTCCTGGGCAGTGCTGCTACGGCTGCCTGATGTTGCACCAGGAACGCCACGAGTTTTTGGAAAAGTACCAAAAAACCACGCATAAGCCGGACTGTTCTTCGGCAAGGGACGCTCGGAGCATGCCGGGAATCGGAATCGACCAACGGTTCCTTTCCACCATCGCTTCGCGCGTCGTTCTCGACGTTCTTCTCGAAGGCGAAAACCATAACCTGCCGCCTATCGGTTCGAACTGGATCGTGTTTTCCGTATCGGGAATCCCCGAAATATTGGAAACGCCCCTTTCGAGCCTCCGGTTCGAC
>JASDUA010000038.1:0-4751 GCA_041891375.1 Patescibacteria group bacterium
GGAGTACCAAGTAGATATCCAATCGCAAAGAGGTGTTCAAACACCTCTTTTTGCTGTACTTCAAGCCTTTTCTCGGAGTCTACCGAGAGTTTCACCAAACCGGCCTTCAGAATGCACCCTTTGAGGACGTCATCCCCGCTTTCGTAGGTTGCGGAGAGGTCTTTCATGAGTTTCACCAAAACGTCGGTTTTCTCCGCCAAGGACATGTCCAACCCCGCGAAACCGTCGACCGCGTCGTTCAGCCTCACGCGCTCCGCTAGCAGTTCCGAACGGTACTTCCCGTATTCGGCATCGTCGATCTTCCCGTCGCGGTACATCGAGATTATCCGGTCCATGGCGTTTTCGTTCTTCGTCCTCGCGTTCCTGGACGCTTCGAGTTCCGCGATCGTCGCCGAATGCTCCTCGTCGATCTCCTTCCTCACGAGCTTCTCCAGCTCTCCGTGGAATCCTTCCGGAAATATCCAGTTCGCCACCAGCGCCGAGAGTTCCTTGAAAATGTGCTTCTGCGATACGTTGACGGAATTGTCGGCCGAATGGTAGTAGACGTACCGCCCCTTGATGAGCGACGCCTTAAGCGGTTTCCCGGAGGGATCCGTAACGATCCCCTTGAGCGCGAAATCGTGTTTCTTGTACCCGACGTTGACGCGCTGTTTTCCGTTCACCTCGTCCCACAGGTCGCGCGCTATGATGCGTTCGTGGACTCACTCACCCACTTCCCCGGCAAACTTCACCACGCCCGCGTAGAATTCGTTCCTGAGTATCTTGTCGACGTTCGACGACGTCCACACGTTTCGCGAATTCAGCCGGAAGCGCGGTTTGACTCCGGACTCGTTCAGATGGTCGGCGACCTGCTTCATGCTGAATCCTTTCTTCCGGAGGGCGAAGATCTCTTTGAGGTGCCCGGATTCTTCCACGTCGACGACCGCGCCGCCGTCCTTGTTTCGGTACCCGTACGGCGCCTGGTAAGGCAACCCGCCCTCGGCCACCATGGATCTCATCCGGCGCATTACGCGCTGCCTGAGTTTCGCGATTTCCTCCGCCCCGAGCGAAAGGAAAATCCCCATCGTGAGGAGTTCGTGCTCGGTGTAGATGGAATTGTGGGTGTGGACGGCCTTCACTTTACCTTGTCGTATCGCCCATTTGATCGTCCCCTCGTCCACTTCGTTCCTGGACAAACGGTCGATGTCCCACGTTATCACGGCGTCTGCGCGTCCGGAATAGACCAGTCACATCATTTCCCCGAAGAGGGGGCGGCCCGGTTCCTTGGCGGTTTTCTTCTCCTCCAATAGTTTTACCACCTCGATTTCCGCCCCCTTGGACCGAAGCTCGTCGACGTACGATAAAGCCCAGGCGCGCTGGTCTTCGATAGAAGACTTCTGGTGCCTGTTGTCGTCGGTCGACTTCCGGAGGTAGATGACGGCTTTCATGGCCTATTTTTTCAGTTTCTTCTTCGCCTCCTTCTCAAGGAGTTTCGTCTCCTGGTTGTGGCGCTTCTTAACCTCCTTGATATCTTCGGAAGCCGGAAGGTCTTCCGGGGTGATCCCGCGCTCCTTGAGCAACCTCCGTACCGCGTCGTTGTTCTGCAAATGCTCGCTTCCGATCTGCACTTTTCCCTTGAGATCCTTCTTGGACGTGTTTATGTTCGTGATCGACGTGGCGAGTCCTTTGGCGTTTATGGTGACCGCCGGGAGGAAATCGGCGAGCGGCCTCTTGCTGTCGGTGACCCCGAGTTTCTTTTTCATCTGTCCCGTATCGTTTCCTCAAAAAAGAATCTTGTCGCCCTTCGCGGTGATCTCAGCGATACTCGGCCCGTCCACTCACCTTTCGTAGGCGATCCGATGGAATTCCTTATCCGTGAGGCTCTGTTTTTCCCGTTCGTTCAAGCGCTCCATTTCCTCCATCCTCTTCTCGAGCACTTCGTACCTCCGGGTCTGTATGGCGAAATACGCCTGTGCGAACGCCACTTCCGTTTTTCTCGGATCTCAGTTCTGGGCGATGAGGTAGCAAGCGTACCTGGAGAGCACGATGTCAGGAACGACCATATCGATTTCTCCATATTGGTTGATGGATTTTTGGGTTTTCCCGACGTCGGCAAAACCCTCTTCAACCGAATTTCAAGCCGCGAAACACGAATTCTTCGCTTTGGAAATAACCAATTCAAAATTGCTCCATTTGGAATATCCAAGAACTCATTGCAGTTCCTTGGCATACCAGAATTCTACTCCGGATTCGCTCGTGTGTTTGATGTCCTCGAACGTCTTGAAGAGTTGCAGCTGTACGGATGGTTCCATAAATTGCGGTTAACGGTGTTTTAGATATGATTCTCCCATGGGGTTCGCCCCGCTTCCTCTCCGTAGGATCCGCCCCCGTAGAAATACGGGGGTTTATCTTGCGCCGATGCCTATTCCCCCGAATTGGAGGGAATTACTTCGAAACGGAACCGGAATGTGCGGATTGCGCAGTTTCGAGTTTCGAAACCCTGTCGCTAAGTTCGCCAATGATCTTGTATTGGTGAGTTGCCAATACGATAACAAACGCCAGATTGATGATTACTACGATTGCCCCGAAAGACAGTTTCTCAATAAGTTCGTTCATGGGTGAAAAGATTACTATTGATAATTTCGTATGCCTCCTTTGAATTCAAGGAAGTTATGATCTCTTCTCAATTTCCTTAAACAAAAAATCACGAATCTCCTGGGGATTCGGAATGTCCTTGAATAATAAATCCTGTCATCCCGTCCCTTTTACGGTTACGTCTCAAAAGTTATTCAACACGGCCTTCTTCATCGAAGCACTCTCGACTTTATGAAGGCTTATTTCATTGATCGATATCGAGAGGATTCAGGTCTTAGCGACAACGCGTTTATTCGTGATCGCATATTCTGTAGAATGCCATCGAAGATACATGATCAAAGATACGGCTGCCAAAATTACCGTGAGGAAAACCACTCAAAGAGGCAGTGAAAGTACCGTCAGAACAGCTCAGAGAATGGATCCAGACTTTTGGGAATCCGGCTTTCTAAGAATGGCTACTTCTTCTCCAGGGATAAGATTCGATTCGATGTATGACATATGCGAAATTTTTAATGGGTAAGCACCTCAGAAATCCTTCTCTCCATAATTTTTTCCGACACTCAAAACAATGGAGACAACATGGAGTAATCCGCCCCATGGTCCTCTATTGCCCTTCTCAATGCCGGCTCCGGAATCAATTTTTCCCTGGCAATCTTGTCTGCGCGGCGCTCGGCAATCAGCGTATAGGCCGAACTTACCGTTCCATCCTCCAAATGGGCCAGCTCATGCGCTAGAACGAACCGCTTGTGCAGCGGGCAGGCGTCAGATCTGAGGACTACGAACGTGCGACCGCCTATTCTCGTCGCCAGTCAGTCGAGAAGTTCGAGCGGATATTCTTCTATCTTCGCCCCGTATTCCCGAGCGAGCCTTACGACGTCGACGCCGTATTCCATAAGCGCAGTTATTTGAGGCCGTATTTTTGCTTTATGTACTGGATTACTGACTTCGCCTCCTCCTGCGCCGCCGGATTGTTCCCCACAAGGGACTTAAGGGCGTAGTCTTCCGATATCTCCGGCTGCGATCATTCCGAATCTCCCATCTCCGCCCTGCGCGCTTCGATTACGATCTCGTCGAACCTTGATTTCGACATTCACGTAGCACGTGCGATCTTCTCGTAACGATCGAGGTTGGTCGTATACGATCTTCCAGAAAGGATGGTGCTTATGTTCGGAGACTTTACGCCCAGTTTGTTGGCGACCTCCAAAACGGTTACTCAATTGTCATCCATAAAAAGCCGGATTTTCCGGCCTATGTATTTCCCAATGAGTTCGGTATCCGTGAGTTTTGCCATATGCGTTTTTACCTACTTATCATAGGTTGGTTATCCGATTGTCAATAATTTTTTCCTCAATTTGTGGAAAATTGTTTTGACACGTATTCGGTTTATCATAATATGCATCTTGCAAGTACGAAGAGACGACTTGCGGAATCGGATCATTAACATTCAGGAATACGGATAACAAGGCATGAATGCTTATTGGCGTGATATGCTAGCCAACTTGCCTTTCCGAACGGAGAAGTATTCCAGAGCCTAGTAAGCATCATTGCGCCTCAATGATTATGCTTTGATGCATAATCTGCATAATCAGAAAACGCAAAGAAATCCCCGCGCAAACGGGGACTCCACTTGTGAGCCTACAAAAACCCACGTCCACATGATACCCATCGCACCCACCCCGTCAATCGTCGAGATCTCCCCCGGAGTGACCGTCGTTCTGAAGTACGGGATTCCCAAGAGCCGGGAGGAAGCGCTCGAACGTCTCCGGGACTGCATGGCCGACCCGGAACGGTTCGCGCCGATCTACGACGCTCTCGGATCTATCGACGCGAAACGCGTCCTTAAAGAAAACCTCGTATCCGCGTAATCCCAACGCGCATGTCCAACCCATTCCCGCCCGTCGAAGTTCCGGAACAAATCCCAGAAGTCGTTCCGGAGAACATCGACCCCGAAACTATGAAGCTGATCGAAGAGACCTCCGGGAACGTCCTACGGGCGTCCATCCTCCTGGAACCCGAACTCGCCGCGAAGCTCGTGCGTCTCGCCATGCTCGCGGCGTACCGCTGCTGAGAGGCGGCCGAATCCAAGAAGAACATGGAACGGCAGGCAGCATGTCAGCGGTAGTCCTCGTGCTCGCGATATCGTGAGCGGTCACCTACTATTTCAAGGAGGCCAGACA
>JASDUA010000039.1:0-4730 GCA_041891375.1 Patescibacteria group bacterium
CAAGTGAGCCGTACTTGCCGGTACGGTGAACGCGGAGCGCAGGCCGGAACGTAAAATCGGAAGTTTTTCGAAAATTTAAATCTTGAGAGGCATAATGATGTGCCGGAACGACTGCTTATCGGTGTCCGCCGGAACTCCGCGGACCATGACCGGGGAAAGGCTGGTTTCGAAGTCGACGCTGACGTAGTCGTCCTTGATGACTCCGAGAACCTCGAGGAGGTAGGTGGAGTTGAGGCCGATGGCATTGTCTTCGCCTTCTACGGAAGCCGGCATGTTGACACGGCCGGCACCGATTTCGGTATCTCCGGTGGAGAGTTCGATCCCCCCGTCGGAACGGAAGGAAATCTTCGTATTGAAGTTGTTTTCCTTGGAGATGAGGTTCATGCGGCGGAGTGCCTGGACCAAGTCTCCGCGGAGCACGACGCCGCGGGTGGAGTGCTTCTTCGGGAAGAAGTTGCGGTAATCCGGGAAGTGCCCGTTGAGGAGGCGGGAGAAGAGTTTGACGTTCCCATAGACGGCAAGGAGCTGGTTCTCGCTGACGTAGAGTTCGACGATGCCGTCTTCGGTGAGGATGCGCGAAAGTTCGGTAGCGGTTTTCGCCGGAACGATGATGCCCGCCGGATTGGAACCCGGGGTCACGGCGTTCTTGAGGACGAATTCGGAGAGGCGGAAGGAGTCGGTCGACGCGAACGAGATGGAGCCGTCTTCGTTCACCTTGAGGTAGATACCCGCGAGCGTCGGACGGATGTTGCCTTCGGCGGTGGAGAAGAGAGTGCGTTCGATGGCCCGCTTGAGGTCCGCCGCCGGGATGCGGAACGGGTTTTCGGCCTTGAATCCCGGGATGACCGGAAATTTGGAAGCGTCGGCACCCTTGAAGCGGGCGTCGGACGTGGGGGTGACGAACTCGAGAGATCCACCGGAACCGAGGGAAATGGTCACCTTCTCGTCCGAAAGGAGCGAAACGAACGGGACGAGGAATTTGGAAGACACGGTGTACGCGCCTTCGGATTCGATTTCCACGCCGGTGTCGATGACGTATTCGATCGCCATCTCCATGTTGTTGCCCGTGACGACCACGCGCTTGTACTGGACGGAGAGGAGGAGGTTCTCGAGGATGGGCGTCATGTTGGTCGAAGCCGTGGCGTGGCTGGCGACCTCGATGGCCTGTTTCAATACGGAGGTGTCGACGGTGAACCGCATCGTGTGTGGGAAAACGTGTGGGGAAAACGTCCGGTTGTCACAAAAAACTCCCGGACGGGAAAATCTGCCGCGAGAATACGGAATTCTTCAAGGATTTCAAGGGGGAATAATCGACACTTTTCCCCCGTTTCCCAAAGGGGCCGAAAAGCCGCCGGAGGAATTCGTTTTGCGTAATCGGGGAACGCCCGTATACTTCGCCGCAATCAACATCACTGCCTAACCGGAAACCCCATAGAGGGTATTGGAAATGAACCGGATTTTTGAAAAGAGTTCCTGAGGAATCGTTTACCGCAAGCGCGGAAACGAGATAGAAGTCCTCCTCCTGGCCCGTAAGAACGGCAAGGGGGACAATGAGTACGTTCTCCCGAAATGACACATGGAAGGGGACGAGACCGCCAAAGACACCGCCCTTCGCGAAATCAGCGAGGAAACCGGTCTCGAAGCGGGCGAACTCGAGGTCATCAAGTTCATGACCAAGATCAACTACTCGTTCATCGCGACCCACAAGGAGGGTTCCCCCATCATCGACAAGGACGTCTACCTCTTCCTCGTCAAATACTCGGGCTCTTCGGAGCCGACCCCCTTCAAGGGCGGAATGGAGAAGGGCGAACGGTTCACCGGGTTCCGGTGGTTCCGGTTCGAAGAACTCAAAACCGCGAACGTGAAACCCGACATTTACGGTTTCATACGCAAAAATCTCCAATATATGTAATATGCGGCAAAGCCGCGAAAGCGATTAATAACCCAACACCACCATGGAACTCTACGAAAAGGACGGCCGCGTCGCCATCTCTTCCGAAAAGCGCGAAATCTTCCTCGGCGACGGATTCATCGACATCGAGGGCATGAAAATCGACTTTCCGGGCGAATACGAGAAATCCGGAGTGCTCGTCCACGTCATGGACCACCCGTCGGGACTCCTCTTCACCCTCCGTTTCGAAGACCGCGACGTCGCGTACATCGAAACCGACGCCCTCGAAATTACCGAGGAAATCGCCGACTTCTTCCGCGACGTCGACCTCCTCGTCCTCAAGGGAACCAAGAACGCCGTGAAGCTCTTCGAAAACCTCGAAGCGCGCATGGTCGTCCCGTACGGCGAAGAAAAAGCGTCCTTCCTCGCCGCCCTCGGCCAGAACCTCGAACCGGTAGCGAAGTACAAGACCAAGGAACTCGACTTCGACGGCGAAGCAACCGGCTTCGTACACCTCGGATAAAGAGGGGTTGAAGGATTCAAAAAAGACCCAGCCACAGCAAACAATCCGCAGGCCACCGGCCGAGGACGTTTGCCGGCGGGTCTTTTTTGAATCCTTAGCCGGACCGATTCCCCAATTTACCAATGCCGGTTGACCGAATGGCCTCAATCATTTAAAATCTTCACGTATTTTTAATTTTTACGATTCGCCCCATGCGCGTTCGCAACGAAAAACGTCTTTCGAGAATCCTCCGAACCAGATGGATGGCGTTCACTCTCGCGGAACTCATCGTCGTCGTCACGATTCTGGCGATTCTTGCCACGATAGGGTTTTTGGCCCTTTCGGGATATTCGCAGGACGCCAAGGATTCCGCCATCAAGGCGAACGTGAGGTCGGTACAGACGGCGATTTCTTCGGAGGCGGCCCTGACCAACAATTCCCCGCGGTACTACGTGGTGCACGACACAGGAGCGGCCCTTTCGGGCGCGTTCGTCTACGTCGACGGCAACCAGACGGCGCTCACGGGCGGCGACTGGAACGTTTCCGGAACCAACTACTCGGCCGGAAACCCCGACTACGCGAAGCTCAAGCTCAACCGCGACAAGTTCAAAGTCGGATTCGAAATACCTCACCGTCGGGGCTATGGAAGCGGCGCCCAAGGCGACGGCGGGCGGCAAATCGCGAACCGTTTCGTATTTCCAGGTCGCGGGGATTTCGCCCACGACGGGCTCGGCGGTGGTTTCCGGTAATTACCCGACCTCGTCCGGCTCGGTAGCCGGCCTCATCAAGAATCCCTCTTCCCCGAGCTCGACCTGAGCCCTCATCGACGGATCGAGTTCGTCCAACGTTTCGAACGTTCCCGCCGTCAACGGCGTTTGCGGAAGCGCGAGCGGAACCTCGGTGCCGGCGTACCCTTCAGCGGGACTTTGTTCGGCCGGAAATGCGGCGGGGACGGATACCGACGGATCCGACGGGGCGTTCAATTGGAATTGTACCGGAACCGATGGCGGAACTTCGGCGAGCTGTTCGGCTACCAAAATCCCCTATGCCAACTGCATGGCCATCAAGACGGCCGCAAACGGTTCGCCGGACGGAACCTACGTCGTGGATCCTGACGGCGCGGGAGGCGCCGCCCCGTTCACTACCTACTGTGACATGACGACCGACGGGGGCGGATGGACGCTCGCGGGATACAGCTATATGGATTCCACGTCCACCGTCTCCACCAACCAGAATTTCCACAGCCTCAAATGCGGCGGAGGAACGTTCAATCCCGCGTCCCGCGGAACGAGTT
This sequence comes from Patescibacteria group bacterium, assembly GCA_041891375.1. Classification (GTDB taxonomy): domain Bacteria; phylum Patescibacteriota; class Gracilibacteria; order BD1-5; family UBA2023; genus JANJWP01. The sequence goes on from JASDUA010000039.1 coordinate 3,688, forward strand.
CCGCAGCCATCGCCGCTCTCCCGCTCGCCAAGGCGTCTACGGAAGTGGCGTTCTCGATCGCTACCGGAGGCGCTTCGGTCGCGAACGGAAACATAAGCGCCTATTCGACCGCCTACAAGTTCGCCATCCCGAATCCGAGCCAACTCACCTTCGACAACCATTCGTACAAGGCGACCACCTGGTCGACTACCGCCGGGTCGTGCGTGGCGGTCAACGTCAGTACCATCAAGGGAACCGCGTGGTCGGGGGTTCGGTATACCAAGGCCAATTCGCTCGGCACGAGCTGGACCGACTCCTACCCCACGGGCTACGGAGCCGTCGACAACAGCTCCTGCGTGCAGAACTGGGACTACGGAATCTTCGTCACGTCCATCCACTCCGGGCACGGAAACCCCGGATCGAACAACAACGTCGCGACCGAGTGCGACGTCGTCCAATGATCGCCGACGTACGCGTACCGTGGCAACTCCACGCACAACGGAACCTGAGTGACGGGAAGCGCCGCGATCTGGTTCAGATAACCGCTTTTCCAACTTGCGAAAGCGGTTTGGATGGATATACTTTCGCCGCTTTCCGGAACAACGGAATTTTTTCGTTTTTCAAAAACCGGAAGCAACCAAACACGTTCCCCATTCACGATGAGCACCGAAAACGTAGAAAACACCGAGGTCCACGCCACCGCAGAACACCACGGGCCGCACATCCCCGCAACCATGGGTTCGGCCGTTCCCGGCCTCCCCTACCCGATCACGACCACCGTCGTATCGACCTGGATCGTCATGCTGGCGCTCTTTTCGCTCGTCGTCGTTCTCAACCGCGCACTCAAGAAGGAATCTTCCAAGTTCAAGTCCTTCGGGCTCGACGTGGTAGGCCGCCTCGACGCGTTCTTCACCGGAACCGTCGGCAACAAGGAAACCGCGCGCAAGTTCTTCTGGCTTCTCGGCACGTTCTTCGTCTTCATCTTCTTCGCGAACCTCGTAGGACTCCTTCTCGACTGGACTATCCTCGTCGCCCCGGCCGCAGCGGAATATATCCGTCCGGTC
>JASDUA010000040.1:0-4591 GCA_041891375.1 Patescibacteria group bacterium
CGGTATCGGTTTTCACGGTTTCTTCCGCGAGTTCGTCCAACGCCTTGCTCGAACCGCCCGAGTTTTCCACTGCGGCAGGATCGACGGGGGCGGGGGCCGGTTTCTTGGGTGCGGCAATGAAGATGAACGCCAAAACGATGATGAGCGAAAGCGTGAGCGGGAGGAGGATTTTTTTCATGAAGGGGAGTTTCAGTGGTATTCGCGAAGCTATTCGCTTCGGACTTCGGACATGGTATCCGGGGCGTCCGTTTTCGCAAAGAACCGATTCGCGGATTTCTTATCTCGCCGTCGCGGGGGCGATTCCGGCTCATCAGAACGGAGATTCGGCGAAGGCGGCGTAGACGTACGTGTCTCAAGAAGAATTCGTCGCCGTTCAGGTATCCCTGATTTTGAATCAATTCGATACGAAATCCACGCCGTTCGAACCCGCGTCACCATTTTGCGTCAAGTCCGCAGATGCCGTGGACATGCTGCCGTCGTTTACGGTTTCGCGGGCGGAGTCCATGATTGCCCAAGATCATGAGGCGGTAGTTCTTTTTACCATAAGGTATCTCGGCTTGAAGCCGAGGTTGACGAACGGCCCATCGCTTGAGCCATTTCCAGAATAACTTCAAAATTTCGAATAGCCAGGTACGGAGTTGAACGCATAGGCGACGTATGCCGAACCGCTTACGTTAAGTTGGTCCGTTGATCCCGCCCCGATAGTGAATGTGGATTGCCCCGGTTGAACGTTCTGCCACCATCGGGTTCTATACGCTCCTGCGGCTTCAAGAGTGAAGCCTTGCGTGAGGTTGAGGTCGAGGTATCCGTATTCGGGATTCGTCCCGTTCATGTATTGGTGGTATGCGATCCAATGCCCTGTGGAATTCCTGCTTTTCGAAATGATGAATTCCGGCGCTTTCGAAAGGCCGTGCCCGACGGTTCATCCGGCTCAGTTGCCGGAATAGGTCACTATCGAAAATCCCGCTGTCGGATTCGCGGACACTTGGCTCGCCATAGTCCCCGCGTCATTCGCTACCGGAGTCCCTCCGCCTGCCCAAAGCCAAGAAACGTACGCCCGACCGTTGTAGTTCATTTCGCCCCCGTTTCCGGAAAGGTTGTTCTGCGTAAGCGTGAATCCGGATGGCGAAACCGATGACACGTACGTCTGTTTTCACGTCGTATTGGTTTCCGTTCCTGTCGTGTTGCAGGACAACGAAGAATTATACGAGAATCCGCGAACCGAATCCCAGAAATAGTGGGCTTCGACGTTATCCCTGTTTTTCGTCCAAACGAGGCCCGGAGATTGCGCCAAATTCACTCAGTTCACGGTTTTCGTCGAATTGTCGCCGACCCCGGAGTTGTCTTTTCCCGTTCAATTCCAAGTCAGTATGTCGAATTGCGATTTCGGATTAGCGATCGCGGGTGCCGGAAGGTTTGATGAAGAGAGCGCTTTGAATCCGATCGGAGGACACGTTTTGAATCGGCCGCCCGCATCCGGGCAATTTTGCAGCCCCGTTTGCCCGCCTTGTCAGAAGTTCGCCGAGGCTGAGCCTCCGTTGTAAGAACCCAACGTCGGGATGGCGGTTCTCGAAGGATCCGGAGCATATTTCGCGAACGCGCCCGTTTTTGCGCTTCAGCTTTCAGGTGCGCCACCGTTCAGCCACGTTCCGTTTTTTGAAAAATAGACGGCTCCGTTATCGGCGTCTATGGCAACGCCTATGACGTCGCCGGTGCTCCAGGTGAAGGCGGAGACCGATTGTGCTTCTCAGGAGATACCGTTTACGTATCCGTTGTATCTCGTGCCAATTCCGTAGGTACCGGGAAAGGCTTCGGCGTTCAATAGCGCGGAAGGATTCGTTATCGGTCTCGTCGCTACGCCCACCATTTCGGTAGATACCGCGCCTTGCGTGGCTTCCCAATACCATTTTCCGGTCGCGGATCAAATCGTCGCGGCGGCGATGGACGAATTCGTGGACGTATTCCCGGTCGTTTTGAGGTTTCCGTTTCCAAGCGTCGAGTACGCGCCCGTTTGAAGCGGGTTCAACGTCGCGAAATTGTTCGTCGGATTGTCGATCGTCTGGTCGGTTACGGCTACTCCGGGCGAAGGCGTCCAATTGTTCGCCGAAACGTGCCCCGTCGCTTCGGTTCAGGCGGCGTCGAGACCGAGTCCCGCTACCGTAGCTCAGGATGAAAAGTCCAATCGGTAACCGTTCGTGCCATACGTTCACGCATACTGTTTCGGTCTCCATGATCCGGAAACGGGATCTGTTTCGCCAAAGGCGGTAGGATCGAGTGCCTGTCAGTCGACGAAGTTTACGTCTGAGAAATACGCGTCCCCGTAAATCGCGTACGAATCAGTTCTCGCCGAAGCCGATAGGGTGTTTCTGTATCCGCTCGAATTGAACGTCGTGTCGAAGTTCTGCGGTACCGTGGCGGTCCGGTTCATTGCCACTTCGTTCCCGTTTACGAAGAGCCGGAAACGGAGGTTCGGATCGGATTGCGTCGTATCTGTTTTCCAGACGATGTGGTACCAGGCCGAAACGTCCCGGAATACCGCGGTCGACGTCGCAAGATGCGGATTGCTTCAAGGGATTCCTACCAAAAGGTACAATTGGTTGTTCGCGTTGAAGTCAATGCGCGTGTAATAATCGCCAGCTGCCGTTCACGAATCGACGATCGTTCCGTTCGCGAGAGCGCTTCGTTTCACCCATCCGCTCCACGTCCAGGTTTTTTTATTCCCGTTCACGCTGGGGGTCCTGCTCAAATAGGCGCTTCTTGCCGAATCGAACCTCAGCGAATTCGCTACGGAATACGCTCCCGCCTGTTGTACGGCCTGAGGGGCGACGGTGACCGAGGTGGCGTCGGTAAGGGCTCAGGTGAGCGTCGCGGAAGTCGGATCCCTGAGGAGTCCCGCCGAGCTCCCCGTCGCGCTTGAGAAAGACGGGGTGTCGCCGGTTACGTACGCGGTTCCGGACGGCAACAATGCCGCGCCTTGTGTGAACGATTTCACGCGCGTTCTATTCGTGACGGTCTTTTCCACCGTCTCCACGGCTCCGATGAGCACGCTTTTCGGGTCGTAGGCCGCGAAAACGGTCGGCGCCGCCACCTCGAGACGCTGAACGCCGGCGATCTTGAATTTCGAAGGATTGAGTTTCAGTTTCGCCCAGTCAGGGTTTCCTGCGGAATAGTTCGTTCCGGGAACGTTCCAATCGCCCCCGGTGAGGTAGGTTCGGTTTCCGTCGAATTCGACGAAGGCTCAGGAGAGTGCCGTGCCCGTAAGCGATGCGTCGTGGGCGACGTAGTACCTTGGGGAATTTCCGGTAAGGGACGCTTCGGAGCGTATCGCCGTCAGCACCGACCTGACGTTCGCCTTAGCCGAACTGTCGCGCGCGTCTTGGGCATATCACGAAAGCGCTATGAACCCTACCGTTGCCAAAATGGCGAGGATGGTGACGACGACGATGAGTTCCGCAAGAGTGAAGCCGGACCATTCCCGGATCCGGGCTTTTTCGAGTATCCGGACGACCTTGCCGGAAACGGCGTCGGAGATTTTTCCTCGAGAGTTTTCGAACCTCATGGACGGTAGATGATACGAGCGTTAAATATTCGTTTTATTGTACTCGTACGCAGTCGGCGATACAAATGATTTTTCCCTTCGGAGAATTGCGAATTGGGGGATTTTAGGTATATTTCACCAGTTCTTTTCCGACAGTTTCAGCAAATGCTCAAAATCTACAGCACCCTTTCCCGTGAGGTCGAGACTTTCCGCCCCCTCCGTCAGGAGAACGTGAAGGTCTACTACTGCGGACCCACGCCCTACAACTTCGCGCACATCGGCAATCTCCGTTGCTACTTGTTCGAAGATTTCGTAGTGCGCACTCTCCGTTACCTCGGTTGGCGTACCGATACCGTCATGAACGTCACGGACATCGACGACAAGACCATCCGCGATTCGCAGAAACAGGGCGTCGCGCTGAAGGAACTCACTGAAAAATACACCGAAATCTTTTTGGAAGACCTCCAGAAACTCCGCATCGTTCCGGCGGACAAAATCGTGCCGATTTCCACGCTCGTCGACGACATGGTCGCCATGATCCAGAAGCTTCTCGACCGCGGCTACGCCTACGTTTCCGAAGACGGAAGCGTCTACTACTCGATTTCCAAATTCAAGAAGTACGGCGAACTCGCGCACCTCGACGTATCGGGGATGATTTCGAACGTCCGCATCGACAATGACGAATACGAAAAGGATTCCGTAGCGGATTTCGCCCTTTGGAAGGCGTACGACACCGCCTCTGACGGAGAGAACAAATGGGTTGCCAAACTCACCGTAGAAGGGAAGGAAGTCGAGCTTCCGGGCCGTCCGGGTTGGCATATCGAATGCAGCGCGTGCAACATGAAGCACCACGGCCCGCAGATCGACATCCACATGGGTGCCATCGACAACCTCTTCCCGCACCACCAGAACGAAGTCGCGCAGACCGAAGCCTGCACTGGCAAGCCATTCGCGAAGTACTGGATGCACGGCGGGCACCTTTTGGTCGACAATAAGAAGATGGCCAAATCCGCCGGAAACTTCTACACCCTCCGCGACCTCGTGGAAAAGTAC
>JASDUA010000041.1:0-7248 GCA_041891375.1 Patescibacteria group bacterium
GTGATGTCGGTGGCGATGCCGCCGGAGTAGGCGACGACCTTGGTCACGTCGAACGAGACGTCGTTGACGGAGTCGACGTAGACCTGCACGCCGTCCTTATTTTCGAGGATGGCCGCGAGCGCCACGCTTTCGCGGTACGGGGCGCGCTTGGGGATGGCGGACAGCTTGATGGCCCCGTCCCTCACGTATTCCGCGCCGTCGATGATGCCGTTGCCGTTGGCGTCTTCCTGGTAATCGGGAATGCCGTTGCCGTTCTTATCGGCGCCGTAGTGCTTATTGATGAGGTCGGCGATGTCGACGGAAGAGTTCGGCGAACAGTTTCCGGCGCTGATGGTCGGCGGCATGATGGAGCCGAGCCAGCAGAAAATCGCGGGCATCCACTTGGGAAGCTCGACGCCTTCCGGCGGTCAGCACTTGAATTCCGCCTTTTCGCCCGGTCCGCCCGATGCGACGTTGGAGGCGTCGATGGCGGCGAGCTGTTCCGCCGACTTCCGGAGGATTTCGGAAACTTCGGCGCCCGGTCCGTCCTTGGCTGCGGGGTCGAGTTTGACGTACATGTTCTGGGCGTCGCCCTTGCCGACCACGTAGGAGACTTCGTAGTCTTCCTTGTGGCTCGCGATCGGGTACGACGAGTTTCCGTCGATATCGAGGTGGTGTTCGAGGACGTAGGCGTACTTCGCGGTTGCGTTGGCGAGGTTGTTCCATACTACGGCGTCCGTGACCGACTGGAGCATTTCCGGCTTCGAGGCGAGCTGGGAGTAGAGATCGATCTTCGCTCCGGACGGGTAGGCACCGTTCTTGAGCGCTTCGTAGAGAGGGCCCGATCCGGCTTCGGAGGCGACGAGGGCGTTGATTTCGGCGCTCTTGGCGTCGAGGACTTCCTTAATCTTGGCCTGCGCCTTTTCGGGCGTGAGGTCTTCGTCCTCCGGGAAGGAGAGGCGGAAGAGGTTGGGGTACGAAATCTTTACGTAGTTCCCCTTGGCGCTGATGAAGTCGACGTAGCGATCCTTGTCGGCCGGGAGGGACGGGGTGAGGAAATTCTTGAGTTCTTCGCCGTATTCCTGGTCGGTGGGGGATTTGTGCTCGATGACCGAAAGGACCTTCTTGGACGAGTAGGTCTTGTCGATGGGGGTATAGCTTCAGTCGCCTACGTCGCACCAAGACCCGTCCTTTTTGACTTCCGCGCCGTCGAGGACGAGGTGGTGGGTGGTACAGGTTTCGCCCGGGAACCCCTTGGAGAAATAGTTCTCGAAAGAGTCGATCTTGAGGGAATTGCCGACGGTGTCGGTGGTACAGGCGATGGGTTGGCCCGGGCGTTCGGACGGGAAACCCGAAGAACCGCCGAATTCCGAGGTGTCGACGTACGGATCCGAAATCCAGAGTTTCTGTGCGGTACAGTCGAGCGGGGATGCTACGGAAAGCCCCTTTTCGTTTTTTCCGGACGTGGGGTCGAGTTTGATTTCCTTCGCGCCGCCCATGTCGAAAGTCGGCTTGATATAGCCGTCGTAGGTATTGCCGATGAGGGTCATGATACCTTCGTTGCTGCGGCTGACGTCGAGTTTCGCGGGAGTGTTGTTTCCCCAGAAGGCCATGGCCGCTACCGAATTGTTCGGGAAACAGCGTCCGCTCGGAAGGTCGTTCTGAAGAAGGGTTACGTCGGCTTGCGCATTGTTTACGTCGTACCCGCGGTTGGCTTCGACCGGCAACGTGGAACCGCGGACGATGGTACATTCGTTGGCGGACTTGATATCGGACCCCTGCTTACCGAAAATGAAATTGCGGTAGGTTCGGCTCGAGGATTTGGACGTTCCGGAAGTCGCAGCGGCGGTTTCGGTGGCGGCGGTTCCGGCAGTCGCGGTCGCGTTGTCGACCTTGTAGGTCAAACCTACCGCGACGTTGCGCGCGAGCCCGCCCTTCACGAGGGCGTCCACGGCGTCTTCGAACGTGGTGTTGGCATCCTTGAGGGAGCGCTTCATAAGCTCGTCGCTCTTGCCTACGATGATGGCCGGCATGTCCACGCGGACGTCGTTGCCGGTTCCGTAGCGTCCGGCGTTGTGGACGTAGCGGAGAATGTCGCCCAGGTACTTCTCGCTCAGGATCTGGAAGAATTTCTTGAGGGACTGTTCGATGGGTTCGCGGGTCTGGACGTCGGGAGCGCTGTCGAAATTGAGGGTCGCGCCGGTATTGGCGGCGAGGATTTTGCCGATGTCCGTTCCGGTCGCGTCGGGAACGTCGGCGCCCATGTAGCCCTGGTACGCTTCGTAGACGGTTTTGGCGAGATGCTTGTTGAAACGGTTGTACGCGATTTCTTCGGCGTACTCCAGCATGAGCTGGTACGACTTCCATTCCGAGGACCGGCTGGAGAGCTGGTCGTGGTAGGAATCGAAATAGAAGACGTGCGGCTGGATGCGGAACTTGGAAGTCTCGAACCGGCCGGTCTTCTGGTAGTACTCGTGGGTCTTGTCGAAGAAGGCGGAAACGCGCTCTTCGTCCTTGTCCTTGTCGCCGGTATTCGAGCGGACGATGCCGTGCCAGATTTCCGGAGTGTCGGAAGCGGCCGGGGTTTCGGAATACTCGTAGTACCCCTTGTCGGCCTTGTAGACGAAAGACTTGTCTACGAAATCGACGTACGGGAAGACCGAAAGGAAGGTCTTTTCGCCTCGGTGGACGACCGGCATCGGCAAATCGCCGACGAGCACGGTTCCCACGAGGCGCGAGAGACCCTTGCCGTCGCCTTCGTAGTAGAGCTTTTCGAGAAGCGCCGCGATCTTTTCGGGCGTGGTGTCGTCGGGGATCGAGACGATCGAAACGCGGCTGCCGGCCAAATTGGCCTGCACGTCTTCGCCGTAGCGTTCGAGCTTGCTTTTGATATCCCGCGAAAACGAACCTTCGTTCACGAGGACCGCGACGAGGTTGGGGTATTCGGCTTCGGCCGCTTTGGTCGTCTGCAGGAGCGGGATGTGTACCGTTTGCCCGAAGAGGATGGCGAAGATGAGGAAGGAGGAAACGTACCGTTTGAAACGTTCCGAGAAGAGTCTTTTGGGAGTGTTCATTCCGAGTTTTTGAGCGTATTCGTGCTATCCTCGCCAGTTTATCATTTCACGAGTGGTTTGCAAAAAAAGAAGCACCCCATTTTTTCCTTTTCCGATGGGGCTTTCCGGGGATTTGTTAAAGCCGTTCTTTCGCGAGAAAAAAATTGGACTTCGGGAATCTTTTCTTTACAATCGGCCCGCACCGATGTGGAGAGACGCGAGTTTCCTCCACGCCCCCGCAGCGCGGGTTCGTAGCTCAGTCGGTAGAGCAGGGCCCTTTTAAGGCCAAGGTCCCGGGTTCGAGCCCCGGCGAACCCACCATTTGATAAAAACGTCCCGTCCACGAAAGTGGGCGGGATTTTTTTGTCAACGATCGGACCGACGGGGGGCGAGAAACCGCAGCCTTCCGCTTCGTCCGCTCTGCGGCGATGCGGTAAAAAGCCAACGTTTTGGCTTTTTAGGCAAGGCGTTCCGAATCGCGGAGCGATGAGGAAAGGGCCCCGGCGAACCCACCGCACCTAAATATTCGATTTCTTTTTAAGAAATTTTTAAGGTTTATGAGTATGCTTCATGCTAATTTATAAATTCCGAGTACAGCATGGTACGAGATTCCGCCTGGGAACTTTTAGCGCTCCATATAGGTAAGTTTAAAGCCCATAATGATATACTGGTAGATTTCTGAACCAGGTTTCTTTTAAGTCGCGATAAAGACGGCAGCATTTTTCTAAAGCGGAAGGCCAAGATTGATTTCTTACCGAATTCGATAAGCGGGATAGATAACCAACGATTTTACAACCATGTCATCGTATGACGCAATGGAACGGGAAAAAGCACCATATTGGACCTTTTGGCCATCATGATCGAAGGGAACATACATTCCATTAAAAATAAATTGAGGAACGATCTTGAGAGTAGTCTTTTCGTAATCAAGGAAGACTCTAACAGCATAGAAATACGGAGAATTTTATGGCGGCTAAAAGATGGAATCGGATCGGAAGAAATAACTTTTTGGAAGGGTGAAACCTTCTCTGAAGATTCGATAAAACTCACGTTTGAATCTGATGGTTCCAATGAAATCCCAAGACTTGCCGGCGTTTATATAAATAACACGCCAAGTGACCCGGAGTACATTTCCTCGATTCCTCAATATAATCCCATATCTTCGGATGATAGTGAGGGGATGGAGGATACCGGCGGCAACGAGCCTTCTAAGAAAAACGTGGAACTCCAGAAGCATAGTGGGGGGGATTCGGATGGATCGAAAAAACAATTCTCCTATTTTTGAGTAATGGAAAATAACGCGTATTGGCCGGATCGAGACGAACGTCGACTTAATCTTTTCTCGCTACTCGTATTTAAAAGCTTCCCAGGCAAAGTGGGGGCGTTGTTTAAGTCTATTGGCCTCCAATTTGAGCCGATGCGTCTAAGAATGGAAATAAACGTCCCAGAAAAGAAAAGCGTAATGAAAACGGCGGTGAATGCCATTTGCTGAAACAAAGAATTACTTTCAGCAAGGGAAAACACTACGAAACCACTTTACGTATTAAGCAAATTGCAAAAGGCAATTGAAGAACATAGGGATAGAATGTCAGCGATTGGGGGGCAAATCAGGGAATGCGTTCGGTCCAACGGGATGGGGGCGGTGGAGATTAAAAAAGGGTTGACCGAGATATATGAGAAGCTTCCTAGAAAGGCTTGAAAACGTAAAGCATTGGGGAACCTTTGAATACGGGAATTTCTAGAAATTGTTCAAAAAGACGGTGAAAACCAATTGATAAAACTCGCTCGGGAAATTTCTGGATACCTGAAAGAGTCGTACGAAGAAGAACCAACGATAGACCTTTTTATTGAATTAATCAGAAAGAGCGACGATCCGGAAGCCTTCTTCCGAGTCTTTTTCAAATGATGGTACTTGTACGGACTGAACACAAACGTTGAGAATCTTTTCTTATGAAGGAATGGGAGGGAATCCGGAATTAAAAAAATATTAAGTTTTTTGGACACCAAAGAACGGCAATCGGAATATGAATTCGACATGACTGACTTTCGTGCCTCATTTGAAGACGACGAAATATATTTCGATCTTTTCCTTTCAAATTTTTTCCGGATCACCGTTTTGAATAACGACGGATTGTCGATCCACGATATGAGTTCCGGCGAATACCAATTCTTCGGAATACTTAATAAATTCATCTACTACGTTCAACGGGAAGTTTTTGGAGATTCATCCCCCAAAACATTCGTTTTCGTTTTCGATGAACCCGATGCCTACTTGCATCCCGAATGGGTTCGAAGATTCGCATATGTACTCTCTGAAGCGATGAAATTGTTTGGCGATTTCCGGCGGGAGAAACTCATTTTCCAGTGCATAATTACGACACATTCGCCTATCCTGCTTTCTGACATACCCTTGGCGTACGTTAATGCGCTAAAGAAGGATAAAGAGGAGGGGATAATTAAGGCAGACATATGAGAAGAAACCTTCCTGGGAAATTTATATTCCTTATTCGCCCATCCGTTTTTCGTGGATTCGTTTATTGGGGAATATGCCACGAATACATACCGATTAGCCGCGGGGTTGCTTACAAACGAAGAAATTGAAGGCATAAAGAAAGTTGTCGCTGAGCTTAAGGACAAAGAGGTGCGCGAACTTCTTGGAAAATTTCTAAACTCAAGATCTGGGGAGCCGCGTACTTGAATCGAGAAAATTGATATCGTATGCAGGAAAAAACTGACGAGTGAATCTTTCCAAGGGGCAATTTGAGATACCCTCATCCAAAAACAATTTGAGATGGATGAGGTCAATTGCCATATGACCAATATTCGCACAATCGAAAATCTTATACTCGAACGGCTGTCGCTCCCCCATGTATCAAGTTAGCATACCTATAAATGGACGAACCATAGTATGGCCGAAATCGGCCTCTAATGGCGAGGCTGTCGTTAATTGGCTGGCAACGCTTTTGAAAGAAAACGGGATACTTAAGAAATCGCACATTCCAACAAGAATGGCGCATGATTTTGCAAAAACCCTTTTGGGCATGCAAGAACCCGGGGAATATCTTCTAGGACTGGCGGGTATCCGACATAAACTCCATATCCAAGGCCAACACATAGCTTTCATTAAGGAAGCAAAGGATATTCAAACTAAAATGGAGGCCGTTTTTAATAGCTTCCGCAGCAGGTACGGCGGCGAATTCGTTCAAGCCTTTAATGACGCAGACCTTAAGACATGTCCGTATTGTCATGCAGACTACGTATTGAGGGTTAACTCAAAACGGGGGAAATGATATCTTCCAGACTTGGACCACATAATACCCAAATCTACGAATTGGTTGGGATTGTCCGTAAATATCCCCAATTTGGTGCCGTGTTGTCAGTTTTGCAATTCGCGCATCAAGTTGGCATCCTCCTTGTCAGAATATTGAATTCCAGATTCATGGCATCCATACGACATCTGGAATAAACTCCGTTTAGAAGTTTCTTCCCCTGGTTCGCCGGACATTAGGATGGCCTACCTACGGAACAACCCTTTTGAATTGCATTTAAAGGATTCGCCTAGTCTTGATCTTGACCGGTTCTTTTCCTCGGACCTGACAAAAGTATATTTGGAAAAGGTGTTATGAGTGGTTTTGTCATCCACGGAATTCAACCATCTCTTGCATGGCGAGAAAGTTTCCTTAAACAGCAGTTCATTTTCTTTATGGGATGAAACGGTCTTCGGCATGAGAAAAGAGATGCTTGCAAATTGGAAATCTGAAGCGAAGCCCATGACGACAAAGATGATTAATCTGCGCTTAAAGAAGTCTTTCCAGGTGAAGTCTTTTCATATAAAGGAAAGACTTGAAGCGCGGCAAGAAGTTATAAGGGATGCGCTTTTTTTCGGCTTGTTTTACGATTCTTTTTATCGTGAGAAAACCATTGTTGCACTCAATGATCAGGCATGACAGACCGTTGAAGCCTTTTTTAATGCAGGTGGTAAATCGGAAATTTACAGCAAGCCCTACTCGCGGATAATTTTAGATGTTCGATCGCAGTTAAATTAAATGGATGAAGATTCGGCGCGGAATAAGCCAGAACCAGTGGGATCCGCCGCCGTGCACATTGTGAATTACGAATCCCGGTAGCTTTGGAAAGAATAAGCGTATTTAAGTCGGTGCTCGGAACGGCTTTATCTCCCCGTCCCCCGTTTCGGAACTAAGGCTGTTCGTCCATT
>JASDUA010000041.1:7258-16916 GCA_041891375.1 Patescibacteria group bacterium
AAACCAATATATACTGCACTTCTACCATGAATCATTGAAAATCCCCTTCCGCAAGGAGGGGGATTTTTATGATTCGCACGGACGCCGTACGATATGCGCTAAATCATGTTGAATTCGTCAGCGCGGATGTAAACGCCCACGATATTGTTCGCGTCACTCCGTTTCACCCAAAACCTGACGTTGTTCAGCGGGGATTTCTTATCGGCCCGTATTTTGAACGTTACGGAATCGAATTCTCCCGATTTTTGACGAATGTATATCCGATCCACCTCCAAGCAAGTTCCTGCCGGCAGGGTGACGGACATGGAGTTCTTCAGCTGGAAGGCGTTGTTCGCTTCCCAGTAAAGCCGGATGTGGTTCCTCCATTCGTCGGTTTTTTTGTACTCGTCCCAAAGTTGCCTGAGATTTTCCGGATTATCGCCGAACGGTTTCGCTCTCGGAGGGGCGTTCGGAGTCGGATTCGCCGCATGGAATTCCTCGTAACTGAGGGTTTCCATGTGGTATTCCGTAATTTTCTTCTCCGGAGCCACGACCTTGAACAGCGGTTTGTTCCTTCTCTCCTCAAAGAGGGGGAAAGTCCAATCTACTGACAATTCGACCCTGTCGCCGATGGTGGGTATCTTGAATGCCGGTTCCATTGCGCACCTCTCCTTCGTATTTGTTTGATAATGTTTTAATAAAATTATTTCTTTATTTGTCAATTTTTCCCCGAAATGGGGAAAGTCGGACGCCTTGTCTTGCCATTGCAAGAAACCCGGGCAAAATACCGGGTAGCATCCATCATTCCATCCCATGAAACTCACCGTCTCCACCACCGTAGCCGCTCCGCTTTCCACCGTGTGGGAGTGCACTTGGAAGAGCGAGCACGTCGTCCACTGGTGCTTCGCCTCCGACGACTGGCACTGTCCGAAATCCGTCTCTCCGGAACCCGAAGTCGGCCTCGTTTTCAGCAACACCTTCGCCGCCAAAGACGGCAGCTTTTCATTCGACCTTACCGCCCGATACGACGAAGTGGTTCCCATGAAACGCCTCGTCTACACCATGGGCGAAATGAAGGAATATTTCCTCGACGCCGGGCGCGTAGTGGAAGTGACCTTCGAAGAAACTCCGGAAGGCGTGACCGTTACCGAGACCTTCGATGCCGAAGGCGTCCACTCGCCCGAAATGCAGACCGCCGGATGGAGCGCCATCCTCGCGAACTTCAAGAAATACGTCGAAAGCCTCGCGTAGATTGACTTACTTGACTCTCGTATTTTTCCTATAGAATCCGAATTCGTTTAACAGCTTACGAAAGGCGCGGAATGGCTATTACATTGGGAGGATTGGGGGCTTCCATAGTCGAGGTTCCCAAAGCTCGGATCCAGTCGTTGGAATCGGAGCTTCAGGCCGTGGCGGACGTCTGCGACGAAAGGATGAAAGCGGTTTCCGAAAGGGTTTCCCGCGTTCTGAAAGCTTTCGAACTGCCGCGTTTCGACAACGTTTCGGAACTCGACATTTCTGTCATTTCCAGCGTCTTTTTCAGCCCGTTTCCGGAAATCGCCCTCTCCAACCAGCAAAGGAAGATCCTCTTCATCATGCTTTTCAAAGAAGAGATGACGGCTAAAGAAATCGCGCAGCACGGCGGCGTTCCCATGACCAGCATCTTTACCGAGCTCTACCGCTTGGAAGCCAAAGGACACGTCGTCCAAAAGCCGGAACACCGTTTCGCGGCAAGCGATTCGGTGCTCCGGACGGTGGGATTGTCCTAAGGGTTAGTACTCCAAAAGGATGCTCTTTTTGTCGTCGAAAGGAATTTGCTGCATTTCGAGGTCGATCCTTCGCAAAACCCCGTCGTTCCATTCGAATTTCGACTTGCCGTCGGTATAGGACCAATTCGATGCGTCGAGCTTGGCGCTCGTTGAAACGGGCACTCCGTCCACGTTTCGAATTTCAACCGTATCCACTCATTTCGACCGTTTGAGGACGCCCAATGCCGCTTTTGCCGCGGATTTTCACATAGCCTTCAGGCTTCCGCCTTTTCCGGCTCCCTTCATCCCCTTTACCGAAATCGCGGGCACGTAGAGTATGGCGTCCAAGTTTCCTCCGTCGTCGTAGGAGAAAAAGGTGACGTCGTCGAACGCGCCGTACTTCGTCTGCTTGAGCGAAGACGGCTTGCCGTCTTCGTATTCGATCGAAATGACGTTGTCGACTTTTCCCGCGTTTCCGATTTCGATGCGGTCGGCAAGCCCCTCGGCGTTCCGGTGGATTTGGATCTTCTCGTCAAAAGTGAACGTCGGCCGTTCGAAGGTCGCCGACTGTACCATCCCCGTTTTCTTATCGTAATGGAACGTCAGTTTCGTGTCCCCGAGTGCCGACGGGACGAGATTCGTCGTGCCTTTGATGGACGAGAGCCGGGGTACGGTTTTTCCCGTTTTCGGGTTCGTGGAACCTTCGTAAACGATTTCGTATGACGAATCGGGCGCGAAGTTTCGATCGTACGAGATTTTCATCGGCGGCTTCAGAGTCGAGAAAGACGAGTTGCCGTTGATGATGTCGATGAGCGAATAGGTGGCCAAGAGTTCTTCTTCGCCCAAAGTGACCTGGCCGTCGAAAAGGTTGTCGAGTTCGGACGCGTCAGCCAATTGCTGAAGAGTCGTAAGATAGCCGATGTTCGCCATGAGACGCCTTTCCCGACGGATGTCCGACTTGAGGTTTTCCCTATCTTCCCCAACGGGACGCACGGCTTCTTGGGCCTTGCGTTCGGCTTCGGTCATCTTGCACGAATGCTCGCGGAAAATTTCTCCCATGGCGTACGAAGATTTTTTGGCGGATAAATATCCTCCATCTTGCCACATTCGCGAACCCGTCGCAAATATCCCGCGTTTCGTCTGGGGTGGCGGATTATCTGGGTAATTCGGAGAAGCGGGGAATTTGGGCGTATTTCGATTTCTGCGCGCCTATCGCTGCGGCGCTTTCCGCGTCGCCAGAGGAAAAGTGCCAGAATTCTCCGGGGAAGAGCCAGAAGCCCTCGTTTACCATCGTTTTTGCGAGCAGGAGGCGGTTGCGTACCGCTTCGAGCGAGAGGTTTTTCCAGTTGAGGAACATCGAATCGCGGTCTTGGAGCGAATCGCCCGGGAAGCTCGGTACTCAGAAATCGAGTTCGCGTCCGGTGGCGGCGTTCCAGATTCCCACGTCGACCGCGCCCCCGGTGGGGTGTGCGGCGATGACCGGGCTTGCCACCGAAAGGGAAGCGAAGGCTTCCTGGATCTTCGTCGGATAGGCGGAAAGCACGGTCTTCGCTTCTTCCATCGCCGCAAGGTATCCTTGGGTCTGCGGTCAGAGTTCGCGGTATCCGCATTTCACCGAAAGCTTGAAATCCCGGTTTTCAGTACGGAGCCGCGCATTGGCGCGAAGCATTTTTTCGGCGATGCCGCTTCGGACGAAGATCGCGTTTCCGGAAGTCTGGACGGAGAGTCCCGAGGGGAGGATTTTGAATTCCTCCGGATCGAGTTCGACGAACTTTTCCCCGCAATCCCGAACGATGACGTTCGCGACTTCGGCCTCCGTCGGGCATTTTTGGAGAGTGGCGACGCGGAATTCTTCTTCGGACCGCTTTGCGAATTCATCGCGCAAGGCGTGGAGCTCGGTATCGGAATATTCCCGGAGTACGAACGACCGGAGGTCGCCAAGCGCTTGGGAGAGGGTAGCCGGGGCCATGTTCGAGGGGGATTAGAGGGCCTTCATGAGAACGACGCGGTCGCGGTCGTCGCCGTATTCGTAGACGACTTCGAACCCGTCGCGGACGAACCACTTGTACGGCACGTCGGACTTCCGGGTCGTACGGACGACCGAGTATTTTTTTCCGAGGTTTTTCGCACCTTCCATTTTCGAGCGGTAGAGTTCTCCGGCGATGTCGCGCCCCCGGCATTCGGCGCGGACGCCGATTTCCGCGAAATAGTACACGGGCGATCCGTCGTATTCGGGGAAGCGTTCGCCAATGTTGGCGAGCATGGCCGACAAGGCTTCGGATTCGAGCGAAAGCTTTTCCCGGTTGAGGGTTTCGAGGTCGGAAACCCATCCCCATGCGAAGCCTACGAGGCCTTCGTCCAGAATCTCGGCGACCCGTTCGACGTATCCGTCTTTTTTCGTGAGCGATTCGAGTTCGCGCCCGAGTTCGGCGTCGTCGTAGAATTCTTCGATTTTTCCATCGCCGCAGTTTCGGCAGGAGTCGGGTTTTCCTCAGGAAGTCGGATAGAGGGTTTCGCAGTTTCGGCAGACGAAGCCCTCGTTCCAAGGCGTTTCGCCGAAGACCTGTTTGTAGAGGCGGGTCTTATTGGAAACCGGAGCGGTTTCGGAGATGGTAGGGGTTTTCATAAAAGGAAAGGTGATCGGTTCGATAAAAAAACGGGACTCCGCTTTGCGGAAGCCCCATTTCGGAAAGAGTCAACGATTTTCGGTTTCGTTAAACGCTCCGGGGGCGATGGCCGGAGTGATGCTTGTCGGTAACGGACCTGAGGGTCGAGATGGCGTCGCGGTAGCCGCCGAATTCGCCCGAGAGGAATTTGGAAACGCGGGCGATGGTGGCGGAACTCATGCCGGTCTCGGCTTCGATCGCGGCATACGAAACGCCTTCGGAAAGCATTTTGGCAACCTTGAAACGGCGCGAAAATTCAATGATTTCCTTTTCGGAAAGCATGTCGCGCAAGAAGGCGAAAACGCGCTCCGGGGAATCCGTTTTCGCGAGGATTCCACAGATTTCGAGCGATTCCGCTTTGAGCGCATCCGTTTCCATTTGCTTTCGTTTGATAAAGTAATCTGAGAATGACTTTATTTAGATAAAGCGGTTTGTCAAAACGGAAAATGCCGATTTTCCTTTTCCGCACGTTCGGATACCTTTTCGGGGAACCTTTCCAGCTCGTCCATGTACGACCTCCTTTCTCTCCGCGTAGCTTCGCACGCCGTTTCCGAACCTCGGTTTTTCTCGCCGGAAGAAGCGGTGGCGCATTATGGCTGCATGCAGGCGCAAGACATTCCGCAGGCGACTTGGGCAATCGGTTCAAGGGTCTCGGGGGCGACCGAAAAATCAGTGCGCGACGCGTGTGCCCGAGGTGCCATCGTACGTACCTGGCCGATGCGGGGAACGCTCCACTACGTCGATCCGAAAAACGTCCGATGGCTTTTGGATCTCTGCGCTTCGAAAACCCTTTCGGGATTCGCCAAACGCCGCGAATTCCTTGGCATTTCCAATGCGCATGCCGAAAAAGCGCTCGAAACGATGGATTTGGCGCTTCGGTGAGGAAAATCCCTTTCGAGGACGGAATTGACCGAGGTGTTGAAAACCGCCGGAATCCCCATGGAAACGCAGTGGACCTACCATCTCGCGTGCTATGCCGCCACTCGCGGACTCATCTGCTTCGGTCCGCCGACCGACAAGGAAGAAACGTTCGTCCTTTTGGAAGAATGGATAGCGAAAGCCTCGGAACTTTCTCACGAAGAACGTCTTGCCGAACTCGCGAGAACCTATTTCAGAGGCCACTCTCCCGCGACCGTCGACGATCTCGCGTGGTGGTGCGGACTCGGAAAAACCGAATGCAAAACCGCCGTTTCGCTCATTGCCGATGAGTTGGAAACATTGGAAAAAAACGAAAAAACGCACTTCTTTTTGAGAAATCGGGAATTTTCCGAAATTTCCGAAGACGTCCGGTTGCTCGCCGGATTCGACGAATACTTCCTCTGATACAAGGACCGCTCGTCCGTAGCCGACGTCGAACACCACGGAAAGCTCTTCACTACCAACGGGATATTCTTTCCGCTCGTCATGAAGGGCGGAAAGATCGTCGGAAGCTGGAAGCGGACGTTCAAGAAAGACCGCGTCGTCATTTTCCCAGAACTCCTACCCGGTTTCCGGGTAGCTCAAGAAGAACTGGAATGCGACGCACGGAGGTACGCCGATTTCTACGGCTTACCGGAATTCGAGATCGTGGCCAAGTAGCCGCCGATCCCCTCAGTCAGGCTATTTCCACATGACGGCTCCCCCGATGGATTCGAGGGTTTTGGAGAGTGCGGCCACCTCGGCGGGATTCTGGTTTTTCAGAAGTTCCCCCGTGAGGTACTGCATGCGGTCGAGCGCCTCGTCGAGCTTGGTTTTTCCGCCCGGGGCGATCGCCACGAGGCTTACCCGCGCGTCGTCGGCGTTGGATTCCTTCGTGACGAGTCCGATCTTTTCCATAGGGAGGAGCAGACGGGTGATGCCGGAAGCGGTGAGTCCCACTTTTTCC
Source organism: Patescibacteria group bacterium (assembly GCA_041891375.1). GTDB lineage: Bacteria > Patescibacteriota > Gracilibacteria > BD1-5 > UBA2023 > JANJWP01. The sequence continues at coordinate 13,516 of JASDUA010000041.1, forward strand.
GCGAGGTCGATGCGGCGGAGTTTTTTCTCTGGGGCTTCGTTCAGACGGTGGAGGATGATGAACTCGTTCCAGCCGAGCCCGCCCAGGCTTCCGTCGAATTTTCTCGATACGACGGTGCCGAGTTTGGCGAGGGTGAGAAAGAATTCCAATTCTGCCTGGTTCATATATTTAGTTATTTAATACTTGATAACTCAAGTATATATGAATTTTTATAAAGTCAAAACGTTTAAAAATGGGATGGGGCCGTGGAAAACGGCATTGACATTTCGTTTTTCGTAACTAAGTTCGAAGCCGCACCTCTGAAGGACCACGAGTCCCGAAGGGGCAATTTTTCTCTCAAACCAATAGAAAGGCAGTAAGGAATGAACCAGGGTCAAAACCACCACCATCATTCTCCGAGTCTTACCGTCATCCAAGGCGACGGCGTACCCTCGCCCGAGCAGATCGTCGGTGCCCGCAACCTGAACGGCAAGCGCGGCCTCATCATCGGCATGGGCCTGGGCGGCATCGCCCAAGGCTGTCTGGTGGCGTTGTCGGCATACGGCGCCCAATTGGCCGTCGCGTCGATCAACCAGAAGGTTCTCGATCACTGTGAGGCCTTTATCGACCGCTACCAGTTGAACGTCGCGGCCAGCCTGACTTGCGACGTCAGCCGGTCGAGTGACGTGGACATCCTGTTCTCTTCCCTTCGTTCCGCCACCGGCTGGGATTCCATCGATTTCGTCATCTTCTCGGTCGCAGGTGCCGACAAGCACGAAATCAAGAATCCCCTGTCCGAAGCGACTTACGAAGGCATGGACAAGGCGATGCGCACTTCCGCGTATCCGCTCATCCCCATCGCCGAGAACTGCAAGTCCATGATGCCGAACGGCGGCTCGGTCATCTCCATCGGTTACGAAGGCGGTGAGCGCGTCATCGAGCATTACGACGTAATGGGTCCCGCGAAGGCCTGCATGAACTCCATGTCCAATTACCTGGCGTTCGAACACGGCCACCGCGGCATCCGCTTCAACGTCGTGTCCCCGGGCCCGATCGCGACGCGCGCCGCCTCCGGTCTTCCCAGCTTCGGCAGCCTGCTGCAGAAGTCGGAAGACATGGCGATGCTCAAGAAAGCGCACGTCGACATCTATGACGTCGGCCAGGCGGTCGCCTTCATGGTGTCCGACGCCGCGCTGCACGTCACTGCGGAAATCTTCCACGTGGACCTGGGCACCCATGCCGTCGGCATGAACCAGGGGCACCACCTGGAAACCGTTTCCGAAGTCGTCCAGGCCGCCAAGCAGGCGTAAGGCGAAACCGTTTCGTTCTTCTTTTTCAAGAAAGGAGTGCCATGGAAGCTGCGAAACCCCAAGACGGACAAAAACCTCCGTCAGGCGACATTACTGCCGCCAAACACTTTCCGTCGCTTCAGAAAGACCGCGGGTCAGCGACCCCCGGTTCCCAAGACGCTTCGGCCATCCGTTGCTCCGAGTCGCCGCCTTCCGTTCGCCAATCCGAACGCTAATGGCCCGAACCGGTCTCCGGACCAACCAGACGCCCCCTTCCCGGGGGCGTTTTTTCTTGCCTCCCCGACTGAAAGCCGTATCCTGTACGGGCTGAATTTCCTTATTACGGGGCAGTGCCCCGAGTTTTCAAAACCGTTTTTCCATGTCCGAATTCCAGACCGCCAAGCCCGTATCCGGCGACAAGATCGTCCGCCTCGAAACCAACCACGGAACCGTCGTCCTCCGCTTCTTTCCGAGCGAAGCGCCGAAGGCCGTGGAAAATTTCCTCACCCTTTCCGAAAAGGGCTACTACGACGGCATCATCTTCCACCGCGTCATCCGCGACTTCATGATCCAGGGCGGCGACCCCACCGGTTCCGGCCGCGGAGGAAAGTCCGCTTTCGGCCACGAGTTCGAAAACGAGATTTCCCCGAAGCTTTCGCACATCGTCGGCGCTCTTTCGATGGCCAACGCCGGCCCGGACACCAACGGTAGCCAGTTCTTCATCGTCCATGGACGCCCGTCCAAGTACTTGGACGGCGACTACAGCGTCTTCGGTCAGGTAATCGAAGGGCAGGAAGTCGTCGACGCCATCGCCAACCTTCCGGTAGACCGTAACGACAAGCCGAAAACCGAAGCCAAGATCATCAAGGCGACGGTAGAAACCGTTTCGTAATTTCCCCCGATGAAATTCTCCAAACTCCTTTCGCCGTTCGTCATCGCCGCCATCGTCTTCGGATTCGCCGCGCCGATGGCCTCCGCGGCGTCTTTTTCCGAACCGAAGGTCGCCAAAGTCTACGCGAAAATCGTCCTCGCTACGGATAAGAAGGTCGCCAAGCTCCGCTCGATCTCCGCTGACGACCGCGCCAAAATCACCGCCGCCCGCGCGAATCTCGAAAAGGCGTTCGTCGCGGTGGACGCCGCGTTCAAGAAACCCTCCGATCGCCAACGTTCCGTAAACCAGCTGGTCCGCGCGTATTCGGATTTGAACGTCCTTATCGCCGCGATCGCGAAAAATCCGGCGCAACCGGTACCCGCAGCCACGGTCCAAACGGTCGCTCCGGCCGCAGTCACTCAATCGGTCGTCGGGAAACTTTCCACCGAAGCCCAAATCCTCTACTATTCCGACGATTTCGAAAATTCCGGCACCTCCGGCGGTGACCGCTTCAACCAGTCGGCGTATTCCGCCGCGCGTTGCGCCGTCGACCTCGGCCGACTCATCCAGGTTGCGAACGGTTCGAAATCGGTCGTCGTCAAAGTGAACGACCGTCCGAGCTGTTCCAAGCATCCGGACATCGTCGACCTCACCACTACGGCATTCCAGTCGCTCGCGCCGCTCTCGAAGGGCCGGATTTCGGGTTCGTTCGAGGTGCTCGGATGGTCGCCTTCCGGATACCGCAAGGAGGCTATCGCCACCGCTGGATTTTCGGATCTCGGCGTGAAGTTCGACGCGAACATTCCCAATACCTACCTCCCGGGCGAAACGCTCAGGATTTCGGGCATCGTCACCGACGGGAAAGAAGACACCGTCCTCTTCCTCAAGTCACCCACCGGGAAGAAATATTCGCGTTCGCTCCCGGTCGACGGAAACGTCTTTTCGTACGAAATCCCGCTTCTCGAAGTAGGGAAGTACGACCTCGTGGTAGCATCGGGAATGGGATTCAGCACCAACAAGACCCAACCGATCTACGTACTTTCCGACGACGCACTCGCCGGAAAGAAAACCCTCTCGTCCACTCCGGTTTCCATGAGCGTGAACGAACTCCGCTTCGTCCGCAAAGAATCCAGCGACCTCACCCCGCTCAACGTTCTCGATCTCCCGTCCATCGGGAAGAAGGCGCTGCGCACCGTGAAAATTTCGCAGGAGGGAAAATCCGATCTCGTCCGCCGTTCGATGGGCGACGTCGCGTTCTATCC
>JASDUA010000041.1:16926-26506 GCA_041891375.1 Patescibacteria group bacterium
ATGCCGAAAGGTTCGATTCGTCGAAGCCGGTCCACGTCACCGTGACCGTAGCGGAATCTTCCACTGATTTTTCGATGGACGTCTTCGGCGTCGAAACCGTCGTATTCGAAGGCGACCTTCCGCTCGTTTCCGCTTACGCGACGGAACGTAAGGAAGCCGTGAACGCGTTCGTCGAAGGTTCGACTTTGAAAATCCGAACGGACTTGGCCTCGAACGGCCCCACCCTTCGCGCCGATACCTACCTCATCGCGCCGGACGGAAGCGTTTCCACCCACCGTTTCGCCTCGGGAGACCTCGATTCGAACGGATACGTGGTGCGCGGAAGGAAGGCCAGCCTCGACGTTCCGCTTTCCGCTCCTGGGCAGTACCTGGTGGAAATCATGTACTCCAACGGGTTTCCGGCTTTCAACGGACCGATCGTCCATAAGGAAGGCGCCGTGGCGCTCATGCCGAACGAATACGATTCGGCAACCAAAGAAACCGATTCGAGCCTCGTCGACGTCGTGCCGAACGCGCTCCGGTTCATCAACGCCGTACGCAAGAAGGTAGGAAAATCCGCGCTCGTGAGCGATGGTACCCTGCAAGAACTCGCGCAGTTCAAAGCGAACGACATGGCTTCGCACAACTACGTCGGCCACGACGATTCCGCCGGACAGAAAATCACCGGAACCGCCAAGCGGGCCGGAATCCAGATTTCCGGAAGCGTCGGCGAGAACGTCGCCGGAGGCAGCGTGGGAACGGATTTCCTCCTTGCGGGGCTCTCGCTCTCGGGCGGACACCGCTCCAACATGCTTGGAGACTGGACCAAAGTAGGCGTCGCCGCCGTCGTGAAGGGCGGGCAAACGTACTACGTCCAAGTTTTCGGGGAGTAGAGACCGATCGGAACCCTTCGGAACGCGCAGCGACTTTAACTTCAGTTAGGAGCCAGCGTCCGACGGGTTCCGATCGTATTCGAAGCCACAAAAAAAACGCCCGGTGAACGGGCGTTTTTCCGTAGTGGCGAATCAGGCCGGGGAGCAAGCGTCCGCCAAGAGGGCGGCGGCTTCGTCACCGGAGATTTCGCTAACGGAGATGTCGACGACTGCGGGCGGTTTGGCCAGCAGAAGGCGGTAGTGCGACAGCAGCTCCTTGTCCTGGACCAGGTTGAGGAACCCGGCTTTCGGAGTGCAGAGGAATTTTTGGCTGCCGTCGTCGGCGGGCACTTGGTCGAAATAGATGGCCAAGAGCTCGTACGACTGGCGGTTTTCGAAAACCTGGGCGAGGTCGATGCGGATGCCGTGGACCGCGAGGGCCTTTTTGAGGCATTGGATCGCCGGATTGCGACCGAAGATTTCCCCCTGTACGTTCGTCTTCGCGTTCGTTACTTTCTGTGCCATTTAGGCCTCCTGTTTTGTTTGGGTTTATGACGTATCCGTGCTCTTCCGGCCTTGGCCTTCCGAAGGGATAAGGCGGATAATACGAACCCCCATGGAAATGTCAAAGCGCGATTTCACGACTTTTTCGTCACGTTCCGCCGCGGTTCCCGTTTTCCTTTTCGGAGGAGGTCGCGGTATGCCCCGGACGTCGGAACTTCGAGAAAGTTGTTGACTCCTTGCGCGACCCTCCTAAAATTGATTCGTTTACCACTTACTTCCCTCCTATGAAGCGCTCCATTCTCCTTTGGGCCTTCGCCGCGACCGCTGCCGTATTTTCGGCCGTATCGTCGGTAAATGCCGCCCAGGACGTCGTCGTGAACGGCGTGAACCTCGGGCAGTGCAAGAACTATACGGACGGATGCAACAATTGTTCCGTTGGCGCCGACTGACAGGCCGCCTGCACCATGCGCTATTGCTTCGTCGCCGGAATTCCCAAGTGCCTCGACGAGGATTCCTCGCTCGAAGACCTTGAGAACAGCGGATCGGTCTCGACCGCCAAGGCTCCCGAATTCTCGGTGAAGTCGTTCTCGAGCTGCTCGAACATGGAAGACGTGCTCTCGAAGTTCATTTCCGATTACTACAAGAAGAACCCCGGCAACTACTACGGTCGACCGATGCCGATGGACGACGTTCTTTCCGAACGCGTCTCCGACAGCGCGAAGATCGATTCTTCCAACGCCGTCGGCACCGCCGCTCCGGGCACGGTTTCCGCTCCGCAGGGATCTTCCGGCGGAGGGGCGAAGGACTACTCGCAGACCAACGTCCAAATCGGCGGGGTAGACGAATCCGAAATCGTGAAAACCGACGGTTCGTACTCCTATTTCTACAATAGCGAAGACCACCGCGTCTACGTTACCGACGTCCGCGACGCCAAGAATCCGGCCATCGTGAAGAAGATCAAGGTGCCGGCATCGTACGCCAACCCGGAAATCTACGTCGCGAACGGCAAGCTCGTCATCTTCTCGTCGAAATACCAGGAACTGAGCAATCCCTACGCTTACTGGTTCGACCGTTCCAACAAGACCGTCGTGGTCGTCTACGACGTGACGAATCCCGCCAATCCCAAGATCGAACGCTACTTCCAGATCGACGGTTCGGTAACCCAGAGCCGCCGCATCGGAAACTCGCTCTACCTCCTTTCGAACTCGAACTTCTCGTTCCCGTACGAACGGTACCTCATGCCCATGGCTTCGAGCGCTACGGGAAAACAGGCGCTCGATGAAAAACGCGTAGACAAGGACTTCAACGTGAAGAAGGTCATGCCGAAGGTCGTCGAACTCTCTTCGGACTCGACTTCTTCCGCCAATTTCCTCTTGGGAGGCAAGCGCCTTCCGTACCGTCTCGAATCCGGCGACGCCGCAAGCTGTTCCGATATCGAATACGTCCTTCCCGATAGCGCGACTCTCGAGAAGTACTCGTTCACCCCGAGCTTCACGACCCTTTCGGTCATCGACCTCGCCAACCCGACCGCCAAGACCAAGACCAAGGTGTTCTTCGGCGACGTGAACGAAATCCTCATGACAGAGAATTCGCTCTACGTCACCTCGCAGCTCTATTCGCCCACTTCCTGGAAGTGCCCGCCGTACGCACGCTGCATGATGCCGATTTGGAACGCCGGTCTCGAAACCCTCGTCCACAAGTTCGCGCTCAATAACAACACAGTCGTAAAATACGCCGCTACCGCGGTCGTTCCGGGAACTCCGCAGAGCAAGTATTCGATGGACGAAGGCGCCGATGGCAGCTTCCGCATCGTTACGAGCGAAACCGGAGAAAAGCGATCGACCCGCGTATCGATCCTCGGAAAAGACCTCTCGCTCCTCGGAACCCTCGCGAACATCGCTCCGGACGAGAACTTCCAGTCTTCCCGCTTCATCGGCGACAAGCTGTACCTCGTCACCTTCCAGCAGATCGACCCGCTCTTCGTCATCAACGTCGCGGATTCCAAGAATCCCAAGATCGAAGGCGAACTCAAGATTCCGGGCTACTCCGTCTATCTCCATCCGTACGCCGAAGGCAAGCTCATCGGCCTCGGATACGACACCAAGACCAACCAGTGGGGAGGAACCCAGAACGCCGGACTCAAGGTCGACCTCTACGACGTTTCCGACGTGAAGAACCCGAAGCGCCTCCAGTCGCTCACTCTCGGCGGAGCCGGTTCATCGAGCGACGCTCTGTGGAATCCCAAGCTCTTCACCTGGAACGCCGCCAAGCACTTGCTCCTCTTGCCCGCGACCATCATGGAAAGCGCCGGCGACGCGAACGACCCGTACCGCTCCAAGAACGCCTTCCAGGGAACCGTGGCGATTTCCGTCAACGAATCCGCAATCAAGGAGGAAGCCCGCCTCACGCACATCGTGAAGGGCGACATCGCCGCGGAACGCGCCAAGGAATGCGCCCAGTACGCCAAGCCGACCACCGCTCCGAAGTGCGAAAAGATCCTCGGCGGCGGCGAATACTGCCCGAGCTCGTACAACTACGTTCCGCCGTACTGCTACGAATCCGCGACCGATGGGGAATACTTCGCGAACCACCTTTGGAACTACCAGAAGTCGTTCGTTCTCCGCAACATCTATTTGGACGACGTCCTCTATACCATTTCCAACGAGAAGATGGTCGGCCACGACATGGCGCACGGATTCTCGACCCTCTCCGAAACCCTTTGGAAATAATCCCGCAATTTTCCCAACATGCGTAACGTCATCATCATTTCCCTCTTTCTCGCGGCGACCACCGGCGTTTCCGCGACCGCGACGCCGAAAGTCGCCGACGATTCCGGAACGCGCCCCGTCCTCGTGGGCGGAGACCGCGACGAACACGGCTGCATAGGCTCCGCAGGGTATTCCTGGGATGCCGACAACGCCAAGTGCGTGCGCGTTTGGGAAAAGGAAGTCGAATTCGGCAAGCCCATGGCGCCCAATGCCAAGCATTACAACCGCCACGGAGCGCGCTTCGACCTGAACGTCCGCTACCCGAAAACGGGAGTCGCGGCTATCGACAATGCGGTAGTGAAGCTTCTCCGTTCGAAACTCGCGGAATTCAAATCCGAACTCTCGGAAATGCCGACGATTAGCGAATGGTCCTGAAAGTACGCCATGTTCGCGGACTTCGAAAAGTCCTCGTACCGCGGATTCGCGAGCGTGACCGTTTCGGACTACCGGTTCACCGGCGGAGCGCACGGAAACACTTCGTACGAAAACTTCAACGCCGATCTCAAAACCGGAAAACTTCTCACCGAAGCCGACCTCTTCAAGGATTCGGCCGCGGCGAAGAAAAAGATCGCCGAACTCGTCTACGCGAAACTGGTGAAAGACTATTCCGACCGCATCTATCCGGAAACGTCGGACGTGAAAAAAGCGCTTACCGATGCCGGAGGGCTCGACATCCTCCGCTTCACGAAGAAGGGACTCGAATTCCAATCGACCCCGTACCAGGTCGGTCCCTACGCCGCGGGCGTAGTCAAAGTCGTCATCCCGTATTCCGAAATCCTCGACCTCTTCAAGGACGACGTAGCGGAACGGCTGAAATAGAAGGAAACCAAAATCCCCCGGCGAATGCCGGGGGATTTATTGATTTTGAAATTGGTTCGGAAATTTAAGATTTTCTTAATATTCGTACGTACTCTTATGAGGAAGAAAGCGATTTCCAATTTTTCATTTTATGAAAATCACTCCAAAAATTTATAAGATAGATCCACTTAAAGTAGGATTTATTCATTCCGAATTTTCCTACCCTGGAGCATTTTCAAATGCATTAATTCCCGAAGTAATCAGTAGTTACCATGATCGAAAGCGCCAAGATGGTATCGAGACGGGTATTCACTTCGTTCGCCAGTCAAATGTGAACAATGAGGTAAGGTACTCTGGATTGGATCACTGAAACCAAATCATCCATAAGAATTTCAGTCTTGCAGTATATACCGCAAGCAATCAAGAACAACTGCATCCATTTGCAAATTTTTTTCCGGGAGCTCCAATCGCAGATCTTATTGGGAAAAGCATTCCGAATGCAGCGATTTTCTTTTTCGACCAAGACAAATGTTATGCTTTTTCAATCGGAAGATGATACCTCTTTTTCGAAGCTTTTGTTGATTTGGAGTTTCCACTAGATGTTGCCAGGCGAATAATGGATCCAAACGTCTCTCATACTCATGAGCGTGATATTACAGGCGCCGTATTTTGAAGGATTCAACAATTTCGCACCAATCAGCTTATCGAATCACAATCAATAGGCACTGTCTGGAATCTGATTGATGGGGATGTGATCGATAGCGTTCGGGAGTCAGATGAATTCAAAGATATTTTTAAACCGATCCGAAAGAAGGTGGGAATGGCTATCAGCAGCTGCTTGGAATTGCGAAGTTCCGTTGATTATGAATCGATGGTAAGGGCTTTGCTGTGGATTGAATCATTACTCAGAAATCCCTTGGAGCCCGGGCAGTGAAAATATTTTGAACAACTCGACGGAATTAAGGAAATAAGCATTAAAAAACATTCTTCTCTGGTGAAGTCCCTGGAACTAGAATTGATTGAAAAAATAAAAAATAGCATCACCACTGGCAACCCCATCGATTTGGATTTTTCTCATCCAAACTATCTCGCTTATAGAAAAGCGAGCCTATTCCGTTTTGTTTGAAAATGAGTTAATGCGATACAGTTCGAAGATAGACCGCCTACTGCCACGGAGGTTATCAAGGCCCTATCTGACAATTGAATCCTAAATTTCGTCACTCTAACAGCAGAAGAGATTCTTGCGGAATTCAAAAGGTATACTTTTTCTTCGATAAACCCCGGATATCCTAATGACACGCTTAACAGTAATTTGCTCAATTATTTACATGGAGAAGTTTATTTTGACAATAAATCCTACTTTAGGATAGACGGCAGATGGTATCACCTGAACCTCAAATTTAGCACACAATTAAAGAACGATTTCGCTGAATTAATTGGCGGGGATTTTTTTCAAACAGCTTGAATCCCTGCTTTGCAGACATGGACCGGAAGCGTCAGAGACGAAGGTGAATTCAATGAATTGCACGCGACGCCCAATTCTATCATTGGAGATAGAGCGCTACTGCACAACAATATCGAACTCGCCGATATCATCTTCTTTCCTTCGGGGGATGGGCGAATATATTTCTTTCATAATAAAATTGGATTCTGAGCATCCACCAGGGATGTCTGTTCTCAAGTCCTTCAGAGCATGACTTGGCTCGAAAGAATCAGAAAGTGAGGCGACAAAAAAGAGCTGGAAGATTATTATGAAAAGATTAAAGGTAAGCATTATCGGTCTAGGTCAATGCCTCTCACGAAAGCTAAATTCGTAAAGAAATTAATGGACGCTAAGTCTAAATCAATCGTGTACGTCATCTGATATGCAAGTGCCAATAAGGTTTCGGCTAACTCAAAATCAAATATTGCAAAGTTTGAATCTTTGAAACTATGCAAGTTCGATATTAGACACTTTGATTTTGGCTTAAAGTTCCTGCATATTCCAAAAGCTACGACGCCTACTCCGTAGACCTCTTCAAGGACGACGTAGCGGAACGGCTGAAGTAGCAGGAAACGAAAACCCCCCGGCGAATGCCGGGGGGTTTTATGACTATTCCGCCGCCTTCTTAACGGCAGGTTTCTTCTTTGCCGGAGCCTTCTTCGCGACCGGTGTTTCTTCGGTTTTTTCTTTCTTGGGCGCGGGCTTTTTTACGGCCGCCTTCTTCGCTTTTTCTTCCGGTTTCGATTCCGGTTCCGGACCGGATTCTTCGGATTCTTCCGACACTTCTGCCGTATTGCCGTTGCGGAGTTTTCCGCCCATCTGAAGGAACGCCGAGAAGTATGCCATAAGCACCAATCCGTCCAAAAGGAAGAAGCTGACGAAAGCGAAAACGCGGTCGTAATTCTTCCATGACGGGTCGATTTTCTGACGGTCGAGATACGGGGCGATCTCGTTGAAGAAATTCCGGTCGATGCCGTCTTTCTGGGGCTTGTGTTCCGAAATGATCGAAACGGCCATCGAAGCGTCTTCGTTATCGAGGCTGCGGTCGATCTGGTCGGAAACGAAATCCGCGTCGGTCGTGTCTTTGGCGGTCTGTTCCTTGAGTTTCACCGCCCCTTCGTACATGCGCGAAACCGAAAGCGACTGGTTGGCGGCCGTGACGATCTGTTCGGCCAATCCCGTAACGATCACGAACGGCAACACTACGAGCATGGTGCGGGCGACCTTGCCCTTGGTCATCGCCATGCTGCGGCGGACGTATTCGCGCCCCGTGGCGTAGGCGCCTTCTTCGGCGAGGAGTTCGAACGTGGCGAAACCGGTGCGGAACGCGAAGTAGAGGACCGTCCAAAAAGTGAAGAACAGCGTAATGGCCGTAGCGAGCCCGACTTTGTACGAAACGGCTTCCGACATCCCGTTTTCGCCATACGACCAAAACGCGATTCCGGCGAATACGAAGAGCGCCACGACGATCGGCGCCAACACGTAGAGCGACGACCAACCGAGGGTCGCGGTGAATTTCCAGATGCCTTTCCAGTCGAAATAGCGGTTCTTCAAGACCGGAAGTTCCACGCCTTCGGCGTACGAGCGGTACACGTTGGCCAGAAGGAAATATCCGTAGCTGACGAATACCGAGAACACCGCGATTATGCAGACGACGAGAAGGGCGATGAACGCGACCTTGCCGCCGTTTTCAAAAAGCACCGCTTGGATGAGCAGCGGGGTGACGGAATTCTGCGAGAGCATCGTTTTAGTGGCCTCTCCCGCCGGGAAGCTGAGCGCGTAGTAGATGGTCGCCGCGATGGTGAGGAGGAACGGAACGGAGAAGACCAGTCCGGCGATTGCCGCGTATACGAAAGTGGCGACCTTCGACAGGTTCCAGTGGATGAAGTGGCGGTACGGGGAGACGAAGTCCTTTCCGACGGCTTTGACGTCGGCACCGTAATTCAGGAGGGCGTTTTTGATTTCCATGGGATTCGAAAAATTACCCGCCGATATTACGGGTTTCGGACGAACGCGCAATTGACTTTCGTCGCGAATGCCATATTCTCCGGCGTACAGAAAGGCGTACGAGCGGCCAACACCCGCGAGCCGAGGGAAGAACGGGAGAAATCCCCATTAGAACCCTCCGGAAGTTCCCGTCATAGAACCAAATCAAGAACCAGCCTCGGTGGCACCTTCCCAAACGGGACCGAAGCACATGATTATTCGTGTGTTTTTTTGTTTTCTTTTTTCCTATGCACCGAACCCATACCTGCGGACAACTCTCCGCATCCGACATCGGCAAGGACGTCGTCCTTTCCGGTTGGGTAGCCAACCGCCGCGACCACGGAGGCATCATCTTCATCGACCTCCGCGACCGCTACGGACTCACTCAGACCGTTTACGATCCGGCAGACAGCGAGTCCGCCTGGAAGGTAGCCGACACGTTCCGCTCGGAATACGTCGTCAAACTCCACGGAACCGTCCGCGCACGTCCGGAAGGCCAAAACAACCCGAACCTTTCCACCGGCGAAATCGAAGTCATCATCCACTCGGCCGAAATCCTCGCCGAAGCCAAGACCCCGCCGTTCGTCATCGACGACCACTCCGAGGCCAACGAAGAAGTGCGCTACAAGCACCGCTATCTCGACCTCCGCCGCCGCAAGACGCTCGGAAACGTCCAGTTCCGCGCCAAGATGAACCAGTTCGCCCGCAATTGGTTCTCGAACGAAGACTTCCTCGAAGTCCAGACCCCGATCTTCACCGTTTCCTCTCCGGAAGGCGCCCGCGACTACCTCATCCCGTCGCGCTTGCACCAGGGGATGTTCTACGCCCTCCCGCAGGCTCCGCAGCAGTACAAGCAGCTCCTCATGGTAGGCGGCGTGGACAAGTACTTCCAGATCGCTCCGTGCTTCCGCGACGAAGACCCGCGCGCCGACCGCCACTCCTGCGAGTTCTACCAGATCGACTGCGAAATGAGCTTCGTCGAAGAAAAGGACGTTCAGGCCGTAGCGGAACGCTTCGCGCAGGACCTCGTGAAGCACATGGCTCCGCACAAGTGGGTCAAGCTCGACGAAAACGGAAAGTTCTTCCGCATGACGCACACCGAGGCGATGGACAATTACGGTTCCGACAAACCGGATCTCCGCTTCGACATGAAGTTCGCCGACCTTACCGCCGACTTCAAGGATTCCGGA
>JASDUA010000041.1:26516-28478 GCA_041891375.1 Patescibacteria group bacterium
GTATTCGCGAACGCGGTCGCCGAAGGCGGCGTCGTCAAGGCGATGAAGTTCACCCGCCCGAACCTCGAAGCCGGCGCCGCTCCGATGAGCCGCTCCGAAATCGACGACATCACGGCGGTAGCCCAGGCCGAAGGCGCCAAGGGTCTCGCCTACATCATCTACGAAGAAGCCGGACCGCGCTCGCCGATCCTCAAGTTCTTCACCGGTAACGAACTCGCCGCCATCGAAGCCAAGCTCGCTCCGAAAGCCGGCGATATGGTCTTCTTCGGAGGCGCCGACCGCAAGCTCGTCAACAAGGTTCTCGGCAAGGTCCGCCTCGCCCTCCGCGACAAGTACGCGCTCGTAAACAAGGACGAACTCTGCTTCGCCTGGGTTACCGACTTCCCGATGTACGAACAGAAGGACGACGGTTCCTACGACTTCGAACACAACCCGTTCTCGATGCCCCACGGCGGCGTGAAGGCGTTTGAAGGCTGCAAGGATCCGCTCGACGTCTACGGCATGCAGTACGACCTCGCCTGCAACGGCTACGAAGTGCTCTCCGGCTCGATCCGCAACCACGACATCAAGGCCCTCGTGAAGGGATTCGAGATCGTCGGCAAGGGCGAAGCCGAAGTGAAGGCCAAGTTCGGCGCGATGTACGAAGCCTTCCAGTACGGCGTTCCGCCGCACGGAGGATTCGCCTTCGGGTTCGACCGTCTCATGATGATCCTCTGCGAAGAACCGAACATCCGCGAAGTCTACGCTTTCCCCAAGTCGGGCAAGGCCGAAGACACGATGATGAGCGCTCCGTCGCACGTCGACGAAGCCCAGCTCCGCGAACTCCACATCAAGATCCGCGAAAGCCACAAGTCGTAATCATGACAAAAGAAAAACCGCACCCCAGGGGTGCGGTTTTCAGTATCGTTCAAATAGCGGCTACCCTTTTTCCACCCGGTTCCTTCCGGCGTTTTTCGCGCGGTACAGCGCCGCGTCGGCCTTCGCGACGAGGTCTTTCGCCTGTTCGCCCTCTCCGCATTCGGCAATGCCGAAACTCGCGGTTTTCGTTCCCACTTTTCCGAAATCGGCGCTCTCCATCGCCGCCCTGAGGTTTTCGGCGACGGTAGCCGCGCCCTCGGCGTCGGTTCCCGGGCAGAGGATGAGGAATTCTTCGCCGCCCCAGCGTCCAACCACGTCGGTCTTGCGGGTGTTTTCCGAGAGGATTTTCGCCGTTTGCGCCAATACGGCGTCGCCGGTCTGGTGGCCGTGCGTATCATTGACCGATTTGAAATGATCGACGTCGACCATGATGACCGAAAAGGGATTCTTAAAACGTTCGAACCGCTGGATTTCTTCTTCGAACTTTTCGTCGAGTTTCATGCGGTTGCAGAGTCCGGTGAGCTTGTCGGTGGACGAAAGCCGCTCGAGTTCGAGATTGAGGGCGCTGAGCTTCCGATTCCAATAGAGGCCGCCCGCGAGAATGATCGCGACTCCGGCGAGGATTTTCACGATGAGCTCCATGTCGGTTCCTTTTTGTACCGTGATGGGAACGTACTTGTTGGAAACCGCGTTCCTGTCGGATTCGACGATGGTCGCCACTCATTTCTGCAGGACCTCGCGCAGCATGGGGTCGTCTTTCGTCACGCCGATCCGCAACCGGTTCTCGTGGCCGGAGAATTGGCCGGCGATCTTCAGGTTGAAAAGCCCTTCCTTCTTGATGGTGTACGCCGCGATGATGAGCGACCTCACGGTCATGTCGGCCTTGCGTTCGCTCACGAGGCCGATAGCCTTCCGCTCGCTCTTCGTGGGGATGACGAGCAGGTTGGGGTATTCGGTCTTGAGCCATTCCTCTATGGAGGTGTTGTGGGGGATGGCGACGGATTCGTACTGCGTTTCCGAAAGGTCGGGGATGAACGGATGCCCTTCGCGGGTGATGACTACGTTGGGGTCGAAGAATACCGGATCGGTGAACAGGAGCCACTC
>JASDUA010000042.1:0-452 GCA_041891375.1 Patescibacteria group bacterium
CCCTTACCAAGCACATCACCAGCGTCCAGAAGCAGGTCGAAGGCCGCAACTTCGACGTCCGCAAGCACATCCTCGAATACGACGACGTCCTCAACCACCACCGTCTCGTCATCTACGGTCGCCGCAACCGCATCCTCTCGCAGGAAAGCGTGCACGACGAAGTGGTCAAAGCCTTCGCCGAACTCGCCGAACGCCTCGTGGAAAACGCGAAGGACGATTCCGACGATTTCGACGGAAAGGCGCTCGTTACGGCATGTAACGAGTATGCCGGACGCACCGTGATTTCGGAAGACGACCTCACTTCCGAAGACCAGCACGTTCTCGCCGGAATCGTGAAGGACGCGTTCCTCGGGGCGCTCGAAGCGAAAATGACCGAACTCCCGGCCGAATTCGCCGACTATGAAAAGCGCCTCATGCTCCAGTCGATCGACGAACTCTGGATGCGCCACATC
>JASDUA010000042.1:462-2288 GCA_041891375.1 Patescibacteria group bacterium
TCCGCGAAGAAGTCGCGTTCGAAGGCTACGCCCAGAAGCAGCCGCTCGTCGTGTACAAGGAGAAGGCGTACGACAAATTCGTCGCCCTCATCGAAGAAATCGGACGCAAGGTCACGAAGGGGCTCCTTACCGCTACCAACGTCGCCGCACCGGTCGAACAGGTCGAAATCGACGAAGCCAAGCTCGAAGAAGTGCTCGAAGGCCTTTCCGCCGGAAATGCCGAAAGCCTCATGAACCTCCTTTCCGACGAAGCGGTCTTCAAGGCGGCGCTCGGAGTCCAGCCGGGCGACGAAGAAGGCGTCCGCGTCGTGCGCGTAGGCAACGAAAACGCTTCCTCCGCACCCAAGAACGAGGCTCCGGTACCCAAAGTCGGACGCAACGATCCGTGCCCGTGCGGAAGCGGAAAGAAGTACAAGAGCTGCCACGGCAAATAAGCCCGATTCAGCCAAGCATACCCCCTAGCGGATTTCCATGATCCCCGAACCGACCGACAATCCCGAAGTACGCACCCCCCACTCCGGCGAAGAACCGTTCCGCCTCTCGGAAGCCATCGCGTTCTTCCGGGACCTCGCGATCATCCTCATCGTAGTGATGTTCGTGCGCACCTACGTCGCCTCCCCTTTCCGCATCAGCGGAAACTCGATGGAAGAGAACTACCACGACCAGGAATTCATCCTCGTCGACAAGTTCTCCTACGCCGATTTCGGAGTCGAGAAAGTGGGAGACCCCAAGCGTGGCGACGTGGTCATCCTCCGTCCGCATGCCAACAACGGAAAGGAATACTACATCAAGCGCGTCATCGGCGTGCCGGGTGACGTCATCGAATTCAAGGACGGCGAAGTCTTCCTGAAGACGAAGGAAATGTCCGAAGCCGTAAAACTCAACGAAGCGTACCTCTCGGCGTTCAACAAGGGGCGCACGTTCCTTCCGAACGACGTCCGCAATCCCAAATTCGAAGTGCCGGAAGGCGAATACTTCGTCATGGGCGACAACCGCAACAATTCTTCCGACTCCCGCTCGTGCTTCCGCTCTTGCGTCACCGGCGACGTCGGCCATTACCTCAAGCGCTCCGACATCGTCGGAAAGGTCTTCCTGGATATCGGTTACTTCAAGATTTTCGACGCGTTCGAAATGGTGCCGTTCCAGTTCCAAATCGCTAAGAACGTGGGATGGGTCATCAAGCCCCGTCTCCTCGATACTCCGCGCATTTGGAATTACGAAGAGCTCGGCGCGGCAAAATAATCCGGAAGGAACATGATTTCCCTCTTCATTCTCAGCGGGAAAGACCGCGCGGAACTCGCGAAGATCATCGCGCCGTACGTTTCGCACGAACGGTTCGAAGCTCTGAAGAAGCACCGCCACCACGTCTTTTTCAACCGCCACGAACACCTCATCCATACGGCTTCGCTCTGCTACCGCATGGCGAAATTCACCAAAGCCGACGTCGAAACCTGCGTACTCGCGGGTCTTCTGCACGACTTTCACGAAACCCGCGTAAAGGGCTACGAACACGGGCTCGAATCCGCCGGTAACGCCATGTCCGTGGGGCTTTCCAACGAACATGCCCTCGACATCATCCGCGCCCACATGTTCCCGCTCGGATTCGGAAAAGTGAAGGTTCCCAAGACGCGCGAATACGCCGTTTTGAAGGTGGCGGATTCCTTGGCCGCGACAGTGGAAATCACCTACGGGTTCTTCCACTCCCTCGCCGTCATGTCGTTGAACCACTCCCGCGTCCGCTTCGCGGAAACCCGCGACATGTACGCCCGCATCGCCCTCGAAATCGAACGCTCCGCCGAACAGGCCAAGGAGACGCTCGCGCTTTC
>JASDUA010000042.1:2298-4543 GCA_041891375.1 Patescibacteria group bacterium
CGACCGACCTCATCGCCTCGAAACTCGAACGTTCGATCGAAACCGCGAAATTCGCCATGGAAACCGCGATCAATCCTCCGAAAACCCGCGAAACCTAAAGCATGTTCCATCTCGTCGACAAGCCTATCGGAGTTTCGAGCTTTTCCGCGGCCGCGCGTACCCGCCGGGCGCTGAAAGCCGGAAAGGCCGGACATACCGGAACGCTCGACCCGCTCGCGAGCGGACTTTTGATCATTGCCACGAACGGATCGACCAAACTCATCCCCTATTTCGACAACGACCGCAAAACCTACCGGTTCACGGTGGATTTTTCCAAGACTTCGGAATCCTTGGACCTCGGCACGGAAACGTCCGATATCGATTCCGGCGCGTTGGAAGAAGCCAGAAAGGAAATGTCCGGCGGCGGAATGGAAAAATCCCTGTCGAAATTCCGAGGGAAGATCAAACAGGTTCCGCCCAAGTACAGTGCCCTCAGGATCGACGGGAAACGCGCGTACCGCCTCGCCCGCGGAGGCAAGGATTTCGAAATCCCCGAACGCGACGCGGAAATCCTCTCGCTGGAACTCCTGTCGTTCGAATTCCCCATCGCCACGTTTGCCGCCGAAGTATCCGCGGGAACGTACGTCCGCTCGCTCGCGCGGGATATCTGAGCCGAATTCTGAGCGGGCGCGGTGGTTACCGAACTCCGCCGTACCGCTATCGGAAACCTTTCCGTAGACCGTGCGGTAGCCCCGCCGGACGCTACGCCCGAAAACGCCGTGGATCCCGCTGAACTCCTCCCCGACCTTACGGTTCTGCAGCCTGCTGACGAAACCGTAGCGTTCCTTCGTGCGGGCATCTCGCAACCCTCCCCTTCCCCCGTCGAAGAAGGGCGTCACGTCCTCGTGAAAAACTCCGAAGACTACGTTTCCTTATGCGTAAGCCAAAACGGCATGCTCGTACCCCTGCGGAACGCTATAGGATGATAAACTTGACATTTGCGGGGCTCGCGAATATATTCGCGAAGTTCTACGCACTGCCAGGCTGGAACGTTTTCACAAGAGGAGGATTCATGGCACGACAAAAACCAATCGCATCCGAGAAGATGCAAACGCCCGAAGAAATCGCGGCGAAACGAATTCACCAACAGAACGCGCAACGCCGCCAACATCAGCGTCGCCTGCAACAGAACCAGGACTTCATCGAAGGCTTGGCGAAGTTCGTCGAATGTTCGCCCGGTGAAATCCCCCGCTACGCGAAAACCCACGGGATTCCGCTGTATCAGGGATAGGTCCGAAAGGACGCAACGAATCCGCAACCCATGAGGTTGCGGATTTTCTTTTTCGGACTCCGGCTTGACGGACGGTCCATCGTGCGTATAGACAATATGTTGACTAACGCGAAAACCATGCTGAGAACCGTTTCGGAAAACGGAAGGGCGACGTTCTCGTGCGTACCGAGACCGGCCCGCACGGTAGGAAAGAGTCCGGAGGAACGACTGGAACTCATTCGCCAAAGAGTGGGGTCCATCGTGCAGATATACTGCGATTTCCTCGAAGGGGACGTCTACCTCCCTAATCCCGCGAAACATACCGACCGTATCGAAACGGTCGAAATTTCCTCGCCGGAAAACGCCGGATGGTCGTACGCCACACGGGAGAATTCGGTTTCGTTTTACGATCGGAAACCGACGGAAACCGATAGCGGGCATTGCGACTCGGTCATTCTCCTTTCGGAAAAACCGCTCAAAAAAGACGTGGGGATCTTCATTGCCCCGGCAGACTGCGCCATCGTGGGGCTTTCGCATCGGGATCCGAACGTCGACTTCGCGGCGCTCATCCACTCGGGCTGGAAAGGCACGGCGAAAGACGTCGTCGGACAGACCGTCGAAAAATTGAAGATCATTTTCGGAAATTCCGTCACGGGCGATTTGGAAGCCTTCATCTCCCCTTTCGCGAAATCCTGCTGCTACGAATTCGGAGCCGACACGTTTTCCGAAGCGTTCATGCAAGGGCGCATTCCGGAAGGAAACGGTCTCGTCACCCTCAGGCACCCCCTTTGGCACAAACTGGGGATACCGAGAAACTCCTGACTCCACGATAAAGACGGAAAGGTCCGCCTCGATACCGGAAAACTCATTCTCAAGACTTTGGAAAAATCGGGAATTCCCGACGAACGCACGAAAGACCTCTCGATCTGTACGGTCTGCGAAGGGCACGAAAAGGGCTACTCGAGTTCCCGTAAGGATCCGAACGCGAGGTTGGAG
>JASDUA010000043.1:0-4538 GCA_041891375.1 Patescibacteria group bacterium
GGCACGTAGCGTCCGATGCGTTCCTGGTTGTTGCTGACGCTCTTTTCCGCCAAACGGAGAATGGCGTCGGTCGAACGGTAGTTTTCGGTAAGGACGATGAATTTCGTACCCTCGTAGCGCTTGCTGAAATGGAAGAGATTTTCCAAACTCGCGCCCTGGAAACGGTAGATCGACTGGTCGTCGTCGCCTACTGCCATGACGTTGGGAGTCTCGGCTTCGGAAAGGATGGCGTCGATGACGCGGTTCTGCGCGCCCGACATGTCCTGAAACTCGTCGAGCATGATATACTGGTACCTTTCGGCGAGCGTGGCGCGGATGTCGGAATCCGTTTCCAAAACTTCGCCGACGTAGGTGATCATATCGGAGAAGTCGTAGAATCCGCGCTGGTAACAGGCGTCGAGATACCGGCGGTACGCGTCGGCGAGATCGCGAAGCTTGCCGACTTGCTTTTCGCCACGGGCTTTCTCGGTGGCGTATTTCTTGAGCTCGGGCTTGATGCCGGAAAGGATTTCGGCGTTTTCGCGCTCGAGGTCGTCGGTCGCCTTGACCAGTCCTTCTACGGAAACCGCTTCCTGCTTGAGCTTGCCGATGCGGTCGCGGATGTGGGTGAGGTAGAAAAACCGGTCGTGATCGGAAGAGAGATGTTCGTATTTGGCGTTCTCGATGATTTCTTCGAGAAGCGCGATCTGTTCGACGTCGTCGATGGGGCGCATCGCGCGGAAGCGGAGGAATTTCTCCGGAAACATGCGGATGACGTCGTTCGAGAACGCGTGGATGGTGGATACCGTGATGCGGTACGCTTCGGTTCAGAGGAATTTGAGCAGGCGCTTCTTAATCGAAACGACTCCCGCTTCCGTAACGGTGGCGATGAGGAGGTTCTCGGGTTTCGCGTCGGTTTTGGTAAGGATGTTCGCCGCTCGGCAAGCGACGATTTGGGTTTTTCCCGTACCGGGGCCGGCGATGACGACGACCGGACCGTAGAGCGTTTCCGCAGCATCGCGCTGGGCGGCGTTAAGACCGGCGAGGGCCTTTTCGAGTTCTGGGTGGGACAAGGGTTTCCGGATGAATTTCAAACGATGTCGAGTATAGCGTGGAAAGCCGGGGATTCAAAGAAAACCGCCCGAAAAATCGGGCGGTTCGAACCGTTCGGAACGACTTCTGTCCAAGACGGGAAAAACCCGATTACCGGACGAAGAACGCGTAATCGTACTCAAGTCCGGACGCGGCGTTCCAACTGGAATTCGCATTTGCGGAATCGTAGTCGGAACCGATGCGGCAACCGGACGTTCCGGCCCAATGGCAACCGAGCAACTGCGCGTCGGCCCGCGGACGCTGGTATCCCGGCTGCGTAGTGTCGTAGTACGTTCCTAGTCCGCCGCCGTAGTTGTCCGTAATGGAGCCTCAAATGGAAACGCGATCGTTATCGTAGCTTCATCGGGTTTCGTTCAGATACAGGTTGGAGTAGGGACGTACGATGGGTTCGTTCGCGTTGAGCGCGGTCGTAATGGAAACCGAAAGGAAGGAAGACGTCAGTTGGATATTGGCACCCTTGTTGAAATAGTACGAAAGGGTTTTCGCGGCTTCGTTGAGATTGTATGACGCGGAAGCGTACGGGGTTCATTCCGCATGCACGCCGACCATGAGCTGGGAGCCGGTCAAAGTCGTAAACGCCGAACCGTTTTTATAGTCGTTCAAATTCGCAAGGGAAGAAGGAACCGATCCATACGAAGAAGAATTGGTCCAAAGCGCGTTGTCGTAGTGCATGACGTTCCCGTCCGAAGTATCGATATTGAAAACGAGCGTCCATCCTCCGCCGAGCGTCGTCATGTCGCAATACGCTTGGAAGGGGGCGTTGCCGCCGGCGCCGTCCGGATCGACCGTATACGTACCGCTCGGAGAAGTGGACGAGGCCGTTTTGATGGCTTGGCAGTTCAGCGGATCGGGCGTTGCGGAAGTCTTGATTCAAGAAGACCCGTCCATAAGGGCTCCTGTGAGGTTGGTAGCGGAACCCGGTTCGGCACGGAGAAGCCCGGACGCGTTGCCAGCCGGAGCGTTGGACGAGGGGAAATTCCCGCTGACGACCGCCGTCTTGGTCGCCGGAGCTACCGCTCAAGCTTGAAAATACGAAGTCACGCGCTTCTTGCCGTTCGATCCGGCGGTCATGAAGTCCGCTCAGGCGGCCATGAGGGAAGAAGCGTCGTACGAGGCTTCGGCGGAATCGGTAACGAATCCCGAGGCTCTGGCAAGTACGCCCAAAGTGCCGCCCGGAAGTCCCGAGGAAGAAATGCGGAACTTGTCCGGATTGAGCTTCAGCTTCTTGAAGTCGGGTTTTCCTGCGGTGTAATTGGAATCCGCCGGAGCCGCTCCGACGTCTCATCCCGTGAGGGCGACGGAAACCCCGTCTACGTAAACGAAAGCTCCGGAAAGGGCATAGTCCGCATCGTGGACGACGTAGTACCGCGGCGACTGGTTGGTAATCGCCGATTCCGACGAAATCGCCGTCTGCAAAGACCTGACGTTCGCCTTGATGGCGGAGTCTTTTGCGTCCTGCGAGTAACCCGAAAGCGCCAGGAACCCTACGGTAGCGAGAATCGCCAGGATCGTGATGACGACGATGAGTTCGACCAGGGTGAAGCCGGAGATTTTGCGAATTCGGGGAAGGCGGGTCTTTTGCATGGAGGGCTGGCTTAACGGAACATGAACATGGTATCGTAAAAATCCCGAAATGCGAAAGCGAAAATCGGAACTCCGATATTTTGCGAACGGCCGACAAATACGGTAGCATATCCAAGTATCCAACCCCCTGCCCCATGGCAAACGACAAGATTCCGCATTCCGCACAGGAAACCGTATCGGCCGAAAACCGCCGCTTTACCGAACTCGTCGAATCCGGAAAGTACGGAAAAATCCTCAAGGACCCGGCAACCGGTGACGTGGCCGTGATTCTCTGAGAAAACCAGACCGTGAAATTCAAAGGCGAAGAACTGTTCACTACGAAACCGGAATACGGTTCCGTATCGCTGAAAGACGTACCGGGAACCACCATCTCCCCGAACGGTTCGACGTTCTATCCGAGGATCGAAGCCCGTCCGCTGAACAACGCGGAAATCCTGGAGGCGGCGAAAACCAAATTGGAAGCGGCCCAAAAGCGCGAACCCCTTTGAATCATGGTTCCGAAAATGCTTTCGGAGTTCGGCGTCGCGCTTGAAGAAGACGGAAAAAAATTCCGTCTCGTGAATTCCGCCGGGAAAGAAACGCTCGAATTCGAAATCGACGGAAAAACCCAGATCGAACGCCGTACGAAAGCCGCACAGTTGCATTTGGTGGTCGGCAAAGCCGTAGAAATGATGCGGACTTGCGAAGCGAAACATCCGCTCATGGCGGAATGCAAGGCATATTCGGACATCGACCCTATCGTATCGTACGGCTACCGCGAACTGAAAATCGACGATGCGCTCTTCGGGGACTCGGTAGTGGCTTCCTGAGAGGAGCTCGCCGGACTCACCAAATGACAAATGCGCGCGTTCGCCGAGAAACTGGCACCGTTCATCAACTCGGTATTCAAGGCCCGCTATGACGAAATCGTCAGAAAAAATTCCGGTCCGATCGCGTTGAACCGGTAATCGGTTACAAAGGCAAATCTTCCAAAAGCCCTTCAATCTCGGAAGCGGCTTTTTTCTTTTCTTCTTCTTCCTTCGCGTGGAGTTCTTTCGTGAATTCGTCCACGTGGGCGAATTTTTCCGCCATCCTACGCATCGCCGCTTTGGTAATCGGCTTGGCGCTTCAGCGGGAAGAAGGTGCGAAATCTCAGAAACCCATGACGTTAGGATAACGGTATTCGGCTGGCGGACATGCTAGTCCGCAGCGACGTTAACTTCAGTTAGGTGGCTGGGCTGGCATGTCCGCCAGCCGAGTCCTCCATTATTTCGAAAGCACGACCGCGATGGTCTTCAGAAGGATCTTCAAATCCAACGCGAGAGACCAGTTTTCGATATAGAACACGTCGAAGCGGACCTCGTCGTCGAAACTGTTGCGGTGTCGCCCGTTCACCTGTGCCATGCCGGTAATACCCGGCTTGAGCGTGAGAACGCGCTTTTGCGATTCTTCGTACTTCTTCACTTCGTCAGGAAGGTGCGGTCTCGGTCATACGAGACTCATGTCGCCAAGAAGGACGTTGAAAAGTTGCGGAAGTTCGTCAATATCGAAACGGCGGAGGAATTTTCAAACCTTGGTAATGCGCGGATCGTTCTCGATTTTAAAAAGCGGACCGTCGGTGCGTTCATTCTTCTTGATGAGTTCGGCCTTGAGTTTGTCGGCATCCGGACGCATCGAGCGGAATTTGAACATCGAGAAATGTTGCCCCAGTCGGCCTACGCGCACGCTTCGGTATACCGGAGGATGGAAATCAGAAAGCCAGACGGCGAGAGCCGCGAGTACGAGCACCGGCGAAAGCGCGACGATGAGGAAGAAAGAAATCGCGACGTCTAATCAGCGTTTCAGAACGCGCCCCCAGGGGCCGAGCCCGATGCTCACCACTT
>JASDUA010000044.1:0-3075 GCA_041891375.1 Patescibacteria group bacterium
ATCATGAACTGCGTCACCGCCGGGATTTCGACGCCGTTCTTAATGAACGTACCCGTGATTTTCGGGAGGATGACGGTCAGCATGAATACCGCCATCGCGATGGAAAGGATGATGAGGATCACCGGGTACACGAGCGCCGATTTGATCTTGGCCCTGATTTCGATGTTCTCGAGAAGCGTTTTCTCGAGGTCGGCCATGACGCGGGGCAACGTACCCGTTTTTTCCCCGACTTCGATAAGCGAGATGACGAGCGGATCGAAGTATTTGTCGTAAGCGCGCAGGGATTCCGATATCGTCAATCCGTGGTCGAGGTTCTCGCGGGTTTCGGTGATGATTTTCGCGAGCTTCGCGTTCGATATCTGGCGCGAAACGATGGAAAACGCGGTTTTGAGGTCGATACCGGAAGCGAGGAAGCTCGAAAGCTTGTTGACGAACTGCCAGACTTCCTTGGGGCTGATGCCTCAGATGATGACCGGCTGGGCGAGCTTCTGTCACATCTTGCTCTGCTTCCTCTTCTTCTTATGGAGTTCGGCGCGGGCCTTCGTCAAAAGATCCATGAACTTCGAATGGTCGAAGGTCCCATCGTCGCGGATGAAACGTATTTTACGCTCGAAGAACATGGTTTATATCTTTCCTCACCGGGTAATGATTTCTACGACTTCGCGGATGACGATTTCGTTTTCCCCCTTCTTTTGCAATTCTACCAGGGTTTCGTATTTCCTACGCAAGCGTTCTTCGAGTTTCAGCATCTTGAACTTGTCTTCGTTCTGGATGATCTTTTCCAAGTACTTCTTCATGCGGTCGTGGACGTACCCTTCGCGGAAGTTGTCCTGGATTCGCTGCTTGAGCTTGAGGTATTCGCCCATCTTGTAGAGGCGGTCGAGCTGGATGAGGCGGATCTTGAGTTCGCGTTCGAACTTTTCTTTCTTGAGGAGCTCCATGATTTCCGCGCGGTTGCGGTTCTTGAGTCCGCCGAAACTTTCGCGTTCCTTCAATCCGACTTCGTCGAGGATGGCCTGGAGTTCGCCCTTGTCGACGATGACGTCCTTATCGGTGTTGCGGATCCAAATGAAGCCGGAGACGTCGTCGTCGAACGTCGGCGCGAAGTCGTTGGCGTTCTTGTAGATCATCTTGTACGCCTTGTCCGGGTCGCATTCCGACTTGTAGACGGAATCCTTGAAGGAGGCTTCGAGGCGTTCCAATCCGTAGAATTCGGAACCGACGCCGTTTCGGGCTTCTACGAAGCCGTCGGTATATCCGAAAAGCGCGTCCCGATGCTTCATGACGATTTCCTTCGGCTTGATGGAAGAGACGTTCTTGATTACGCGAACGCCGAGCGCGAGGTTTCCCGGAGTGATGAGCTCGGTAGTCTTTTCGGCGTAGTGGAGGTAGATCATCTTGTCGTGACCCGCGCCGATGTACTGCAAGGTATTGCGTTCTGCGTCGTACTCGAAGAAGACCGCGGTAACGAACATGCGGGCCTTGATACGGTCTTTCAGGTCGTTATTGATCCGTACGAAAAGTTCCGGGAACGATTTGATCTTACGGACGTGCTCATGAAAAAGCTTCGAAAGCGCGGCGACGGTGAAACCCGCCTGCACGCCGTGTCCGGTCGCGTCACCGAAATAGAAGACCGTGCGCTTGCCTTCGGTATACGAACCGAACGTGTCTCCGACGATTTGGTCTTTGCCTCGGATTTCCCCGAAAAAGTCGAAACCCGGGAGCGAAAAACCGGACACCGCGCGCGCGGTACCCGATTTGACGGCCTCGAGAAGGCGTTCCGATCCTTCCGGCATGTCTACGATGCCTCCCGCCCGAAGAAGGAGGGATTCGATGTCTTTGAGGCTTTTCTGTTCCTTGATGTACGCCGCGCGTTCCCTTCGGCCTTTGCCGTATTCGGCGTACGCCGCCTTCATGCGCTGGATAAGGGACACCTTCACGCCGTCCACGGCGTTCTGGCGGTCGTGGATTTCTGCGCCGACTTCTTCGAAGAATTTCTGGAGGCGCTTCTGGTTTTCCGCCTGGCGCTC
The DNA here is from genome assembly GCA_041891375.1 of Patescibacteria group bacterium. Lineage (GTDB taxonomy): Bacteria > Patescibacteriota > Gracilibacteria > BD1-5 > UBA2023 > JANJWP01. The sequence goes on from JASDUA010000044.1 coordinate 2,031, forward strand.
CGATTTGGATTTCTGCTTCTCGCTGATGTCCTGCACTTTCGTAAGGAGCTTCATGGCTTTCGGATTGCCTTCGAAAGTGCCCACGAGCGCACGCGCCGCCTGGAGGGCCTTGACGTAGTCCTTCTTTTTCAATTGCGCCTTCACCTCGTTCTCCATGTCCGCGAAACGGCGGAGCTGGTGGAGTTCCGCCGCCTTTTCTTCGGCGGTGACCTTCTCGTGTTTGAGATCGTCGATGAGCTTCGAAATGGTACGCTCCCACTTGTAAAGACCGTCGAGACGGGCCTGAAGCTGCCTTTTCTTCGCGTTCGCCGTTTTCGCGACGTCTTCCAAGTTGGTGGATTCGAGTACGGTCGCCTTGCGTTCCGCCTGTTCGCTCCAGTTGATGCCGGACTTGATCTTCAACAGGAGTTCGTGCGTCGCCATGAGGGCGGTATCGTAGTTTCCCGCCTTACGGTACGTGTTGATCCACTCGACGGCATCGGTAAAATCGGTTACCGCCTCGGAGGCGGCATCCTTTTTTCCGAGTAGTCTTTTCAGCAGTGCGAACACGTTATCCTCCCTTTAGGTTTAGCGTTAAACGAGCTGCATGGCCTCTTCGATGCTCGTCTTTCCGGTCGCGGATTTGATGAGCGCGTCCTGGACGATGCCGACCATGCCCAATTCGCGGGCCTTGTGGTCGAGTTCGGCGGCGGAAGCCTTTTCGAGAATGAGGGGATGCAGCGCTTCGTCCATGACGAGGACTTCGTGGACGCCTACGCGCCCCTTGTAACCGAAGTCGTCGCATTCCGGACATCCTACCGGCTGGTGGAAATCGACCTGAGAGAGGTCGTCGTCGACGACTCAGGAAAGCTGCTCGGCTACGCGGTCTTTCAGGGACCCTTCCGGCAAACGGTAGGTTCCGCGGGCGGAACACGCGGGACAAAGCCGGCGGACGAGACGCTGCGAAATGATCATCTTCACCGAAGAGGTGATGAGGAACGGCTCGATGCCCATGTTGATGAGACGCTGGATGGTACCGGCCGCGGAGTTGGTATGGATGGTGGAG
>JASDUA010000044.1:3085-4419 GCA_041891375.1 Patescibacteria group bacterium
GTGGAGAGCACCAAGTGGCCCGTGAGCGCGGCTTCGATAGCGAGGGTGGCGGTTTCCTTGTCGCGGATTTCACCGACCATGATGATGTCCGGATCTTGGCGGACGAGGGAACGGAGCCCTTCGGCGAACGTGAATCCGACTTGGGGGCGGATTTGGCTCTGGTTGATGAACGGGATGTTGTATTCTACCGGGTCTTCGAGGGTCGAGATGTTGTTCTCGAGCGGGTCGAAGTGCTTAAGCATCGAAAAAAGCGTGGTCGACTTACCGGAACCGGTCGGACCGGCGACGAGAATGATGCCGTAGCGGCTTTCGAGGCTGGCCTTGATGCGGTCCATGTTCACGTCGAGGAAGTCGAGCTTCTCGAGGGAAAGGAGCGAAGTGTCCTGGCGGAGCATGCGCATGACCACTTTTTCACCGTCGACTACCGGGATGATGCTGACGCGGATGTCGACGTTTTCGTTATGCTCTTCCGTCGTATAGGCGATCTTTCCGTCTTGCGGACGGTATTTCTCGTCGATACGGAGGTTCGCCATGATCTTGATACGCGAAATAAGCTTGGCGTATTCTTCGTGGCTGATGCGGTCGACGAAAATGAAGTCTCCGGACACGCGGAAGCGGAGGTTGATGGAATCCCTCGACGGTTCGATATGGATGTCGGATGCCCTCTCCGTAATGGCGAAGTCAAAAAGTCCGTTGGAATAGGCGATGACGTCGCCGATGTCCTGGCGGACTTCGTGGGCAAGGAACTTCTTGGGTGATTTTTCTTTGTGGAACACGGATCCTCTGGTTACCTGCGGTTACCTTTTCTACCATTATAGGGCATTTTCGAAGCGCGCGCAAATAACGAACGCTTGCCGAATGCCTTTCCTTCGGTAAGGATACGGCACATCTGTGCTAACGCCAAACCGAAATGTTGATTGCCAATTAAAGGAGAATTAAATAAATATCAAATTTAACGTTGATTTTCCTTTTTAGTGGGTAAAATATGAGCGTTCGGACGTATCTCTGAACCCAAATGCCTCGGCGAAATCAGATATGTTTAGTATTTGACAAGCGAAAAAGCATATGGATTAATTGGAAACGTTCATGCGGAACTTTCCGGATGTGCGTAATTACCTACCTCCTTTTTTCTTTTTTCTATGCTCGTACAGGCAAAGAACTCCAAGGGTTTCACCCTCGTCGAACTCATCGTAGTAATCACCATCCTCGCGATCCTCGCTACGATCGGTTTCCTCTCCCTCCAGGGATACACCTCGGACGCTAAGAACACCAAGACCCAGGCGAACCTCCGCACCGTTTCCTCTTCGCTCGTAAACGAACAGGCGATCACCCAG
>JASDUA010000045.1:0-4370 GCA_041891375.1 Patescibacteria group bacterium
GACGTAGTGTCCGTATACCATGTAGACCCTGTCGTACTTGCCGGTCTTGTATTCGCTTTGGACGAACCGGGATACCGTGCGGGCGTCGGTAATCGCGACGGAGTCTTTGACGGTATCCGAGAAGTCCGCGACGAGGACGTTGCCGGTACGGATGACGAACTCGCGCGCGCGTTTTCCGACGGTGACGAATTCGAATTTCGATTCCGGATTCCTACGGATGAGCGCGAGGGTTTCCTTGAACGCGCCGATGTTGTATCCGCCGCAGAGGCCCTTGTTGGAGCTGACGAGGATGACGAGCGACTTTCCGGTCGGCTCGGACGGAGCGGTTTCGAAAAGCCCTTCGCCGGCGAGGATGCCGAGGATTTTCGACGCTTCGAGCGCGAACGGACGGGAAGATTGGACGCTTTCCTGCGCCTTTTTCATCTTGACGGTGGAGATGAGCTCCATCGCCTTGGTGATCTTTCCAGTGTTCTTGACCGACTTGATGCGGGATTTGATTTCCTTTCAGGATGCCATGGGGCGGGGTTTATTGTTTCTTCTTTTTCTGTCCGATGCCGATTCACGCGAGCGCGCGGGAAACGAGTTCCGACACGGGCGTATCGAGTATCGAGGCTTCGGCGGGCTTGAAAACCGATCTCTCTATTTTCGCCGAGAGTTCGGAGACGGCCGCTCGCAGCTTCACGCAGGGGTTTTCAGGATTCTTGTCGCTCGTTTCTTGTGCGAACCTCGAACGCCCGAGGGCGAGCGTGTCAGCCAAGTTGCGGAGTTTTCGGATTTCGGCGTTTCCGGGGTTCGCGTTCGCGACCATTCGCAAATTCTTCGCTCGGGTTTCGAGGGTCTCCCGGTCCAGGTATTCCTTATAGAGCTTCGCGGGTATGACCCGGAGTTCTTTGACGAACAGTTCCGCGAATTCGCTTTTCGAGACCTTTGGAAACCCTTTGGATTCGAGATGCGTGGAGTACTTGTCGTACGCCCTCTTCAAGGGGGTGACGACGTCGGGGCGCCATTCGTTTTGGGACACCTGGGCTTTGACGAATTCGGAAAGCGCTGCCGAGAGGGTTCGTCCCATTCACGGAAGGGGCTGGATTTCCTTCATGAAGCCGGCAAACCACGGTTCCCATTCCTGGTAGTCGAGGAGTTCCGGCATTTCCGCCGCTTCTTTCGCCGCCGTCTGCGCGAGGATGTCGGCTACCGGCCTGCGGGTGAAATCGAGGGACAACGCGTCGCTCCCGTCCTTCGCGGAACCGGCCGCGACATCGGGCGACCGGGTTTCCGTTTGGATTTCTGGAGCTTTGGCGTTCATGAAGTTGCGGCTACGACTTAGAAAGTCTTGAGGACCTTTTCGATAATCGCCTTGAGTCCGGCCTTGGTTTCGTCGTTCAAGTCCTTGCTGGCCTTGATGGCTTCTACCGTGGTTCCTTCTTCGTCGAGGGCGAGGTAGAGCGCCTTTTCGAATTCGCGGATCTTGGAGACTTCGATTCCGTCGAGCATTCCGATGGATCCTGCGTAGATGAGGGCTACCTGCTTGTCGAAGGAAGCGGGGGAGTAGACGTCCTGCTTGAGGATTTCTACCATGCGCTTACCGCGTTCGAGCTGCTTGCGGGTGTCGGCGTCGAGGTCGGAAGCGAACTGGGAGAACGCTTCGAGTTCGCGGAACTGGGCCAAGTCGAGCTTGAGGGTTCCGGCGACGCGCTTCATCGCCTTGGTCTGTGCCGATCCGCCTACGCGGGATACGGAGAGACCGACGTTGATAGCCGGCTTGACGCCCGAGTTGAAGAGGCTCGATTCCAAGAAGATCTGACCGTCGGTAATGGAGATGACGTTGGTCGGAACGTAGGCGGAAACGTCGCCAGCCTGGGTTTCGATGACCGGGAGCGCGGTAAGGGAACCGGCCTTGAGGTCGTCGTTGAGCTTCGCGGCGCGTTCGAGGAGGCGGGAGTGGAGGTAGAAGACGTCGCCCGGATACGCTTCGCGTCCCGGCGGACGGCGGAGGAGGAGGGACATTTCACGGTACGCGTTGGCGTGCTTGGTGAGGTCGTCGTAGATGACGAGGGCGTGTTCGCCGTTCATCATGAAGTATTCCCCTACGCAGCATCCGGTGTACGGAGCGAGCCACTGCATCGATGCCGGAGCGGAAGCTCCCGCGACGACGACGGTGGTGTAGTCCATGGCGCCGGCCTTCTTGAGTTCTTCCACGAGGGCTACGACCTTCGAGTCCTTCTGACCGATGGCGACGTAGACGCACTTCATGTTCTGTCCCTTCTGGTTGAGGATCGTGTCAATCGCGATCTGGGTCTTGCCGGTCTGGCGGTCTCCGATGATGAGTTCGCGCTGTCCGCGTCCGATCGGTACGAGCGAGTCGATCGCCTTGATACCGGTAGCCATCGGTTCGTGGACCGACTTACGGCTCATGACGCCGGAAGCGACGCGTTCGGTCGGATAGAATTCGGCGGCCTTGATCGGTCCGAGGCCGTCGAGGGGGTTTCCGAGAGCGTCGACGACGCGTCCCAAAAGGCCCGGTCCTACCGGAACTTCGAGGATGCGGCCGGTGGTCTTGGCGATGGCGCCTTCCTTGATGGTGCCGAATCCGGAAAGGATTACGACGCCGACGGAGTGCTCTTCGAGGTTGAGCGCGACGCCCTTGGCGCCGGACTCGAATTCGACGACTTCGTTGTAGGAAACGTCGCGGAGGCCTACGACCTTGGCGATACCGTCGCCGAGGTAGACGACTTCACCCGAGCTCTTACGTTCGGGGGAGAGGTCCGAGGAGTCGATTTTCGACTCGATATCGGCGATGATACGGTCGAGAACGTTGGTGGACATGTTTTTCGTGAATGAGGAGAATTAACCGAGGATCCGCTCGATGCGGGAGAAAGAAAGGTCGACCATTTCGTCGCCGAAGAAGGCGCGGACGCCTCCCTCGAGGGACGGGTTTTCCTTCCATTCGGTGCGGAAGCCCTTGTCGAAGTCCTTTCCGAACGCGTCGGCGAGGGCTTTTTCAGCGGCTTCCTTACCCATGGAGGGGAAATATTCGACTCGGAGGGTCTTTTCTCCCGTGCGGATGGCATTGAAGATGCTGACGCCCCGGTTTCCGAGACGCTTTTTCAAGGTCCGGTAGAGCTTCAAGGACTTTACGACGGAAGAGAGTTCCTCTTTGCCGAGTCCGGAGATGTCGATGGTTTCGGACATGTTTGGGAAAACGGTTTAGAGGTCTTTCGCGAGGTTTTTGACGAGTTCCGCATTGGATTCGGACTTGCCGAAAACCTTCTCGTTGATTTTGAGCGCCACCGAAACGACCTTGGCACGCAGGGATTCTTCGAGCGCGCGACGTTCGCTTTCGATGTCGGAAAGACCCTTCGCACGAACGGCGTCGGCTTCCTTGTTGGCTTCGAAAACGATGAGCGCCGCTTCCTGTTTGGCGAGGGTTTTCGATTCTTCGCGGATGGATTTTCCTTCCCGCTTGGCCTCGTTGACGATTTCTTCGGCCTTCGCGCGGGCATCCGCTTCCGCCTGGGCAGCGAGTTCGCTTGAACGTTCGAGTTCCGCGCGCTTGGCGGCCTCTTCGTCGAGGTACGCGAGGTACGGCGAAAATACGAACTTCTTGAGTACGAACGCGACGATGCCGAGGTTTACGGCTTGGATGGCGAGTGAGCCGAGATCTACGAGACCTTCCATGGTCAGGACGGGAAAAAAACTAGGAAAAACGAAAAACGCTTATTTTACGATGAAGAGAGCGGCGAAAGCGAGGAGACCCGGGACTTCGCAGAGAGCGATCGCGGTAAGCATCTTCGCGTTGATGTCGCCGGAAGCGGACGGGTTGCGGCCGATTGCCTGCATTGCGCCCATACCGATAAGACCGATACCTACTCCGGAGCCGATTACGCCGATAAGAGCGAGAGGAAGAAGATTCATAGTAGAAAAGAAAAAAGATGAAAACCCTGGAAACCAGGGGTCGGGCATCCTTCGAGGATAACCGGCCCCCAGCTTCCCAGGTTAGTGGGAAGCGTGTTCGGTGGCTTCTTTGAGGTAGAGGCCCGAGAGGGTGGCGAAGATGTACGCCTGGAGGAACGCGACGAGGAGTTCGAAGAACCAGAAGGGGAGGACGATGAAGCGGAAGGCTCCGGTGCCGGCCGAAGGGATGAGCGAACCCACGTACACGGAAGAGACGCATCGAGAGCGAACCGACGCGGACGAATTCTCCGACGAAGTGGAGCCATCCGACGAAGACGTTGACCACCTTTTCCGCGGGGGAGTGTCCCGAGAAGTTGAAGAGGTAGTGTCCGAAGTGTCCTTTGAGGCCCTTGGTGTAGATGCCGGTAGCCTGCGCCACGAGAACCGCGGTGAGGCCCATGACGAGGGTGGTGTTGAGG
>JASDUA010000046.1:0-294 GCA_041891375.1 Patescibacteria group bacterium
AACGTCCGTATCCGCGTAGACGTGCTCCCCGCCTCCAAGCGCCGGGTTCTGGCGCTGTCTCTTATACACATCTCGCAGGGGATAGTCAGATGACGCATCCATACGAAGAATGAGAATTCCGCGAAGGAAATGGTCGAGAACGCGCTTCTCTGCCTGAAAGATCCGCGCTTGTCCGGCCTCGTAGGCACGGCGGCCGACCTTCAGAACGTCCGTATCCGCGTAGACGTGCTCCCCGCCTCCAAGCGCCGGGTTCTGGCGAACATCTCCGCGCTCGATCCTAAGAAGGAAGGCGTC
>JASDUA010000046.1:304-4335 GCA_041891375.1 Patescibacteria group bacterium
ATTTTCCTCGCGCAGGGTCTCGGAAAGCTTTCCGTCGTTCTCCCGAACATCGCCAATCTCACGGACAAGGCAGAGGATTTGCTCTCAATCGCCATTCAAAAGACCGGACTTGACCCCAAATCGCTCAAAGAAGGCGACTACGTCATCTACGGCATCCAAACGGAAGCCATAAGCGACTTCTAAGGAAACCCGCGTCACCGCATGCCCATTTTCGAACTGAGCCTCTTCGGCGTCCGCATCGCTCCCACGTACTACGGGACCGCGTATGCGGTAGGCTTTCTTTTGGGGTACCTCATATTGAAGAAGCGATCCGTCGTTCCGGTCACGAAGCTCGACGACTTGCTGTTCTACGTGTTTTTGGGAGTTTTCCTCTGAGGCAGACTCGGGTACGTGCTTTTTTACGACCCCGCGTACTATCTGGCGAACCCGCTCGAAATCCCCCAGACCTGGAAAGGCGGGATGAGCTTCCACGGAGGTGTCATCGGCGTAATCGTCGCCATGTGGGCGTATTCGAAGAAGATGAAAGAATCCTTCCTCACCACGGCGGACGAAGTCACGCTCATATTGCCCATCGGCATCATGCTCTGACGTATCGCGAACTACGTCAACGGAGAACTCTTCGGGTACGCGCCGTATGTCTGACCGTTCGCCATGACCGTAGACGGGGTGGGCCGATTCCCTTCTCCGCTCCTCGAGGCAATGCTCGAATGACCCGCCCTCTTCGCGCTGCTTTGGTTCGTTTCGAAGCGGAAACCGAATCCTGGAACCGTCGCGACCGCGTTCCTCTGAGGATATGCCGTTTTCCGGATATTCGCGGAATTCTTCCGAACTCCGGACGCGCAAATCGGATACCTCTACGGATTCGTAACCATGGGGCAGACGCTCTCCGCGATAATGTTCGTCGCTGCCGTAACGATCTTCTTCACCCTAAAAAACCATGCACCGAAAAAGCTTCAATAACGCGCTGCTCATCGTCTCGGCAGCCATAACCGTCCTCGTTGCCGCAAAACCCGAACTCACAGCCTACGGAATGGGCGAGATAACGCTTTCGTATCCGATAAGCGCGATCATCGCGAGCATCGTCATCGGTCCTCTCGCGCACTACGGATTCTTCCACTTCCTGAGCAACGCTTTCCTGCTTTTGTATTTCGGAAAACCGATAGAAAATACGATCGGGGCGAAAAAATACGCATCGTTCTTCGCGTTCGTCACGATCGTCTCCGCCGTCTCCGCGTTGGCTCTCGAAACGCACCGTGCGATAATCGGACTCGATTCGTTCGCCATGGCCGTGTGTGCGTATACCATCGTGAAAATGCACCAGACGAAGCATCCGGAAATCGGCGGCGGATACCTCTTCGTCCTCATATTCGTCGGATTGGACTACGCGAACGGATACGGAATCGTCGCCAACGCCGCCGGATTGCTCGCGGGATTGGCGTTCGTCTTTTCGGAGAGGCTTTTGACAAAATCTGATTAGTGGTTATAAATCCCGCATAACCACCGATCGAATGATGAAGAATTTTCTCGAAACCGCACGTGCGGTAGCAATCGCCGCGCCTTTGGCATTAGTATCCGCACCTTCCTCCGCGAACGAATTCGCCGGCGGCCTCGGCACCGGAATGGCGGACATGGTCATCGACAATACCAAAGACAAGGCCGAACGGGCCGTGTCTGCGAAAAAGACGAACGCCCCCGCCTACCCGGAAGCGGACGAACAGGATTTCCGAACGGAAGTCCGCTACTATTTGGAACGCGAAAAATGCTACGTCATCGCGAATGCGCCCAAGAATGCGCCCACTTGGCTCGCCGCCATAGGAAAATTCGACGACGTCAACGAACGCGCGCCGAAAATCTACGGAAAAAAGACCGCAGACGCCATTGAAAAAGCTAAAGACCGGCTTGAAGCGGAGCGTCAGAAAGCGAAAACGAGTTTTTCCGCCATCATGGACTCCGGTCGCAAGCTCACGAACAAGGAGCGCGAATGCCTCGGCGGAATCGGCAAAACGAAGAGCTAGTCGAATTCGAAAGGACGAAGAGCCAATCCGCTACTCGAAATCACGAGAACCAAAACCCCCTTCCGGAAACGGAAGGGGGTTTTCTTCGTTATGAGCGCATCACTTCTTTCCAGAACTCGGGATTCGAGATTTTCGACCAGGCGTCCTTGATGGTCGCCTTGAGGTTTTCGTAGTCCTCGTCGGTGAAGTCGACTTCGACGCTCTTGTATTCGCCGTCTTTCCCTTCGACGAATTCGAGCATGAGGGAAGTCGTGCGGTACTTTCCCGAAAGGCTCGGGTCGAGTTCGAAGAGGAGCTTGTAGAAGAGCAGTTGGCGGAAATACTTCCCATCGCCGTTCGCGGTGAGGCCTTTGACCTCGTTCAAGGATTTCGCACGTCCGGTCTTGTAGTCCACGAGACGGACTTCGTCGGCGCCCGAGGAGAGAAGCTCGATCTTGTCGATCTTTCCCGTGAGCGGAACGCCTTCGAAAACGATGTTGCGCGGATAGAAGTTGTATTCGAGCTCAAGAGGCATCTCGAGCTTTCCGGCGTGGATGGCGTACCAGCCCCCGAGGCCTTCCCTTCCCTTTTTCAAGAGTTTCTCGCGCAAATCGGGCGGCAAAACCTCCTGCTTGAGAGCCCTTTCGAAGTCGGAGAGGAGCTGTTCGATACCGGGTTCTTTCCCGTCTTTCTTCCACGAAAGGTAAAAGAGTTCGAGCGCGCGGTGGTAGGTTTTTCCGAACACCGTATATTCGTTGTCTTCAAACGGATACTTGAAGATCGAGTCGCGAAGGAAGAGCTTGGGGTCTTCGAGGAACTTGGAAAGATCCGAAGGCGAAAGGCGGTAGTTCGCGAGGAATTCGCGGACGTAGGATTCTTCGCCGTCGGTCATTTCCGAAGCGAAGAGCGCCGTGGGGCGCAAATCGGCCGCTACGACCTCGGCGTAATCCACCGGATCGGCGTTCCTGCCTGGTTCGACCGAAAGTTCGGTAAGGAATTGCGAGGCGATCTTCATCTTCTTTCCGTCGGATTCGGCGTACGAAAGGTGGAGCACGGCCTTGGCGCGGGTGATTCCCACGAAGAAGAGACGGCGCTCTTCTTCTTCCGGATCTCCGGCGATGGCCGCGGAGCCGTCTTTCAAAACGGCTCCCGGAGGAAGGCGGAGTTGGTCGACGTTGCGGCGTCCGCCCCAGTTTCCGTCGCAGAGGTTCGACATGAACACCGCTTCGTATTCGAGACCCTTGGACTGGTGTGCGGTCAGCACCTTGACCCGGTTGGGGATTTCGGAAAGGCGCTTGGACGGGAGCGAAAGCGAATACTTGCGGTAGTACCCGATCTTCTTCAGGAATCCGGCTACGGTAAGGAGAGGATTCGAACCGCTCCAGTCCTTGGCGGTTTCGAAGAGGGTGAACACGTCTTCCAGATCCGGGAAAGAACCGCGTTTCTCGACGAAATCGAGGAATCCCACCGATTCGAAAATGCGCTTGAAGTCTTCGTAGAGTTGGACATTTTCCGGCGCGGCAGCAGCGATCTTCGAATAGAATTCGGAAAGTTTTTCCACATTCTTCACGCCGATGTCGGCGAGGAGTTCCGGATCGGAAATCGCGTCGATGAACTTCAGGCGGTCTTTGCGCGTGTAGTTCATCTTATAGAGCGCCCGGTTGATCTTGAGAACATCCGCCGGATCGATGTCGAAAATGCCCGACCTCGCGAGACGGATGACCTTCTCTTCGGCGACTCCGGGATCAGAAACGACTTCCAAAAGGTCAAGCGCGAGCGTGACCGCATCGCTCGAAAGCGCGTCGGCGGACGCTTTGCTTTCCACTCCGATGCCGTTGGCGGCAAGGAAGGCGGCCCATTCCTGGGTTTCACGGTTGGTACGGGTAAGCACGGCGATTTCCTCGGGTGCGGTTCCCGCGGCGAGGAGGCGGCGAATGTCGCGGAGGATGACGGCCTTCTCTTCGAGCGGATTGGCGTACGCGGTGACGCGCACTTCGGCCCCTTCGTCAGAACGGTGGGAATTGAGCGAGTACACGA
>JASDUA010000047.1:0-4299 GCA_041891375.1 Patescibacteria group bacterium
ACCGACAAACTTTTCGCACGCACTAAGCAGCCAGTCATCGACTGTCTCAAGGAATACAAGGAACTCACCACTTCCAAGAAGAAGGAAGAAGAAGCCGCCGTAGCGAAAGAAGAAGAGGAAATGGGCGGCATCAACGTCCGCATGATGAACGAGAAGTACCGTCTCGAGAACTTCATCGTCGGCCCTTCCAACCAGCTCGCCTACGCCGCCGCCGACGCCGTTTCCCGCCGTCCGGGCTCCGCGTACAACCCGCTCTACATCTACGGCGACGTCGGACTCGGAAAGACCCACCTTCTCCAGGGTATCGGCAATACTATCAAGGCGCGTTTCAAAGATAAGAAGGTCATCTATACCACGGCCGACCGCTTCCTCACCGACTACGTCAACAGCATCAAGAAGCGCACCGTCGACAAGATGCGCGAAAAATACCGTAACATCGACGTCCTCGTGATCGACGACGTCCAGTTCCTCGCGAAGAAAGAGCGCACCCAGGAAGAGCTCTACAACATCTTCAACCTGATGCACGAGTCCGGCCGACAGATCGTCCTTTCCGGAGACCGTCCGCCGAAGGAACTCACCGAAATCGAACCGCGTCTCAAATCGCGTTTCGAATGGGGAATCATCGTCGACGTCGGAGCGCCGGATTTCGAAACCCGCCTCGCCATCCTCCAGGAAAAGGCCCGCGCCCGCGAATTCATCCTCCCGCAGGAAGTCGCCGAATTCATCGCCTACAACGCGAACTCCAACGTCCGCGAAATCGAAGGCATCCTCAACCAGATCATCGCCGAATACGAACTCCACGGCAAACCGCCGACGATCGAGAACGTCTCTTCCCGCTTCCAGAAACTCGGCGTCACCAACGACGCGCTCGGAAACCGCGGACAGGCCCGCAAGATTGCCCGCAGCTACGACGAACTCCTCGACGCGGTATCGACCCACTTCGGCATCGAAAAGAAGATGCTCATCGGCGAAGACCGCCGCAAGGAAAACATGATTCCGCGCCAGGTGGCCATGTACCTCCTGAAGAACAAGATGCACTTCACCTACGAACGCATCGGCAACATCTTCTCGGGCCGCAACCACTCCGCCATCCTCTACTCGTGCCGCAAGCTCGAAGCCGTTCTCAAGAAAGACCAGAACCTCTACTACGAGGTGAACGTCATCCGCGACAAGCTCGGTCTCTAAACTTCCGCACGCATGGACATCCGCCCTTCCAACTCCGAAATCGCCCGTTTCCTTCTCAAGTTCGAGAAGGACGGCATTTCGAAGAAATCGGCTGACCTCATGGCAAAAGAAGACGTGCCGTACTCATCGGACCCGGACAGCCGGGTCCTTTTGGAATGGTGCGTCGATAACGGTTTCGTGGATTTCGAAATCCGGAACAAGCGTTTCGGGGATTACGGCGTCTCCAACCAGGGGCGGCTCTTCCTCATGCAGCAACGTTCGAGATCGCGGCGCCTGAAATACTGGATCGAAGACCATCCGTTCGCTTGGTCGGTCGTCATGCTCGTCGCCTGATGGCTGGGCGGCGTCGTATCGAAATTCGCGGACAAATACCTGCCGTTTTAAGCCGATTCCCATGAACGAAGTCGAAGGAAAGATCCTGAACGTCGACGCGGAGATCGAAATCTCCAAACTTCTCGCGCTCGGATACGCTCAGAAGGGCGATGAAACGCTCGTAGCGAAGTTCTACAAGAATTCGTGAGGCGAGACCCTCCGGCTCCGCAGCGAACACGGAGGATGGGTTTTAAACCACAAAAAGCGCAATCCCGATTCGGGTTCGAGGTTCAAGTCGATGACCGAATCGGAAACGTTCGTCTCCGACCCGGAAAAGACCGAAGACATCCTCCTCGCCATCGGGTTCGAAAAAATCCGCACGGTGAGTAAACGCCGACGCTCATTCGTTCTCGAAGGCTCGGAAGGAAAGATCGAAATCGACGAATATCCCGGCATCCCTCCCCTGCTCGAAATCGAAGCCGAAAGCCCCGAAGCCGTGGAACGCGTCGCGAAAACGCTCGGATACGAAGCTTCCGACCTCGTCGCGGATTCCGTAAAGGATCTCGAAAAACGCTACGGAATCCAATTCTGAAAATAACCGGGACTCCCCTGCTCCAAAGAATGCTCTACCTCGTTTCGACCCCCATCGGCAACCTCGAAGACATGACGTACCGCGGCGTACGCGTGCTCAAAGAGGCCGACTTCATCGCCTGCGAAGACACCCGCACCTCCGGCGTCCTCACCAAGCATTACGGCATCGAACGTCCGATGCTTTCTTTCCATTCGCACTCCGGAGTCGCGAAAATCGACAAGATCCTCGAAGCCCTCAAAGAAGGCAAAACCTGTGCGCTCATCTCCGACGCGGGAACTCCGGGAATTTCGGATCCGGCATACGCCCTCGTGAAGGCCGCCATCGCGGAAGGAATTCCCGTCTGCCCCATTCCCGGAGCTTCGGCCGTACTTTCGGCACTCGTATGCTCCGGAGCGCACACGCACGATTTCCGCTTCCTCGGGTTCATGCCGATCAAGAAGGGACGCAAGACGCTCTTCGAATCGCTCAAAGCGAAGGACTACACCGTGGTCGTCTACGAGAGCGTCCACCGCATCGACAAGACGGTCGCCGAAATCGCGGAACACTTCGGTCCCGACCACCAGATCGTCATCGCCCGCGAACTGACGAAGAAGTTCGAAGAATTCATCCGCGGAACCGCGGCGGAATGCGTCGAAGAACTGAAACTCCGTCCGAGAAAGGGCGAATTCGTCGTCATTTTCTAAATCTCGCCCGAAAACCCCGCCCCATTTGCATTGGGACGGGGTTTTATGATAGGATGTACGTCAGTTACCTGGTAATGAACCGACCATGTCCGTAAGATTGGAATCCAAAGAACTCGACCGTAAGGAAGAGGACCGTAAGATCGAAGAGGCCGACAAGATCCTCAAGAAAGAAGGCAAAGAGGACGGAGCCGACAAGAAAGACCCGAGCAAGGATATCGCGGACGTCGCGGCCAAGGCGGGAAATTCGCTCTACGCGGACATTTCTTCGACCCGAAAGGACGAAATCGGTTCGGGCGGGATTTCGGAGAAAGCCGAATTCCAAGAAAAGGCCAAACCGCTCGTCGACAAGTACGAAGCGGAAGTTCGGCAAGCTTCGCTCATCGAAGATCCGGAACAGCGTAAAAAGGCTATCGAAAAGGCGTATTTCGCGCTCCGCGAGGAACTCGAAGGCATCAAGGGCACCCAAGAAGGCCGCGACGCCCAGAACGACAAGAACCGCGACAACGACGCGAAGAAAACCGCGGAAGAAAAAGAGCGCGACCGTACCTTGAAGTTCTCGGAAGCCATTCTCAAGGCCTCGAAGGAAATCGAAGTCGACCGCCGGCTTGCGGATATCGAACGCCGCGTGAAGGAACGGACGGAAATGAGCCAGCGAACCCTTCAGGAGTCGATGAAGACGGCCGGAGAAGCGAAGGAAAGCCTCTCCGCCATCGTGTAAAAGATCTATGACCACCCTCCGCCCCGCCTATTTGGCGGGGTCTTTCGCAATCGATAAGACGACCTTTTTCACAATCACAAAAAAGAGGCCTCCCGGCCTCTTTTCCATTCTTGTTATCCCGTCATCGCCTCCGAGAGGTTCATGATCGGCTGCATGATACCGACCGCGATGAAACCGACGACGACCGCCATGATGACGATGATGACCGGTTCGATGGTCTTGTTGATGGCGTTTACGGTCGTATCGACTTCCGCGTCGTAGAAGTCCGCGATCTTGAGGATGATGGAGTCGAGACGGGCAGTCTCTTCACCGACCTTGATCATCTGGACGAGCATATCCGGGAAGAGGGCGTCATCTTCGAGCCCTTCGCCGATCTTCACTCACTTCTTGATATCTTCGCGAAGGAGCATGATGCGCTGGCGGTAGACTTCGTGATCGACGACTTCCGATACGATGCGGAGCGACTCGACGATCGAGATGCCGGAGGAAAGGAGGTTCGAGAGAACGCGCGAGAACTTGGAGAGAACGACCTTCTTCATGATGGGCCCGACGATTGGGAAGTGGAGCATGATGAGGTCGAAGCGGAAGTGTCCTTCCGGGGTGTTCTTCCACATCTTCACGGCGATGACGAACACGCCGATGACGATGCCCATGAGCCACCAGTAATTCACGAACACGTCGCTGACGCTCATGAGGAACTTGGTGAGCGGCGGGAGCTTTTCCTTGTCGCCGAACATCGCCACGAGCTTCGGCACGACGTGCGTCATGAGGACTCCGATACAGAGGAACATGACGATGACGATGCCCGC
>JASDUA010000048.1:0-3666 GCA_041891375.1 Patescibacteria group bacterium
CTTCTGATGGAATACGCTGTCGACGTCGTTCGTCTCGCCCGTGAATGCGGCGCGAAGATCGAAGAATACCCGCTCGAAAAAATCGACGGCCTCGCTACGAGGATCGGCGGTAGGACGTTCGTCGTTGTCAGATCCACCGCCTGCGCATTGTCGAAGCGGTTCATTTTGGCGCACGAACTCGCGCATCTCGAGGACGGTACCGTAAGGTCGGCATTCACGCTGATTGCCGAAAGGAGGGCCGATAGGATCGCCAGGGAAAAGCTTATTCCGGAAACGGATCTAAGAAGGGCCGTCGAGGACCATTGAGCCGATTACTCGATCCTATCCCCGCTGTTCTGAGTTCCGGAGCGAGTAATGGAGAATCGGATCAAAGATGTTTTCTATCTATAACCGTTTTGATCATGGAAGAGGGAATGAAGAAGTGCCCAAAATGCGCCGAAGACATCAAGTCCGAGGCGATCGTCTGCAAGCATTGCGGATCCGACCTATCCGGAAAATCTGACAGGAACGCCAGGATGGACGAGTTCGTGGCATTTTTCCTCGCGAATTCCGACTGATTCGTGAAAAACGTCGTCGAGTACGAATCTGGAGTGGCGAAATTCACGGGTCCAAAATCGAGCTTCTCATTTCTGATTTTCATCCTTCTGATGTTCGTTTTCTGACTTGGCCTGCTTTACCTCATTTACCATTGGGTGAAAAAGCCTTGTTTCGTGACCGTGAAGTTCGACGAGAGCGGATGGCCGTTGTCCGTATCGTCCACGGTTTGAGACTATTCCTATTTGGCGAGGAGATTCCTGAAGCAGCGAAACGCGCCCGATTCGGTGGTTTCTTCTGCGAAGCTTCCTCAGTCGGTAAGCCCGATCATGGCAATCGCCATTATCTTCTTCGTGATAATGCTGTTCGGAATCCTTCCGGAATTATTCTGAAAACTCTAAAACATGGACTTCAAATATCACCCAATTCAAATTCCGGAAGCATTGGAACGATTCATTGAATCGAGCAACTGCATCAAGATAAAATCGAACGAGTGGCTGGAGGGGGAGATTTCGAAGCATTGATATTCGGTCAAGTACGAGCCGTACGAGAATGCTTGCAAATGACTGACCCATCACGGCTGAAAAACCGTCATCATTTTCGAATGCGATGGTAGCACCTCGCCACGCAATCGCTTCACGATGGCCCACGAACTCGCGCACGTTCTGATGCGCGGTGCCCCGGAAAATAAGTTTTGATTGCTGACGGAAAGGCAATGTGACGAATTCGCCTGAAGACTGCTGGTTTCGGAGGAATTCGCAATAAGCGATTGGAATCTCTTATGAAACGATATCTGAAAGTTTTCCGAGTCGTTCGGAGTGTCAGACGTTTGCGCGATGATCGTACTGGACAAATATCGGATTTTTCCATGCGATACGTTCTATCTGGCGCCAATTTTCCACGCAAAGCCTTACTTAGACGAGGTGTTCCCGCCAGATGCTGCATTAGGTAGTTAAAACCATATTCCCCCCAATTCGGGGGAATTAAGCCCCACAAAGGATTACTGAAACATTTTTTAACGAATCAACATGGTTTCCAAGGATAAAAAAATCATCGTCCAGGGGTCTGAAATAAATTTCCTCAAGGACGATTTCATTTCGCTTACTGATATCGCAAAGCGATTCGGAGACATATGACTGATTGAAAGGTGGCTCCGGAATAAGAATACGGTGGAATTCCTCGGAGTATGGGAACGCTTGAACAATCCCGATTTCGATTCGGAAGAATTCGAAGAAATCATGAGGGATTCGGGATTGAACCGGTTTAGTATTTCCGTAAAGGAATGGACTCAAAAGGTTAACGGGGTCGGACTTCGGGCGAAGACCGGTATTTTCTGAGGCACATATGCACATATCGACATCGCTCTCGAATTCGCCTCCTGGGTGTCACCGGAGTTCAAGCTCTTCATCGTCAAGGAATTTCAGCGTCTCAAGGCCGAGGAGGCCGAGAGACTCGAAAGCGGATGGGAAGTTAAGCGAGTTCTCGCCAAGGTGAATTACAAAACCCATACCGATGCGATAAAGGATAACCTCATCGGAACGTTCACGTTCGGCGCTTACGTCTACGCAAGCGAAGCAGATATGCTCAATATGATCGTTTTCGGAAAGACCGCTGCGCAGTGGAAGAAGGAAGGCGGAGGAAAGGACGGAGGAAATCAGAGAGACTATGCCACGGTCGAGCAGCTCGTCATCATGTCGAACCTCGAGACGATCAACGCAATGCTGATTGACCAGAAGATGCCTCAAGCGGAAAGAGAGAAAATATTGTACGAGGAATCCCAGAGGCAAATGACCCGCCTTTTGAACAACAAATCTATCAAAAAGCTTAAATAGGTACCGATGAAAGCCGTCATCTACCTCCGTAAATCGACCGACGACAACCGTCACCAGAAGGCCTCGCTCGACGATCAGCGCGCGTGGGCTTTCAAGTACGTCGACGATCTTCGGGGAAAGTGAACGGCCGTCGACGTTGTGAAGGTGCTCGAGGAGAAGCGGACGGCCAAAGAACACGGCCGCCCGTTCTTCGGGGAAATGATGGGCGAGATCTACGCTGGCCGCGCGGATACCGTCATCGCTTGGGATATCGACCGCCTCTCCAGGAACGAGGTTGACGAGTGAACGATCAAGTGGGCTATCCGCCAGGGGAAGGTAAAACAGGTACACACGCATAACAGCGTATACACGGAGCACGAACTTCTCACCATGTCGATATTCCTTTCCCTGGGCGCCGAGGAAATCGCCAAGATGCGGCAGCGCGTCATGCGCCGAATGAATTCGATGGTCGCCGAAGGCAAGGTCCCGTACCGCGCCCCATACGGCTACCGCAATTGCGGCGAAGGGGAGGTTGAGACCCAGCAGTCCGAGGCAGTGACCGTCCGGAAGATTTTCGAGCTGCGCGGGAAATGATGGTCGATCCCGCAGATCTGCGACGAACTCAACGCCTCCGGAGTCCCGACCAGGTGAAGCGGAAGATCCACCGATTCCGGAAAATGGAAGACTTCGCAGGTCGACCAGATCCTGAAGAACGATTTCTACGTCGGCGTGGTGCGCTTCGCCGGTGCGGTAGGGAAGGGGATTCACGAGTCGATCGTCGACCGCGACATTTTCGACGAGGTCAATTCCGACGGCCGCGTCCTCGTCGGCTACCGGTTCCATGATTTTCCCCTCAAGGGCATCGTAGTGGATCCGGACGGGAAACCGCTCAAGGCCTCGCTCATCAAGAAGAAATTCGTCTATTACCACAACGACAAGCACGGATTGTCGATGTCGCAGAAGAAGATATTCGAACTCTGCTCGCCCATGGCCGAAAATTGGCGCGTACCGGCGCATTCGGTATCGAAGACGAAGGAAGAGGTGCGGAAACTGGTAACTAGCGAGAATCGGGCGATTTTGGCCGAATTGGAGGACGTCCGCAAACGGATGGCCGACAACGACAAGAAACTTTCGAACCTCGTCGACGCGTACCTCGCGGCGAAGATCTCCGAGAAGGAGTACGATTCCAGGCGCGCGGAGTTCGAAGCCGTCCGAGCGAAGCTCATCAAGGACGAGGAGGCGCTCGCCCTCATCGAGGGGTCTTTGGTCGAGAAGTTCGAGACCTTGGTGAAACTCTTGGAAATCCTGTCCCGGTCATACG
>JASDUA010000048.1:3676-4280 GCA_041891375.1 Patescibacteria group bacterium
CAGCAAAAAGAGGAGTTAGAACACCTCTTCTCGCTTAATGATTTTCAATGGCAGCCCCAGTAGGAGTCGAACCTACCCCGAAGGATTTGGAGTCCTTAATTCTAGCCGATAAACTATGGGGCTATGGACGGGAAGGGGATATCCCTTCGCCGTCAATTCATTAGATGGAGAACTTCTGGAACGAAACGACGTTTCCGGCACCGATGAAGTCGCGGACCTTCTGATCCGGATTCACGACGAACTGCTGGGTTTCGAGAGCGTTTTCTTCCTTGAGCTTAGCCATCTTTCCTTCGATGATCTTCGAGAGGATGTCGGCCGGCTTTCCGGCGTTCTTCGGGTCTTCCTGCATCTGAGCGAGGGCGATTTCGCGTTCCTTCGCTACGAATTCGGCATCTACGTCATCCGGGCGGCAAACCTGCGGCTGGGAAGCGACGACGTGCATCGCGACGAGCTTGAGGTTTTCAGCGTCGGTTCCGGCCTTCGCAACGACGAGGGCGCCGTTCTTGAAGTTGGAGTGGACGTAGGAAGCGAGAACGTCGCCTTCGACCTTGGAGAGGGTCTGGATGACGAGGTTTTCACCGACCTTGAGGGTGTATTCGGAAGC
>JASDUA010000049.1:0-18382 GCA_041891375.1 Patescibacteria group bacterium
TCCGGTTCCGTGGTTTCGGCCGGCCGCTACGACGGGAAGATCGATACCTGGCAGTGCCGTTCTGACTTCTACTGCGCGGGCAAGGAAAACACCCCCGTAGGCACCGGAAGTTCGTTCGATGCCGGAGCGACCGAATGGGTCAGCGTATTCCCTTCGGACATCAACGTTTCCCAAGTTTCGTTCTATCCCTATCCCAACAAGGATTACCGGCTTTCCTGGAAAGAAACGGATCCTTCCATCCGTATTTCGCCGTACGTCCGCATCGACATGACCGTCGGGTTTTCCTGGCTCCGCAGAATGCGCATCAACAACGGCGCAGACCCCAAGGCGCACGTTACCACGTCCGTTTCCCTCTCCGAATAGCCCATGTCCCGCATTTCCCACGCGATACGGTCCGACCGTAAGGGCTTCGCCATCTTCCTCGCGATGCTCCTGACCATCCTCATCATCCTGATGGGGGTGTATTTGATCGAGAAGCTCATGCCCGCCTCGAAGGACGTCAAGGGCGTGGAAAACGGAAACGTCGCCTACTACAAGGCGTCGAGCGCTACGGAAATGGCGCTTTCGAGCCTCTCGGGCAGCCTTCCCGGAACCGAAACCGGCAGTACCGTCGGAGCCCTCTCGGGCTCGGGATACAAGCTTTCTACCGTAGGAAGCGGCACCGTCGTTCCCGCACCCGGATTCGGGAACAGCGAATACGACCCCGATTGGAACATCGTTTCCGCGGGAAAACCGATTCAGATAAAGCTTCCCGCCGGATACGACCCCTCGGTTCTCCAGTTCGAATTCCGCGTGCCCGATCTGGACGAAGACGGGAAATCCTGAGAAACCTGAGCCCCGGACAACGCTACGGAATCGCTCTCGGGAGGCGCTATCCAAATCGTGAACTGGATCGTCAGCGGAAGCGGGGATTCCCTTGTCGCGTCGAATTCGCAAATCATTACCGCGAACCAGGTGAACCAGACTTCGCCGTTCGACCTTTCGACCCTGACCGGCTCGGACCTCTCCAATACGACGAAGACCGTTTCGGCTTTCGCGGCATCCAATTGCACGGGAAGCGTCCGGTGTACCGTCAAGCTCTCCATCGTTCGGGCGTTGGAAACCGTCGCGGGAAACGGCATGCCGTATCTTGAATACCGCATTTCGACCCCGGCACTCTCCCCGATTCCGCAGCAGTGGACCCGCGTCAGCGCGGAAGGCTACTCTCAATGATTCCGGCAGACCCGGACGAAGAACGTCGAACAGACGACCGTCAACGAAGCCCTCGACTTTACCGTATTCCAATAATGAGGGAGTTCACCGTAGGCGAATCCGAAGCGGACGCGAGGTTCGACAAATTCTTAAAAAAGCTCCTCCCCGGGGCGCCCCTTTCGCTGATCTACAAACTGGGGCGCACCAATCGGGCGAAGGTCGACGGGAAAAAACGCGAAAACGACTACCGGCTCGAACTCGGACAAACGGTCAAACTCTTCCTTTCCGAAGAAGAGTTCGCCGAATTCTGACGCCAAAGTTCCGGTAATGCCCCTTTTTCGGGCGATAGCGCGACTTTCGACGCTAAAACCCGGCAACGAGGAGCGGGAACGAAAAACGAAGCGTCACGGGCAAAATTCGCCCTCACGAAAGACCGCATTCTCTACGAAGACGATTTCGTGCTCGCCGTGAACAAGCCGGCAGGACTCAACGTCCACCCCGGCGACCATAAGAGCGACGAGAATTCGCTTATAGAGGCCGTAACCGACTACTACGCCGGAAACCTCGACACCCTCACTTTCCGCCCGTCCCTCGTTCACCGCATCGACCGCGACACCTCGGGCGTCATCCTCATCGCCAAAACGAAACGCGCTTTGGACCGGCTTCTCTCCGCCCTTCAGAACGACAAGATGGACAAGACGTACGCCACGATCGCCACGCGGACTCCCGAGAATCCCAGGGGAACCGTCCGAAAAAAACTCCTCCGCGTCGAGAACGCGAAGAACGAAGCGAAAGTGCGGGTCGACGAATCGGGGCAACCGGCCGTCACCCACTACGAAACGCTCAAATCGAAGATCGCCGGAAAGTACGCCCTGCTCGCGTGCCGAATCGAAACCTGACGCACGCATCAAATCCGCGTCCACCTCGCTTCCCTCGGTACGCCGGTACTGGGAGACCGGGCCTACGGCGAAGTCTGAGAAAATTCCTTCGCCAAGCGCAAGTACGGCATCGACCGCCAAATGCTCCACGCGTGGAAGCTCTCGTTCCCCCATCCGGAAACGGGAGAAACCGTCACGGTGGAGGCGCCGTTCGAACCCGACATGGAACGCCTCGTCGCCGTTCGCGAACCGTAATGAAAACCCCTTCCGTTTCCGGAAGGGGTTTTTCGTCGCCCTTTAGGGGCTCTTCGGACTTTCCGCGTTGGAGGCCTTGTAGATGACCTGTCCGAGAGGATTCATCACCTTCTTCAGCGTATCGCGGAGAAGGACGTAGTCCTCGAGGACGAAGAGCATGACCACGTGCGAAGCGTACGTCCGTTCGAATTCGTTGTACGCGAGCATCGCCTGGGGAAAGACTTCGCGGGTGTGGTCGATTTCCTGTCCGATCGCGACCGTGAGGTTGGCTACGGCGGTTCCGGCCTCTTCGGTATCCCCGAGGGGTTTCGAACTTCCGTCCGCCGATTTTTCCGGACCGTCCGTCCGCCGTTTCTTCTCGGCCGCCACGTAATCCGCGAGCCGGTACTGCGCGTTGCTCTTAAGATACTGGAGGTAGTGTCGGTAATTGCAGTACTCCTTCGCCGTCTGCTTCAGCACCATTTTCTTCATCATGACGGTGTCTTTTCCGTCCGTAGAAGTGCGGTCCGCACAATGGCGCCTCGTCAGTTCGGAACGGAGTTTTTTCGTCTGTTCTTCGAGTTTCTTCGCGGTATTTCCGCTGTCGGCCTTCTCGCCCTTGATGGTCTTGAGGAGGTTTTCGTGCGTTCGGATCTTGAAGTTTATCTGCGCGCAGGCGAATATTCCGTTCATACGCTCCTTGTAGACTTCGCTCGAAAGCTTCACGTCGGTACCGATCTGGAAATTGCTTCCCGGCTCGCGGGATTTCGCGATGAGCTCCTCTATGCCCGTCTTGTCGCCTCAGACGGCGTCTACCGCGGCTACGTAGCTCCTGTCGGCCATCGAACTTTCGATGTTCGGGTACGTAACGGCCGCGGCGGTAATGACCGATTCCCCTCCCGACCAAGGTCCCGCGTCGCAAACGTTCTTCACGTTGTCCAAGTACGCCTTCTGGTACGAAAACAATTCCGGCTGTCCGGCATCGTCGGCCGCGGAAGCGACCCCTTCGAAAACCGCTCCCGAAGGGATCGTAGCGGTGAACGCCAGTGCGGCGGCGAGGGCCGAAACGGGGATGCGCAAGAAGACGTTAGACATGTTCGACGAAGTTAGACGGCACCGATTCGGTAGATGATTTCTTTTTCCACGAACTCCCTTTCGCGTCCGTATTTGAGACGGGAGAGCTCTTTGTACGCCGCCGCGAGCTTCTTGTTGCCGGCTTCGAGGTACGGATTGACCGGAGTGACGCTGAACGCGGGGGTCGGCTGCCCGTCGACCATGAGCTTCATTACGCCCTTGAACTTGTCCATGTTGATAAGGTCGCGTTCCGAGAAATTGGGCGCGAACTGCTTGGCGAGGAATTCGGCGTCTTCCGGTCCGACCTTGTACGAAAGGAGCGAGCCGACGTTACCGAAGATGGCGTCCTTGAGGTTCACGTCCGACTTGGTAAGCGCGTCGGACTTATGCAATTGGCCCAAGTACTGGTGCGCGACGACGAGGCCGAGGCGGTATTTGCGCGCTTCGGAAAGGATCGATTCGATGGAGTCGGTGACGTAGTTCTGGAATTCGTCGATGTAGAGAAAAAAATCCTGGCGGTCCTTCTTTTCAATCGACTGGCGGCGCATCGCCGAAACCTGCACCTTCGAAACCATCATCATACCGAGGAGCTTCGAATTGAAGTCGCCGAGCACGCCCTTGGAGAGGTTGATGAAGAGGATCTTCTTCTTCTGCATGACGTCGAACATGTCGAAGGAGGACTTCGTCTGCCCGATGATGTTGCGCATCATCGAGTTCGTGATGAAGCCTCCGAATTTCGCCTGGAAATACGGGATGATTTCGGCCTTCTCGCGATCGCCCATCTTCGCGTACGTAAAATCCCACCACGCCTTTACGATGGGGTCCTTGAGCGTGCGGCGGCGTTCCTTCTGGAATTCGTCGTCGGTAAAGAGGCGCACGATGTCGGTCAGCGCGGAGCCGCCCGGGTAGTCCATGAGGGTGAGCACTCCGTTGCGGAAGTAGTCCTGGATGCGCGGCCCGAAGATTTCGTTACCGAAGAGCTTGATCATCATGTTCATCGCGTCCTGCGCGACCATCTGTTTCTCGTCCGGAGTGTTCGCTTCGAGCAGGTTCAATCCCATCGGACGCGAAAGGTCCGCCGGATCGAAATAGATGACGTCGTCGGCGCGTTCGCGGGGGACGAACGGCATGAGGTCGGAAGCGAGGTCGCCGTGCGGATCCATCACGCAAATGCCGTTCCCGAGGGAGATATCCTGACGCGCCAATACTTGGATGACGCTGGATTTACCGGTACCGGTCTGACCTATGACGTAGAAGTGGCGGAAGCGGTCTTCGGTCTTCACCCGGATTTCGCGCTTCACTCCGCGGTAGTTGTTGTATCCGATGAGAATGCCTTCGGTGGGGAGGTTCACCGGAGCCTTCACGATCTTGAAATTCTGCCAGCGGATTTCCGGCGAAGTGTCGTATTTGGAGTGCGGAAAATGGAAGAGCGAAGCGACTTCTTCGATCGAGAGGATCTGCTTCTGCGCGAACCATTTCCGAGGGAAATAGCGGAAAATGTACGAGCGGAAGAATTTGTCAGCGTCGTGGGCCTTGTGCGCTACGAAACCGTTGTAGGAAGGTCCGGAAAACTGGGAAAACGCCGCGACGATGTTGTCCAACTCAGCCTTCGCGAGCACCTTGTCACGAGCGGTGACGACCACGCGGACAACCGCCTCGAATCCGGTTTTCTTCGCCTTTTCGCGAACGAGCTCCTTGCTCTGGCTGGGATCTTCTTTCTCATGCCCCTTGTCGTCATGGGTTTCGAAAAAGACGGAAACCACGGCGGAAAGGGCCTTGGTCAGGAAATTTCCATGATGGTGTCCGATGTGGTCGGCCTTCTTGAACGCCTTACGCTGCCAATCGTCGGGAACCGGGCGCACGAGAACCTGGATGACCGCGGATTCGTCCTCCGCGAGCTTGCCGAGAACGCCGGTGATCGTGTTGATCGGGTCGGACTCGAGCTTCTGGTGGGTGCGGATCGGGAGGAACGGATGTTCGTGAAGAACCATTTCCGCTCCTGCCGCGACTTTCCGGGCACGGAAGATGTTGGGCTCGGGAACTTCTTCGACGATGGCGTCCGGATAGAAACCGGTAATCTGCTTTTCGATAAGGATCTTCGCCTTCTTCGGTACGGCGACGTAGAAAAAGATTTCACCGTCCTGCGCGACGTATTCGAAAGAAATCCCATCGGCTCCGAAGAGCTTTTCACGGATTCCCCCTTCGGAAAGTCCACGCAGCGAAGCGAGGAACTGTTCCATGATTCCCGTCCATTCCTTGAAGTCGCGGACGGTCTCCTTCTTTTCGTCCAAGTCGCTGTCCTTGCGGGGAAGCATGACCTTGAGAAACGAGGTTTCGAGGGAACGGCGGAACGAGATTTTCCTGTACGTCTGAAATACCGCGTACGCGAAAAACGTAAAGGCGGCTGCGGAGGCGAAGATGACGGCTTCTTGGGACATCGTTTCGGGTGGGTTCGGATTTGTCCCCATTCTACCCCAATGGGGCCGAAAATCCAAATATCCGAATGCCGGTGCGGAAGCGGAGGCGACATGGGCTTTGGGGTATGAAAAACCCCCGTTTCCTCGGGGGATTTTCAGAACTTTTTCGCTTACTTGAGGATGACGTCCTTAAGTACTGCCGCCTTTGCCCGGATCTGGCCTACAAGAAGGCGTTTCTTCGCGATAATTCGGGTTTTGAAGAACGATTCGAAGTATTTTGCGAGATCGTTGCGAATAATGCGCACGGGGGCTTTCTCGGATTCAACGTAGGTCTTGGAGCCCTCGTGAGAAGCGATGAAGGCGTCCATTCCGGCGATCATTCCCGAGAGTCCGGAGCTGCGGTACGTCGGAACGTAGGCCGGTTCGAGCGCCACGCTGCCGGTAGCCACGGTGGAGCCGGTCGATGCGACGGAACCGGTGGAAGTTTCCTCGACCGGAACGGAAACGCTGCCGGTAGAAGTTTGCGAAACGCCGGAACCACTTGTCGAACCAGTGGAAGAAACGGCTTCCACGCTAGATTTCCTAAGGAGCACGCCTACGGAAAGATTGCCATTCCTGTCGACACTTTGGACACGTACGACATCCGTGTTGGACACGAGGTCGAGCTGTCTTGCCGAAAGCGAAGATTGCGAAGTGTTCCAAAGGGAATTTCCTGCCGCATCTTCGAAGCTGATTTTGAAATATTCGAAATCGAGATCGCCGGAAGGATTCGCCGTTACGGTGACATAGCCGGTGGAAAACGCACCGGTGAGGCCAACGGGCTCCTGCGGCGCGGTAACGTCTTGCGCACCGTATTCGTCCGTAACGCGGATGCCGTTCTGGTCGTACGCGTCGATGGTACCATCGGATCCTACGTCGAGATCGAGTCCGTGGAGAGGCGAATAGCGGTTGTACGCGACGACCTTGATGCCCGATACGCTGATGGACACTCCGGACGGAAGGGGCGTGGACGATTCGAAAGAAAGCGTACGGAGATCGTCGGAAACGGAAACGGGACGTACGGTTGCCGGAGAAACGGAAACCGACGTAAGCGAAGTACGGGAAAGACGGACATTCGCTTCGGAGGAGATGACGAGGGAGAACTTCGTCACACCCGAAAGGGAGTTCGTGAGTCCAACTTCGTCAGTAACGGAAACGGCGGGCATTTCCACTACGCCCGCGTTCGGGCGTACGTTCTTGTTTTCCACGGTGACGACCTTAGAGGCGAAGGCCTGATCGAAAGCGAGAATGCATGCGGCGGTGAGAAAAACCGACCGAAATAAACAGGTCATATTCGTGCGTTTAAGGGTATGGACGAAGTATACCCGTCAGTGCCACCGCACCAAGCGTAAAATCGTGAAATTTCGGTGAACGGCAATTATCGGATCCGTACGGAGAATCGCTACGTCCAAAAAGTGTGAAGGCACGAAAAAGCCCCTCTTGCGAGGGGCTTTTTCGTCTCTTGCGAGAAACCTTTCCGAAGAATGGTCTTAGCCTAGATTAGTAGGTGTAGGACTGTTCAGCGGTCGGGAGGCCTACGTTGGAGTATGCACCGAGACCCGAGAGCGACACGGAAGCGCCGGTATTCGGGATGTCGAGGAACTCAACGTCGGTAACGCGGAGAACGCGCTTAGCGTTAACTGCGGCGGTTCCGGAGTACTGAACGGAGAGTACGAAGGTCTTGGTGGAACCAGCGGAGATCTCGAGAGCGGAGCCGAGCGAGATGGTAGCCGGAACGTCACCAGAACCGGACGCAACGTCGTTGCCAGCGGTTTCGGAATCCTTGTAAAGCTTCCAGGAAACACCGGTGAGGGTATTCGGAACGGAGAGCGATACGGTTACACCGGAGAGGGAGATGCGGTTGTTAGCATCAGCGGTAACGGTGAAGGTGTGGGTGCTGTTGGTAGCGGAGCCCGATACTGCGACGGTCGCCTTGGAGCGAGCGAGGAGGTGAGCAGCTGCCGAAGCGGTACCGGTAACAGCCGAAACGGTGTTGCCGGTGGACTTCGAAACGAGGCGGAGACCACCAACGGTGCCGTCTACGACGGTAGCGGTGCCGTCTACGACGGTAGCGGTGCCGTTTCCGATTTCGAGAGCGACAGTCTTGTTAAGAGCAGCCGAGTCGGTGATATCGTTGAAGGAAGCCTTAACGATAACAACGGTATTGGAGGTGTTCTTCGGAACTACGAACGAAGAGGTGGAGCCGAGTGCGAACTGAACGGTGTTGGAAGTAACAACCGATCCGCCAGCGAGCTTGGTGCCGTTAACGTCGTAGAGGGAGATGGTCTTAACACGTTCTGCAAGGTTTGCGGAGCCGGTGTTGAAGACGTAAACGTCGGTGAGCTGAAGATCGTCGTCGGTAGCCGAGAGGGTGTAACGAGCGACTTCTACTTCGTCAGCGGACGGGGTGAGAACCTTCTTCGACGGGGAGGAAGAGTTCAAAGCTACGGTTGCAGAACCTGCTGCCTTGAAGGTGTAGAGAACACCGGTCACGGAGTCGGTAATAGCTGCGGTTCCGAGCTGGATGGAGTTAACGTCGCGAGCTTCAACGTTGGTGTCAACGAGGGAAAGCTTGAACTGTTCGTTGGTTGCGATAGCGGTCGAGAAGTCAGCGACAACCTTGATGGTAACGTCGGTGTTCTTCGGAACTACGATGGAGATGTCGTTGAAGTCAGCATTGCCCGAGGACATGGACTTGGTGGACTTGAGTTCAGTACCTACGTAGAGCTTGAGAGCGGTAACGTTAGCGTTAGCTACTGCACCGGTGGAAACACCGTTGGTGAACTTGAGCTTCGAGATGGTAACATCCGAAACGTCGTTTGCACGAGCAGTGAACTGAGCAACGGTTGCGTTAACTGCACCTACTGCGAGGTTCTGGTCGGCGATACCATCGTTACGGGTGAGCGTAAGGGTGGAGGAACCGATGGTGGTGGAGATACCGTCGGTCGAGCCAGCGAACTGAGCGGACTGAACGGAGTTTCCGGTAGCAACGTATTCAACGCGCGAGAACGAGGAGAATCCGATGGTGGAGATCTTGTACTTACCAGCCGCGGTGGTGCGGAGGTTACCAACGATCTTGAGGGTGGTGGAAGCGTTTGCGGTGTAGGAACCTTCAAACACGAAACCAGTAGCGGTGGAGGAAACCGGGGTGTAGGTGGCTACGGTGGAAGCACCGAGAACGAGCTTGAGGGACGAGAAGTCCTTAGCGAGGTCTGCGAGGGTTCCAGAGAGCGAAGCCTGACCGAGCTGGACGGTGAGGTCCTGGAGGGTAACCGGCTGTGCGACCTTGAGGTCAGCAGCGAGGAGAACAACATCGTTGGTTCCCGGAGCGACGGTCTGGCTGGAGGTAGCCGAGGTCGACTTCGAGAGGATGATGTCGCCACCGTTAACGGTGTAGGTGGACCAAACGGTGTTCGGACCAGTGATGGTTGCGCGGAAACCGGTTACAGTTTCGTCGACGGTGAGGTCGTCCGAG
The DNA here is from genome assembly GCA_041891375.1 of Patescibacteria group bacterium. Taxonomy (GTDB): domain Bacteria; phylum Patescibacteriota; class Gracilibacteria; order BD1-5; family UBA2023; genus JANJWP01. Next base: position 9,309 of record JASDUA010000049.1, read on the forward strand.
TACTGGAGGGAGAACGCGTAGGTGTCGCCACCGGTGGTTTCAACGGAGTTGATGTCACCACGAACGTAGTAAGTTTCGGTGCGGCCGAAGGCAACAACGTCGTTTACTGCGAAGGAGACGTACTTACCGTCAACGGTAACTGCGGTCGAAACCTTGGTTCCGTTGTGGTAGATGGCGAGGTTGCCGATGTTCTTCGAGATGTCACCGGTTCCTTCGTTGCGAAGGCGGATCGACTTGAAGGTAACGGACTTGTCGTCGGTAGCGTCGTTGGTGATCTTGAACTGACCGAGTTCGGTGTTGGTGTCTCCAACCTTGTAGGTGGAAGCGGAACCAGCCTTAGCGAAGGTAACACCTGCTACAGCGTAGGAAGTGGTCTTCATGAGGTTGGTGGAAACCGGGAAGGTTCCAGCAACGGTCTTAGCGGTCGATCCGATGTCGGAAGCAGCCGAGATGGTGAACTTGTGTTCCGAACCAGTGGAACCCGAGAGGGTTGCAACGAGGTCGAGGGATTCGGTTGCACCAGCCTTAACTACGAGAGCCGGGGAAACGGAAACGGTAACTACGTTGTCCGAGCCAACAGTCTGGCGGGAGGAAACGCGAACGCCGTTCTTTTCGAGCCATACGCGGGAGATGTCAGAGCGGGCTCCGAGACCTTCGCGAACGAACTTGATGGTGGAGACGGAGATGTCGGCACCTCCAGCAGAGAGGTCGAACTTTCCGAACGGAACGGTTCCGGAGGACGGAACGGACTTGGAAGCCGGGGAGGAAGCTGCGAGAGCGACGTTGAGGTCGCCAGCGGCAACTACTACCGGGGTAGTAACGGTTCCGGTGGAGGTGTTGGTGTCGGTGGTGGTTCCGGTACCGAAGAGGTCACCGAGGTCGGTGTTGTCTCCGTTATCCATAACACCAGCTACGCCAGCAGCTACCTTGAACGCTTCACCACGGGTTGCGGTTGCGTTCGGGCGGAAGGAGGTTCCAGTGGAGATGTATCCTTCTGCGGCAGCAGCGTTGATGTAACCTGCGAGGTCTCCGAGGGACGAGGTAACGTCCGAGAAGCCTGCGGAGGTTTCGGTGGTAGCGACGCCCTTGGCAGCCATGAGCATCTTAACCATTTCAGCGCGGGTAACGAGGTCGAGCGGGCGGAACTTAGCGTTTGCCTTCGAAACGATACCTGCGTTTGCAGCGGTTTCAACGTAGGAAGCGAGATCACCGAGCTTAGCGGTGGTAACGTCCGAGAACACCTTGTCAGTAGCGGTAGCTACTTCAGCGCCGTTGAGCTTAACTGCGATCTTTGCCATTTCCGCGCGGGTGATATTGTCACCGAGGCGGTATCCGGCTTCAGTAGTCTGGGAGTTAATGATCCCAGCTGCTGCGAGTGCGTCTGCGTAAGCGGCGAATTCGGATGCTGCGGAAGCGGTGAGGGTGGACCCTACTGCGGTAGCAACAACGGCGAACGCGCTAACGGTCGACGTAACTTTCTTAAAAAGGCTAGCCATAAGAAAAGTGAAAGTAAAAAGTATTCGCTTCGATCCGTTTCCCTTTTCGGAGTCTGCCGTTCCGAATCAAGTGGCGAATCTTGGCGCCAAGGATTGCTCCTTGGGAAGTTAAAGCTTTAACCTCCGTTAGTAGTATGCATACATAACGGGAGGTTCCGAGCAGCCCGTAAGGACGGCCCGTCACCTCCCGTCATGCGTGCGATAGGTTCGCGAAGGGAAAAGGGGTGGGTCGGACGACCCTCAAGGAGGGAGTGTCCGCGCTTGGAAAATTCTTACTGTTCCCTCACGTTCGAGACGAACGGAGGGGCATGGAATGTTAACGAGCGCGAGAAGACGGACTCCGCCTTTTCGTGGTGCGAATTATACGCAAAGGGGGCCGAAGTCAAACGGATTTCAGCGCTCTTCACCATTTATTCACAAAGCCGGTTTTTGGCTTCACGATGCCGTTTTTCGGCCTCGTTCAAAAAATTTTTCCTATCTTTCGTCGGAAAGCAGTCCGGAGCGACGGAGCAATTCCCGTTTTTCCCGCTCCGTAAGGGGCATGTAGGCGCCCTCGGGGATGTCTCAAAGTTTAACGTTTTCTATACGGACGCGCTTGAGTTTTTTCACTTCGTGGCCGGCGGCCTCGACCATGCGTCGGATTTGGCGGTTCTTCCCTTCCGTGAGGACGATGGAGAACTTGCCCGAGGAGATGCGGGCGATTTCGGCAGGTTTGGTCTTGTAGCCGTCGAGAATTTTGACGCCGGCCGCCATGCGGGAGAGTTCGGAATCCTCGATCGGACCGTAGACTTCGACCACGTATTCCTTTTCGTGCTCGTAGCGGGGATGCATGAGGCGGTTGGAGAGGCGTCCGTCGTTGGTGAGGATGAGGAGGCCTACGGTATCCTTGTCGAGACGCCCGATCGGAAATACGCGTTCCGGGATGTCGACGATGTCCATGATTCCGGTGTCGCCCTTCGATACGCAGGTCGTGACGATGCCGCGAGGCTTGTTCACCTTATAGTAGACGAACTCCTGGGTTTCGCGGACTGCCTCGTTGCCGACTTCGACTTTGTCGACGCCCGGTACGACCGACATGCCGATGGTCGCCACCTCGCCGTTGACCTTCACCAACCCGCGGGCGATGAATTCTTCGGCTTTGCGGCGGGAAGCGATTCCTGCTCCGGAGAGATATTTCTGAAGACGGACTTTGCCACCTTCGCCAAGTTCTTCTTCGAGTTCGATATGGTCCATAACGGATGGTTTTTCGGAAAGGTTTTGAATGGTTTCAGGATTAGCCGTTCTCGGTGACGATTCGGGCTTCTTCGACGAGTTGGACACCGAACTTCGACAGCACCTCGTTTTTGGCGAGGTCGCGGATTGCGGCGACGTCGCGCCAGTCGGCTCATGCGGAAGCGAGGAAGAAGTTGCCATGGAGCATGGATATCTCCGCTCATCCGATCTTGGTGCCCTTGAGTCACGCCTTATCTATGAGCGCTCACGCGGAATGGCCTTCGGGATTCTTGAAGAACGAGCCGCACGTGCGTCCTGCCGGCTGTTTGGTCCTGCGGAGTTCGCGGAACGCGGAGACGTCCATCGCCTCGTATGCGTTCCCTTGCTTGCGGAGCGAGAGGTCGAACGTCGCGGAGACGACGAATCGATCGGTGGAGTTTTTCAGGACGCTCGTCCGGTAGGCGAAGCCCAGGTCGGAATTGGAAAGCGTTTCCATCCTGGCTTCGGCGACGTTCCAGACGTCGGCGGAAACCAATACGTCGGCGGTTTCGAGCCCGAAGCATCCGGCATTCCCCACCACGGCTCATCCGAAACTTCCGGGAAGGCCGATCCAGGGAACGAGTCCGGCATTCCCCTCGGTGGCGAGAAGGAGGGCGACGGGATGGACCTTTTCGGCGGAAGCGACCTCGAAGTGCCCTTCGACGGGAGATTCGCCGAGATGGCGGAAGCCCGAAAGGGAATTCTTGACGAGGAGCCCCGGGAACCGGTCGAACGCGAAGAGACAGTTCGTCCCGTCGCCCAAGTACGCCACCGGAAAACCGGCGAAGCGGGCGGCGGCGACCGCCTCGGAAAGGATCGGCAAATCGGCTTTCGTGGCGACCTCGAAAAAATAGGCCGTTTTCGCGGGCGTTTTAAAAGCCGAAAGGGCGGTTACGTCCCGTTCAGTTTGGACTGCGGATGGAAATGCGTTCGTCATACGTTCCTTATGGTAAGGCGAAACCGCGCGAAATCAAACGGACTGCGCGCCGAAAAACCTTACGCGCGGGCTTTGGGGTTTTCGTACTTCGACAAATAACGTTCGAGGGCGCGTGCGGTATACGAGTTCTTCACCTTCATAATGTCCGCCGTCTTGCCCTCGAAAAGAAGGAGGCCGCCGGAATCGCCGCCCTCCGGACCGATGTCCACCAAGTAGTCGGCGTTGGCGATCACGTCCAAGTTGTGCTCGATCGCGATGACGGTGTTGCCCTTCTCCACGAGACGGTCGAGGATGTCGAGCAACTTCGCCACGTCGGAGAAATGGAGTCCCGTGGTGGGTTCGTCGAGAATGTAGAGGGTTTTCGAGGTCGAGCGTTTCGAGAGGTCGAAGGCGAGCTTGATGCGCTGCGCTTCACCGCCGGAAAGGGTGGGGGCCGGCTGTCCGAGGGAAATGTAGCCGAGCCCGACGTCCACGAGTACCTGAAGTACGCGCGCGATGCGCGGGAACGCGCCGAAGAAGGCGAGCGCTTCCTCGCAGGTCATATGGAGGACTTCGGCGATGTTCTTCCCCTTGAACTTCACTTCGAGGGTTTCCGGGTTGTACCGGCTGCCCCGGCAGGATTCGCACTCGACGTACACGTCCGGAAGGAAATGCATTTCCACCTTCTTCACTCCAGAGCCTTCGCAGATTTCGCAACGTCCGCCCTTGGTGTTGAACGAGAAGCGTCCCGATCCGTATCCGCGTTTCTTGGCTTCGAGCGAAGACGCGAAGACTTCGCGGACGTGGGTGAAGAGTCCGGTATAGGTAGCGACGTTGGAGTGCGGGGTTTTGCCGATGGGCGACTGGTCGATGATGACGGCCTTGTCCAAGTTGTCCATGCCCTTGATTTCGCGGCAGGTGCCGACGTCGGAAATGGCGTTCTGCCCGAAACTGCGGAGCACTCGGTTCGCGAGGATGTCCATGACGAGCGAGGATTTTCCCGATCCGGAAACGCCCGTCACCGCGGTAAACGCACCGAGGGGAATCTTCACGTCGACGTTCTTGAGGTTGTTTTCAGTAGCGCCGAGGATTTCGAGGTATCCGGAAGGCGTGCGGTCGCGTTTCGGAAGCAAGACGCGCTTGCGTCCGGAAAGGTAGGCGCCGGTTTCACAGCCGGATTCGAGGATTTCGTCATAGGTACCCTCGAACACGATCTGTCCGCCGTGCTTGCCCGCGCCCGGTCCGACGTCGATGATATAGTCGGAAGCCTTCATGACGTCTTCGTCATGTTCGACGACGATGACGGTGTTGCCGATTTCGGCGAGCTTCTTGAGGTTGGCGATGAGGAGGTCGTTATCGCGCGGGTGCAGACCGATGGACGGTTCGTCCAAGACATAGATGATGCCTTCGAGACGGGTTCCGATCTGCGTCGCGAGGCGGATGCGCTGCGATTCGCCGCCGGAAAGGGTGTTCGCCCTCCGGGAAAGCGTGACGTAGTCGAGCCCTACTCCGGAAAGGAATTCGAGACGTTCCACGACGTTCTTCTTAATGTCGCGGACGATCTTCTCTTCGGAAGGGGTGAGCGTAATCGACTTGAAAAATTCGAGGGAATGGCGGACCGAAAGGTCGGCGACTTCGCCGATGTTCTTACCGCCGAATTTCACGGAAAGGTATTCGCGCTTGAGACGGTATCCGTCGCACTCCGGGCACGCGACTTCGGTCACGTACTGGGAGATGCGCTTCATGTACGGATCTTCGGCGTCGGATTCGCGATAGCGCCGGGTAAGGTTGGGAATGACGCCTTCGAACTTGGTCTTGATGGTCTTCTTGCCTTCGCCGCGGTCGAACTCGCTCAGGATTTCGTAGGTCTCCCCGGGGGTTCCGTGGAGTACCCGGTCGCGCGAGAACTTGGACAACTTGGAAAACGGCGCATGGATGTCTATCTCGAAACGCGCGCACATCGCTTCGAGGATGGCGGTGTAGTACGGATGGGTCGTCCAGGGCAAAATCGCGCCTTCGGCGAGCGAAAGCCGGGGGTTGATGACGTTTTCTTCCAAGAACGCCACTTCGGTACCGATTCCATGGCAACGGAGGCACGCGCCGTGGTGCGAATTGAAACTGAAGTTCGAAATGGAAAGGTCGGGGATGCCATGGTCGCATTCCGGACACGAACCCTTCTGGCGGAAGCGGCGGACGGTTCCGGTGGCAAGGTTCTTCAAGAAGCATTCGCCCTCTCCGGCCTTGTACGACAATTCGACGCTGTCGCGGAGGCGCTTGGAATATTCTTCGTATTCTTCGCTCGACTTGTCTTTCGCGACGAGGCGGTCGACCACCAGGTAGGCACGTTCTCAGGCGGCCAAATCCGGCCCTTCGGCATCGCCGACCGAGAAGAGCTGTTCGCCGATCATGAAACGCACGAACCCCTTTTCAAGAACTTCCGCCGAAACGTCCGCGAAGGTAGCGTTCTCCACGTGCTTGGTAAGCGGAGCGAGAAGGTAGAGTTTTTCTCCGGGTTCGGCCTCGAGTGCGTGGTGGACGACGCTGGAAACCGTATCCTTCTTGAGCGCGACTTCGGGATGGTCCGGGCAGTACGGCGTCCCGACGGTCGTAAAGAGGAGGCGGTAGAAGTCGTAGATTTCGGTAATGGTCCCGACGGTCGAGCGCGGATTGGAAGAAACGGTCTTCTGGTTGATGGAAATCGTCGGGGAAAGGCCGCGGATTTCGTCGACCTTGGTGTCGTCGTTGATGGACGACACGATCATGCGGGCGTACGTCGAAAGGCTTTCGAGGTAGCGGCGCTGGCCTTCGGAATAGACGGTATCGAACGCGAGGGAGGATTTTCCGGAACCGGAAACGCCCGTCACGGTGACGAGCTTGTGTTTCGGGATCTTTACGCGGACGTTCTTGAGGTTGTGGGTTTTGGCACCGATAACTTCGAGAAATTCGGACATGGGAAAACCTGAAACATAACGTTCGGCCCGAAAAACGAGGCGAATCGTGAGTATAGCGTTTTTTTCGAATCGGACGAAAACTTTTCTTACGAAACGACCCTCCCCGCGAATGGGAAGGGTCGTTTCTACGGTTTCGGAACCTACTTCGTCTTCCCCTTCATGCGAACGTACGCTCGGTGAATCTCCGCGCCGATGGCATCACGTTGGTCTTTACTCAGCTTTCCTCAAAGAAGAAGTTCGCAAGCGTCGTAAATGCCCTTTACGATCAAGTCGTTTCGGAGCTGTGCGAACTGCGGAAGCTTGAGCGGTTTTTCGGCATGCACGATGAAGAAGTTGATGACGGTTGCAACCGCTTCGGGCGAGATGGGGTAAAACAGTTTCGCGACGTCCGGAGCGGGACTTTCGTAAGGAACGTTTTCAATACCCAAAACCTCTTCGGCGGCCCTGCGTTCATTTTCCCTTCGGTCAATTTCCATTACGACCTCGTCGCGCACGCTTTCGATTTCCGATTGGGGAATCCCGGCATCAAGAAGCTCTTTTTCGAGACGAGCCGCTTCGTTCGCCATACTGAAGTGCTCCGTGAACGCGATTTCGTAAATGCGCCGGTACGCCTCGATCTTGGAATGAACGTCTTCGATACGGCCGATAATGGTCTTGCGCTTCTCTTCGATGACCGAGGCCACGGAGTCGGCGGGAGCGGTCTCCTTCGCTTTCAATCCGGTGAGCGATACGGTGATCGAGTCATGCTGCCCTTCAACCTTGAGCGTGGCGGTTTTTCCTTCCGGAATGCCGGACAGCTGTCCGCTGAGGAAAACGTTTCGGAGCGGCATGATGAGGGCGTGTTCCACGAAACGGTTGAAGTTTCGGGCTCAACGGAGCGGGTCGAGTCCGGCCTTCGCGATCGACGAAATGGTTTCCGGGCGAATGTCGATCGCGACGGAATTTCCAGTACGGCGTTTTACGAAGCCGTTCCTGAGCTTGTCGATTTCCCTTCGCGCGATGCCTTCGGCGACTTGCGCCGTCAAATGCTTATATGAAAGGAAGAGGTCGATACGTTCGGCGAATTCCGGAGAAAATTTACGCTTCAAGGCAGTCTTGATGGCTTCTTCGGATTCTTCGTGACGAGTTTCGATACTGGGAGGAGGAGCGAATCCCATGGGATTTTTGTCGAGTACGTCGCGACGTTCGGCCTCCCCGGCGTTCGAGGTGAGGATGAAAATGGTCTGGCGGAAATCGGTATATTTCGAGTACGCGAGATTCGGATCGCTTTCTTCGCCGTTCGGCAATTCGAATTCGCCCTTGTCGAAAATACCGAGGAAATTCTGACAAATGGTGTAGTGCATTTTGTCAATTTCATCCACGAGGACGATCGCGAATTTCGGAAGGGCGGAAACGGATTGGTGGGTCTTTCCGCTTTCGAGGGCCTTGCGATGGAAAGAATGGAGGTCTGCCTCGTTGAATTTCGGCGGATCGTCATACCCCACGTACGATTTCGGCGCACCGAAAAGATTTCGGGAAGTATGGTGGTCTTGCAGGTCGTTTCCTTCGACTTTCGTGAATCCTTTTGAATTCCCGAGAAAGAATTCCGAAAGCGCGACGGCGGTTTCGGTTTTTCCGACGCCCGTCGGACCGCCTGCGTATATGACCGCCAACGGGTTGTCGCGATCGCCCACCTGGGCGATACGGGCGGCAACCGTCTTTGCCACCTTTTCCATCGCCGCCTCTTGTCCGAGGACGCGGGATTTCAAGAAGGCCGAGAGCTCGACTTCCAAGGGGTCCCGGTATTCGAGATGGAGTTTCACCTTGGTCTTTTTCCCCTCCACCAAAGCGCTTACGGCGTCGGACATGGGATCCGGACGGAGGATCTGCACGGGGGATCCGGTGGCGACGAGCGCGGTACCGGGCTTCTTTTCGATTTCTTTGGACGTTTTCATATCCTCATCGGTTCGAAGTAGAACAGAGGTTCTTATACTTTCGACACCGAACTTGTCAATTGTCGATTGACGATTTATGAAACCGCTCGAACGGTAGAAGAAGCGAGGAAGAATCCGTATATTTCGGGATTCCCGTTTTCCGAAAGGATTTTCGCGCATTCCATCGCGGTGGAAGCGGTCGATACGACGTCGTCGAAAAACACCGCCGGACGGCCGGAATATCCGGATGCCCAGTGGGGGAGGAAATATTTCCCCGAAACGTTCGACGACCTATCCGCTCTCGATCAAAGGGCTTGCCTCGGGCGGAAAAACGGCGTTTTCACAAGCCGCACTACCGGCAGACCCGCATGTCTCGCGAAAATTTCGGCAAGGAGCGCCGTGTGGTCGTATCCTCGAATGAGCGTCCGTGAAGCCGGGGAAGGCGGATATGCGACGAAAGCCCCTCTCGGCACGACGTCACGACAAATGGCGGCGAGCCTCCGGAGACTTTCGTCGAAGCCGTAGGCGGTGGCCCGGTCTGCGCGGT
>JASDUA010000049.1:18392-26863 GCA_041891375.1 Patescibacteria group bacterium
GTATTTGAACCGTTTGAGGTCGAAAGCGAAGGCTTCGGTATACGGATGCGCCACGTACGCGCAAACGAACGGGAATCCCGGAATCTCCTTCCGGTACTCCGAAGAGGCGTCGGCCATGAAGTCGGCATAGCGGGATTCCGGCTCTTGAGACAGGGCGTTCTTGAAATACCGGAAAGCGTCGCGGGCGAATACGGGCATGCGGAAATGCGCGGATCGGGTTTCCATGGCGTACGAAAAAAGGGGCTTGCGGCCCCATTTTCGCCCAGGCTTCGTGAAAAACCTGGAAAAATCCGTGAAATTCCAGCTACTTGGTCGCCCGGAAAAGCCCGGAAAGCGTCGCGACGCCGAATCCGGTGGCATCCTTCGGAAATACGCCCCACTCCGAAGTACGGAACGCCGGACCGGCGATGTCGAGATGCGTGAATTTGGCTTTTCCGCGGAAATTCGCGATAAACGCGGCCCCCATGCTCGCTCCCGCGAGCATTTCACGGGCGGTGCTTCGGTAGTCGGAAACCGTGCCCTTCGTAGCTTTTTTCATACGTTCGTCGAACGGGAGTTCCCAAAAGCGTTCGAAACCGTCGTTCTCGGAAACCTCGCGGATGCGCTTGGCCATCTTGCGGTCGTCGCCGATCATTCCGGCGTAGTCGTACCCGAGCCCGTACATGCAGGCGCCGGTGAGCGTTGCTACGGTGACGATCGATTCGGGGGATTCGGTTTCTTCGACATGGGCGACGACGTCGGCCAATACGAGCCGGCCTTCGGCGTCGGTATGTCCGACTTCGACGGTTTTGCCGTTTCGCGCCTTCAGGATGTCGAGCGGTTTCATAGCGTTTCCTCCGAGGAGGTTTTCCGTCAGGCCCACGGCACCTACGACGTCTTCGACAAGGTCGTCGTACGCGTCCAAGTACCACATGGTCGAAATGACGGCCGCGGCGCCGGCCATGTCGGATTTCATGTCTTCCATGGATTTGTCATCCTTGATCTGGAGTCCGCCGGCGTCGAACGTGACGCCCTTTCCGATAATGGCCTTTTTCGGGCCGTTACCGCGTTTTTTTCGACGGAACACGAGCGAATACGGAACTTGGTCGCTTCATGCGCTCACGGCCAAAAGACAGCCGAATCCGGCCTTTTCCATCGCGGCCTTGTCGATGACTTCGACGTCGGTGCGTTCCCAAGGGAGGTTTTTGACGATTTCGAGGATTTTCGACGGGTTTTTGTCGGACGGCGGAGTGTTTACGAGGTCGCGGGCCAAGCGGACGCAAGAAAGCAACCGTACGCGTTCTTCGAACTTCGCCTTCTGCGCGGAGCTCGTACGATCTTCGCGAACGAGCACGAGACGGCGTTCGCGGTCCTTCTTGTCGCTCTTGTAGGCGTCGAAAGAATACGAGCAGAGCGCGAGGACGTCGGCACGTTTGACATGGTCGACGCCGAAAGCCGAACGGAACACCACGTCGCCCTCGAGCTTACGGAGAAGCTTGCCCGCTTCGTCAAAGAAGGCGTCTTCGGAACCGGGGAAAAATACGTGAACGCGGTCGCTCTTCCCAAAAGGCCCGTAGGTATCGAGAACGAACGCCGATTTTTTGGCGAAACTTTTTCGAACTTCCTTTAAGAACGCCTCTGGCAAAGCGAGCGTTGCGAGGGAATCGAAATCCTTCTCCGAAGCCAATTCGAAGACGAGATGGTCTCAAGAGGAGCGCAACAGGTCGGAAGAAAGGCGGAGATCGAACGGTTTGAACATAACGGGACGGCGTAAAAAAATCGGTACGGGACCGATTATATCCGCAAAAACGCGGCGCGCGCAAGGCGAAATCTCGAAATTATTTCCGAAGTCCGAGGAAGCTCGCGAAAAGGAGGACGGAAAATCAAAGGGAGAGGAGCGAGATTTCCAATACCGAGAACGAAGTAAAGCGGAAAAAATATCCCACGAAGCACGAGAAAGCGTGCAAGATTCACGATCCGTAGAGGAAATGCCTGTCGAAATGGTGGAAGGTTTTCCATTTGGCGAACGCCGCGACGGCGATGGGAAAACCGAAAGAAAACAGGAAAAACGGGGCGAATCCGTCGACGGCGTTCGGGTAGAAAGCCTTGAAATACAAGAATCCCGAAAGCGCGAGGACGCTGACCATCGAAAGGTAGTTTTCGTATTTCGCGTGGAGGTAGAACTGGAATGCCGATATCGAGAACGCGAGGAAAAGGACGTATCCGTCGGTTCATCGGGCGATCACGTACGCGAACGTTCCGAGAACGGCGAAATACGAAAGCACCGCTCAGGCGTACGCCCCTACGGACCGGAATTCGCGGAGTTGGCGAATTCTGGTAAGCCCGTCGAATACGGCGACCGCTTCCAAAAAAACGATCGCGAGGGCGGAACGGACGGTATCGAAACCGAGCACCCGTACCGAAAAAGCCAGGGCGCAAACGTAGGCGTACGCCAGAAGGAAAAGGTATCCGAGGCTGCGCTGGCGGGAATCCGCATAACCGCCGAAAAACACGACCGTCGCGACCGACGCGAGGGAAACCGTGACGTTCGTAACGAACAAGAGGTCGATTTCGACGTCCGAAAAGAGACGGTAGACAAGTTGGGCGAAATGGATGGTCGAAAACACGAACGCGTTGGAGCGGAATATCTTCGACGCGACGTCGTTCTTGGGTCAAAGGATGGCGAACGTGGCGAAGGCGATTACCGAAAGCGCGAGTGTAAGCCAACCGTAGAGTTCCTTCGGGATGAACCCCATCGAAGAAGAGAGCGAATAGGCGATGCCGTAGAGCGAGAGGTAGAAGAACAGGAACCCCAGGTAGTACGTTCAGGATTTGAGGAACTTCAGCGCGTGTTCTTTGGCATCTGAAGCTATTTTCTAAGCTCCGATCGTCGGAGCGTCCTCTTTTTTATTATTGTAATCGAAAGGTAATAAATAGAAAAAATATACCGCTCAGAGAACGAGGAAAACGACGGTTTCGGGAAACCGTCCGAAAAAATAAAAAACCGCGGCGAAAACGAGGTGTATGAAGAGAAACAGGACGTACACCGCCTAGAAGTTAACTCAAAGCGCTGCGACGAAGACGAACGCGAGGGTCGAGAAAGTTCAGAAAGAAACCCAAGATCTCGTCTGCTTAAGGCAGAACGCGACGAACGAGATTGCCGCGAAAGCGAAAACGTACCGGTGGGGAAGAACCGATCCGGATACGAGTTTGAAAACCGGATACGCTACGGAGAATACGACCGCGTAGGCAAAAACCGAATATGCGAAGAAATCCCCGAACGAACGGCAGAGGTAGAAAAACGATTCGGAGTACTGCGTAGCCCCGCGCTTGAGTTTCACGTAGGAAACGGAGCGGTTCTTAATGCGGCTGGAAAGGAGCTCGATGTTCTGCTCGATCATCTTACGCTTCATCACGAGCCGATCGCGCTTTTCGCCCTTGAGGGAGAACATCCCCCGAAGGAGTTCGCGGTTGATTTCGGCACGCTTGGATTCGTACGCCTTGAGTTCGCGGACGTTTTTGAAATACAGAAACTCGTTCGTCGAAATTTCGGAAGCGGCACCCTGGGATGACGGCTTGTTCGACACTTTGGACAGGTAGTTTTCCCGAAACCCCTTCCAAAGAACCTTCGCTTGAACCGATGCCTTTGAGAAGGGAGTTCGTATCCTTGAGGGTATCTTTCTTTTCTCGGATGTACCCCTTTTCGATGAATTCGACTTCGAGCTGTCCGATCTTTTCCAAAGCGGCTTCCCCGACGATTCTGAGCTTGTCGAGGTTTTGGATGTTCTTCAGCTGCTTAAGGGCCGTGATAAGCTCCTTCAAGCGGAAAAGACGGTCTTCCCCAAGCTGTTCGGAATAATTGGCCGCGAGGAATTCGACCTTCAATACGACCTGTTCGATAAGGGCATGGTATTTCGCCACTTGGCGCTCCATGAGGGAACCGGAACGTGATTCGTCAGCCTCGGTAGGCTTCGCCCTTCCGGACTGCGGCTCCTCAGCAGGCTTGGCGCCGCCTTTGTTACGCTCTTTGTACACCGCGTACATTTCACGGATCTTGTTCGTGAAAAAACGGCGTTCCTCCTCGTTGGCGGAAGGGTTGTCGTAGATAGCGAGAACCTGATAATGGAGGTCGTCGACGAGTTTTATGTAGGCACGAAAAGAGTCGGAAGACTTGATTTGTCCGCTTTTCTGCTTCCCTTCGACGAGAATGTCGAAATAGAACGTCGCAAGCGAATTGCCGGCTTGGTCAGCGGACTCCGCCGTTTCGCGGATCTCGATAATGGCGTACCCCTGGTTATGGAGTTCCGCTTTGGCGTCTTCGATATTCGCCCGAACGAGGGAGAGCTCGACACGCTGTCCGTTCTTCGAACATATGGCGACGAAATTTGCCATGCGCGCTATTCGTGTCGGTTAAAAGCTGGCGGGATTGCCGGCACCCGGGGTGCCGGATGCGGAACCGCGAGGAGAAACTCCGGGCGTGGTCGTATTCGCCGCAAGGGACTCTTTGACGAGCTTTACGGCGGCTTCCGGGTTTTTCTTGGCAAAATCCCCTACGAGCTTAATCGCTTCGACAAGCTGTTCCGGGGAAACCTTTCCGGATTCGAATCCGGAATTTTCAGAAATCTTATCGGCCATATCCGTTATACGTTATCGAATAGGAAATTGGCGTTATCCGCCTCTTTGGAACGTTCTTCAGCTTCTGCCGAACGGAGGTCGCGGACGAATCCCGTGCGCTTTTCCCCTTCGGCGATGATTTGCCGTCCTTCGGTTTCGTCGACGAAAGCCACGAGGCGGTGGTAAAATGCCGTCATGCCTTCGTCGTCGAGAAGTTCGAGGGATTCGAGATAGAGATACCTTTGGGTTTCGTCGATCCGAAGGCTGTTGATCAGCTCTTTCAAAACCGTCTTCCGCTGGCCCTTTTCCCGTATCCGCTTTAGGATGTTCGAGAGAAACATTGGATGTTATAACGTACCTTTCCTCAAGTATATCGGATTCTTCCGGTTTTCGCAATTCACAAATGAGGAGTCTTCATTAAATGAAAAGAAATGAATTTAATTTATTAAATCTATTATGAATATTAATCCGGGCATTCTAACTTCGCAATGTTGGAACGGTACGGGTTCCCGTGAAAACCTTTTTGACGGAGGTCTTCCTTGTTAAGTATCGAAAACCTTTTCTGGATGCGGTTTCTCACAACGTTTTTCACAATGTCGAATTGTGAACGGGGATTCCCGTTTGACTTGTTTTGTCTTCGAAAATCCGTACAGTCAGACGGTGCGTTTCCCATGTCAGGGTTATTGACGGAGGGTGCCCGTTTTCGTAAATAACTTCCATGCATTTTTCAAAATCGAGACGGCTCGTCGCGTCGCTTGCCGTCATCGCGTACTGTATCGGGATCCTTTCGGCTCCGTACGCGAAAATCGCGGTGGACAAATACGTCCTCGGAAAAACCGAAGAGGCGCCAACTCCGGTATCGGAATCCGAAACTGCCGGTTCCATCGGAAATCTCGCGAGGTTCGACGAAGCGTACCGGATATTGAAAGACAATTACTACGGGTTCGATTCCGTGGCCGGTAACGACCTCGAATCCGGAATGATCAAGGGGATGGTGGATTCGCTCGGCGACAAACACAGCTCCTACTTCGACATCGACGAAACCAAGAAGTTCAACGAAGCGCTTTCCGGAGACTTCGAAGGCATCGGAGCGGTCGTCGACAAAAGCGACTTCGGCGTTTCGGTCAAGCAGATCCTCGCGGGGTCTCCGGCGAAAGAAGCCGGAATCCTCAACGGGGACATCATATCGAAAGCCGGAGGAAACAAACTCGAATGACTCACCCTTTCCGACGCCATCGACCATATCCGCGGTCCGGCAGGAACCGTAGTGGAACTCGAAATCCTCCGCGTCGGCGAAAGCGCGCCGATCATGAAGAAGGTCACGCGCAGGCGCATTACCGTTCCGTCCGTCGAAGGAAAGATGATCGAAGGCACCAAGACCGCCCATATCGTGCTTTCGGTATTCGGCGAAAAGACCGCCCTCGAATTCCTCAAGACGTATGCCGATCTTCGCAAACAGGGGGCGGATTCGCTCATTCTCGATCTCCGCGACAACGGCGGCGGACTTCTCGAAACCGCGGTGAACCTCTTGTCCAACTTCGTGGCGAAGGACAAACTTCTCGTTACGACCAAAGAAAAGAATCCCTTCAACAACCGCTCGTATTTCTCCTATGGGCCCGGCGACATCGACGTTCCGGTCGTCGTGTTGGTAAACGAAAACACGGCTTCCGCTTCCGAAATCACGGCCTGAGCGCTGAAAGATTACGGCAAAGCGGTCATCGTCGGTACGAAGACCTACGGAAAATGATCGGTCCAGCAGCCGTTCGTGCTTTCCGACGGAAGCGAACTCAAGGTGACCGTCGCCAAGTGGTACACTCCGCTCGACCACGGCATCGACAAGATCGGAATCGATCCGGACGTGCTCGTGAATTTCGAAAAGGAAGACTACGACAAGCGTTTCGACCGCCAGCTCGAGGAAGCGAAGAAGGTCATTGAAAAATTGAAGAAGTCCGATCGCGAAACCGTTTTGAACGAATACGCCAAGCGGGCGGCCGAAGCGAAGGAGGCGGAAAAGGCTTCCGAAACCAAGACTTCTTCCGGTGCCGTAAAACGCGACAAATAACCTTTTTGGACAACCATGGACATTTTCGCCAAACTCAAATCCCAGGATCCGGCCATCGCCGAAGCCATCGCTTCCGAAGAACGCCGCCAGGAATCCGAAATCGAACTCATCGCGAGCGAGAATTACGTTTCCGAAGCCGTGCTCGCCGCGAACGCGTCGGTGTTCACCAACAAGTATTCCGAAGGGTATCCGGGAAAGCGCTACTACGCCGGACAGATCAACGTCGACGTTATCGAAAACCTCGCCATCGAACGCGCGAAGGCCATCTTCGGTGCCGAATACGTCAACGTCCAGCCGCTCTCCGGTTCGCCGGCGAACTTGGCCGTTTATCTTGCGCTCCTCGCTCCGGGCGATACCGTCCTCGGCATGAGTCTCGACCAGGGCGGACACCTTTCCCACGGGCATCCGATGAACTTTTCCGGCCTCCTCTACAAGATCGTTTCCTATGGTCTCGACAAGGAAACCGAACTCATCGACATGGACGAGGTCGAACGCATCGCTTTGGCGGAAAAACCGAAGATGATCATCGCCGGTTTTTCGGCATATTCCCGAAGCCTCGATTGGAAGCGCTTCCGCGAAATCGCGGACAAAGTGGGCGCGTACCTTATGGCCGACATCTCGCACATCGCGGGATTGGTCGTTGGCGGCGTGTTGGAAAACCCCGTCCCGTACTGCGACGTAGTGACCACTACCACCCATAAGACCCTCCGCGGTCCCCGAGGCGCGATGATCATGGCCAAGGCCGAACTCGAAGTGAAGATCGCACGCGCGGTATTCCCGGGCGTCCAGGGCGGCCCCCACGAACATACCGTAGCTGCCAAAGCCGTGGCTTTCCAAGAAGCTTCGACCCCCGAATTCAAAGCGTACGCGGCGAAGGTCGTCGAAAACGCCCGGGCCCTTTCTTCGGAACTCCAGGGGCACGGCTTCCGCGTAGTTTCCGGTGGAACCGACAACCACCTCCTCCTTTTGGACGTGTTCGGTTCGAAGGGCGCGAGCGGCAAAGAAGCCGAAAAAGCCCTCGAAGCCGTGGGTATCTCGGTCAATAAGAACATGATTCCCTACGATCCGCGCAAACCGCTCGATCCGTCCGGCATCCGCGTCGGCACCCCCGCCGTTACTACCCGCGGCATGGGCATCGCCGAAATGGCCGTCATCGCTCGCGTAATGAACGAAGCGATCGAGAATCGCGAAGACGCGTCGAAGTTGTCGGAGTTGTCGAAGGAAATCGCCGCGCTCTGTTCGAAATTCCCTATTTACCGCTAAAACATGGGTCTCGATTCCGGAGATTTCTCGCCTGATGCGGAAGCTGGGCTCGGACAAGCGCCCGAGCAGGTTTCCGAAAAAGCCCGCGAACAAGCCTCGTCGAAGGCGCTCGCGGGCATCGCCCGTACCCGTAAGGACGAATCGAAGGGGCGTAAGGCTTCGGATCTTTTGACGTCGATGCTCGTCGCGCTCTTGCGGGACCCCCGGTTCGATCCGCTTATCGAGCCCATCATGGGGCTGCTCCGGTTGAATCTCCCCGCACCGTACGTCGTAGGATTGCTTTCGCTCGTTTCCCGCGAGGCCTCGTCGTCCATCCGCCGAGCGTACGATCCTTCGCTTCCGCTTTTGAAATCCGAACCCGCCGCCGAAGCGGAACGCGTGGATTTCGATCCGAACCGCCTCCGTCCCGACTTCCGCGACCGTATCAACGAATGGATTGCCGACGTTTTCCTCGTCGCGACCAAAGACCCTTCCTACGTGCTGACCGACAAGTTCCTTTCCGAAATATCGTCCCCGAAGCTCCGTGAAGCCTTCGTGACCGCTTCGGAAGGCG
>JASDUA010000050.1:0-4192 GCA_041891375.1 Patescibacteria group bacterium
CTCGCAATCTCGCCGTCGTAGGCGACGACTGGCAGGGGATTTACTCGTGGCGCGGCGCGAACATCAAGAACATCCTCTCTTTCGAGCGCGACTACCCGGACGCGACGGTCGTGAAGCTCGAACAGAACTACCGCTCGACCAAGAAGATCATCGAGGCTGCGAACGCGGTAGTGAAGTGCAATAAGGAGGCGCTCGAAAAGACCCTTTGGACCGACAACGAGGACGGCGATATGATCAACGTCGTCGAATCGTACGACGAAAAAGAAGAGGCCCGCGGCATCGCCGAAATGATCGCCGAGGACAAGAACTATGCCGACTGGGCCATCCTCTACCGCACCAACGGCCAGTCCCGCCTCATCGAAGAAGGCCTCATTCGTAAGAACATCCCGTACAAGGTGTTCGGCGGGGTGAAATTCTACGAACGTAAAGAAATCAAAGACATCCACTCGTACCTGCGCCTCATCTTCAATCCTCAGGATTTGGTGGCGTTCACCCGCATCGTCAACGTACCTTCCCGTAAGCTCGGGGAGAAATCGGTCGAAGGCCTTCGGAATTTCATGAACGCGCAAAACCTGACGTTCTCAGAAGCCATCGCCCGTATCGGCGAGGCCGAAGAAGTCGGTTCCGCTGCCAAACGCGCGTTTGCGGAATTCGGTTCGCTTTTTTCCGGGCTCGAAGAACTTTCCCGCGAAGTCTGCGTAAAAGACCTCATGGACGCGGTCGTCAAACGTACCAAGTACGAAGACTACCTGCGTGGCGAATACTCGAAGGAGGAAGTCGAGGGCAAGCTCGAAAACGTGAAGGAATTCCTCAACATGGCTTCCCGTTACGACGGCCTCGAACCGCGCGAATCCCTTTCGCTCTTCATTGAGGACATCGCGCTCATCACCGACCAGGACCGAACCGACGAAGTGGGCGGCGTATCGCTCATGACCATCCACTTGGCCAAGGGGCTCGAATTCCCCAACGTCGTCATCGCCGGCGCCGAAGAAGGGCTTTTCCCACATTCGCGCTCCCTCATGGAAGCCAAGGCCATCGAAGAAGAGCGCCGCCTCATGTACGTGGCGATGACCCGTGCCAAGAAGAAGCTCTTCATCACCCGCGCCCGCGAACGCTATACGTTCGGCAATTACGCCGCCAATCCGGCTTCGCGTTTCTTGAAGGAAATCCCCGAACACTTGGTCGTAAAGGCCGATCCGCAGCCGAAATACACCTTCTGATCCTTTGGAAACTCCGGAGGATTCAATGCCGGCGGATTCGGGGGTGGGGGATACGGTGCCAAATCCACCGGTTCTTCCGCGTATTCCTGGCTTTCCGGAGGATCTACTGGGGAATCCCAGGTGGAACAGAATTCCGGAACCGGCATGGGCCGAACCGGATTCTCCTGAACCGGAGGAGCCGTACAACCCGCCCGTCACGCCGTGAAACACGATCCGTCGGATTTCCACCTCGGTTGCCGTATCCGCCATGCGCAGTTCGGTGAGTGAGTCGTCGTTTCGCTTAAGGACGACATCGCGGAAATCGCGTTCTCAGGAGCGAACCGCGGAATCAAGAAGATGAACGTACGAATCGCGCCGGTGGAAAAGATCTAAGTTCCCCATGCGAAAAACGCCCCGATTGCCGGGGCGTTTTCTTTCGTTCAGTTACGCGTTCTTTCGTGTTAGTTCGTCGGACCGAGGACGGTGCCGTTCGAGAGCCAGGCGGCCTTGGAGTAGCCGACGACGGAGTATCCGGCCGAACCGCCGTTCGCTCCGGCGGTAGGGCTGCAGGAGGTCGAAGCGTTTACGCCCTTGGTTCCGTTCGATCCGAGGGCTCATCCGTCGCCTCATTTCCCGGCGACTTGACCTCCGTTGTATCCGCCGGTCGCGCCCGCGCCCCCCGTAGTGGAGGTTCCGGCCGCTCACGGTCCGCTGGCATTGTTACCCCCGGCACAGCCCACTCAGCTTCCGCCGCTACCGACGGTCGAACCCGCCCCGCCTCCGCCTCCGCCGCCTCAGACGCAGTACGAAGCGCAGTCCGGACGTCCTCCGCCGCCTCCTCCTCCGCCGCCTCCTCCGCCTCCGATCGTGCCGTTGTTCTGGATGGACGTGGCGAGGTTGATCATGAGCGCGGTTCCTCCGGGTCCGCCTACGGAAGGCGCGCCGTTCCACGTGCCTCCGTATCCGCCGTCTCCTCATTTTCCGAGGACGCTGCCGTTATTCACGAGGGTGAACGTGCTGCCAACCGGAAACGATCAGCTTGCCGTGAGTGCCGGAGCGGAAGGGGAGGACGATCCTACGATGACGCCCGCGCCGACCGTGACGGTAGCCGAGAGGGGCTGAACCTGGTCCCAGCCCGCCGATACCGCGGCCGCACGGACGTCGTAGTTGTTCGTGCTCGCGGAAATGGTCGCCACGAAAGAATAGGGCGGAACCGCACAGGCCGTACCGTTCCAAACCATTCCCCCCGAACATGTCGGCGTACCGGACGAAGCGCCGTCTACGAGCGCTCACGTCGAGCTCGTCGAGTTCGGATCCTTCACGAGACCGGAAACCGAACCGGAGCTGCCGACGGGAAAATTTCCCATGACCGACGCCTTGTTGGTATCCGAACTGATGCCGGCAACCTGTACGTACGAAGTGACGCGGGTTTTACCGTTCGCGGTCGCGCCCGCCATGAGATCGGTCGATCAAACGGTGAGGTTTTTCGGGTCGTACGCGGCGAAAGCCACGTTTCCGAAAAGTCAGGAAACCTTGAATTTGTCCTTATTGAGCCGAAGCTTCACGTAATCGGGATTGCCTGCCGAATAATTGGTATTCGGAACGTTCCAATCGCCGCCGGTAAGCGCATTGGATTTTCCATCCATGACGACGATGCCTCAGGAGAGCGACGCGCCGGTATCGTGGATAACGTAATACCGGGGCGAATTGCCCGTAAGCGCGCTCTCGGCGGTAATCGCGGTATAGAGGGAGCGGACATTAGTGGCAACGACCGAATTCCTCGCGTCCTGGGTATACCCGGAGAGGGCGAGGAAGCCGATGGTCGCGAGTACGGCCAAGATGGTAACGACGACGATCAGTTCGCCGAGAGTGAACGCGCCTATCAGTTTTCTGAGAGGGCGTTTCGTTTTCGTGGCGGTTATTTTGTTGTCCATGTTCTTCAAGATAGGAGCTTCGTATTATGCGGTCGTATTGATTCTCGTTCCTAACGAGCCTTCTTGGGCAAGCTTCATTTCGCGTTGCTGTGACGCGGCTTGGGATTCCTGTATTCTCCTGATGCTGTCGGCATGCCGTTGTTGGGCCTGTTCGACTTCCGAACTTTTCGCTCGGGTGGCTTGTGCGTTCTGCTGGGATTCCTGGGCTTCCCTCTGTCTTTGCGCGTGGTTTACCGCGTCGAGGTATTTTTGCGATTGGACTCTCATGGGAATCGTTTATTGGCTAATTGACGTTTCATCGTACTTGCGACGCGTTGTTTCCGGAAATCCACGTCACCGTCGCGCCGTTTTTCCGTACCGCGTATCATCCTGCTCATCCGCTTCACGGCGTGTAGTCGGGACAATATCCGCCGCTTCCGACGCCTCAGGCGACTCAGGCGGTGCCCCATCATCCTCCGGCTCAACCGACTCCGGCGATGCAATATCCGCCCGCCCATTGATTCGGGTAGAATCCGCTGTTTCCCGGACTTCCTCCCGCACCGGCTCAGGACGAGTTTCCGGCTCCGCCGGCGTATCCGTACGGATACTGCGCTCAGGCGTACGCGTCGCCGCCGGCTCACCCCGCTCATCCTACGTAGCCTTGTCCTCCTCCTCCGCCCCCGCCTCAGGCAAGGACGTTGGTATTGGTTCTCACGGCTCCGCCGCCTCCGCCGCCGCCTCATCCGTACACGTTTCATTGATTGTCGATGCTTACGGTCGCCGCTCATCAGAACGCGATGGCGTCTCCGCCGTTTCCTCCCGGATTGCCGTTGCCGTTTCCTCCGTTACCGCCGGCTCAGAGAATCGATCATTTATTCACGATGCTCACGCTGCTTCCTGCCGGAAGGGCTCATACGGTGAACGCCGCCGTGGCGGGCGAGGATCCGTAGACTACGGCCGAAGCCGAAACCGTCACCGTGGCATTGAGCGGGAGGGTTTGGTTCCATCCCGCCGCGATCGCTTGGGCCTTCAGGTTGTAGTTCGCGGTATTCGACGAAACGGTCTGGCTGAATCCGAAAG
>JASDUA010000051.1:0-4187 GCA_041891375.1 Patescibacteria group bacterium
GCGTTAAGAAGCTCGCGTACAAGATCAACGGATCCGAAAACGGCTTCTACGTTCTCTTCAACTTCGAAGCTGACGGACGCAATTTCAAGACCATCTCGGCGGATTTCAACCTCCGCAAGGGCATCTGGCGCTATATGTTCGTCCGCATCGACGAGTAATTCACGCCGAAATCCCCCATGCGAACCGTCAATAAGGTCATCCTCGTCGGGAACGTCACGAAGGACCCCTTCGTAAAGACTACCCAATGAGGCCGCAAGGTCGTACTCTTCACCGTAGCGACCAACCGTTCCTTCAAGAACGCTCGCGGAGAAACCCTTTCCGAATCCGAATACACCAACTGCATCTGCTGGGGAACCCTCGCCGACCGCACCGAAACCTTCCTCTCCAAGGGGAAGCTCGTCTACGTCGAAGGACACCTCAAGACCCGGACGATCGAGCGTGACGACAACACCCGTCTCTATAAGACGGAAGTCGTGGTTACCAACCTCATCTTCCTCTCCAAGCGCGAAGACACCGGCGATACCGCCGAATCCGAAGAAATCCTCGCGGACCTCGAGACCATCGATCTCGACGACCGCTTCTAATTCCCCGATAACCGGCACCCAACATGGCTAAGACCGTTTGCCCGATCGAAGAGGCAGGTATCAAGTCTATCGACTACAAGGATACCGAATTCCTCAAGAAGTTCGTTACCAAGTTCAACAAGATCGTTCCGCGTCAGTACTCCGGAACTTCCCTCAAGAACCAGAAGAAGGTAGCTCAGGCTATCAAGCGCGCCCGCTACATGGCGCTCCTTCCGTACGTTCTCGACCTCAAGAAGAAGATTGGAGAATAATTTTCGCGAAAATCCTTGGAAAAGGGGTGGACATCCACCCCTTTTCCTTTGCCTTCGCGGTTTTTTTTGACTTCGCGGTTTTGGGTGCGTATAATGCCCGCCGTAATATCTTTCTCATCTCCAACACGATGAACGCAGTTGCAAAAGCATCTTACGCTTCCGTAGCGCTCCTCGCTGGCGCACAGTCCGCTTTCGCCGCAATCAATACCGGTACCGACAAGGTGGAAACCTCCCTCCAGGGCCGCAGCGACAACCTTGAAACCGGCGTGCAGCGCATCATCGGGTTCATTACCAACCTCCTCTACCTTATCGCGGTTTGCTACGCCCTCTACGGCGGCTTCCTCATCCTCACTTCCGGTGGTGACGAAGAAAAGGTGAAGAAGGGTAAGACCATCCTCATGCACGGCGCACTCGGTCTTCTCGTCATCTTCCTCGCGAGCTCGATCGTCGGCTTCATCCTCCGTCTCCTCACTTCTCAGTAGTCTCTGAGAAGTTCGAAAGAAAAAAGCCCCTCCGGGGGCTTTTTTCGTGCTTCCCGGCTTGGAAAAAACGCCTTTTGTCCTAGAATGGAAGGGATTATTCCCAGAATTCGAACATGCAGAAACATTATTCTTCCGCCGAGATCGAAAAGAAGTGGCAAACCCGTTGGCTGGCTGAAAAAACCTTCGCTTCGGTTAATCCTCCATTTTCCGAACTGGCTCCCAAAAAGGCGTATGTCCTCGACATGTTCCCGTACCCGTCCGGAGCGGGTCTCCACGTAGGCCATCCCAAGGGCTATATCGCTACCGACGTCCTTGCCCGACACCTCAAGAACAAGGGGTTCAACGTCCTCCATCCGATGGGATGGGACGCTTTCGGATTGCCTGCGGAAAACTATGCCATCAAGACCGGCACCCATCCGCGCGTAACCACCGAGAACAATATCGCCAACTACAAGCGCCAGCTCTCGATGCTCGGCTTCGCGTACGATTGGGATCGTGAGATCGACACTACCGACCCGGCGTACTACAAGTGGACGCAGTGGATTTTCCTCAAATTGTTCGAACGCGGCCTCGCTTTCGAACAGGACCTGCCCATCAACTACTGTCCGTCGTGCAAGACCGGTCTCGCCAACGAAGAAGTTAACGCCGACAATACCTGCGATCGCTGCGGTACCCTCGTGGAACGTCGCAAGCTCCGTCAGTGGGTACTCAAGATTACCGCGTACGCGGACCGTCTTCTCGCGGACGTCGACAAACTCGCGTGGCCGGAAGGCATTAAGGAAATGCAGCGCAATTGGATCGGAAAGTCCGAAGGCGTGGAATTTTCGATGAAGAAGGTGGGCGACGGGTCCAAATCGCTCTCGGTGTACACTACCCGCATAGACACCGTCTACGGCATGACCTATGCGGTCATCGCCGCCGACCATAAAGACGTGGGCGAATGGATTTCCGATTCCGAACGCGCGGCTTGCGAAGCGTACGTCGCCGCCTCGAAGTCGAAGTCCGACGTAGAGCGCACCGAATCCAAAGAAAAGACCGGCGTATTCTCGGGCTCGTACGTCACTAATCCGTTCAACGGGGAAGAAATCCCGGTCTACATCGGCGATTACGTTCTCGGTTCGTACGGAACGGGCGCCGTCATGGCCGTTCCGGCACACGACGAGAGGGATTTCGCGTTCGCGAAGAAGATGGGATTGCCCATCCGCCAAAGCGTGGACGTCGGAACGGAGTTTTCCGACGACGCATGGAAGGCTGAATACGCGGTAGACGGCAAGGTGCTCGAAACCGGCGCATCCTCCGCCGAAGCCCGCAAGGCCCTCGCTACCAAGGCCGAATCCGAAGGTTTCGGAAAAACCAAGGTCAACTACAAGCTCCGCGACTGGCTCTTCTCCCGCCAGCGCTACTGGGGCGAACCGATTCCGCTCGTCCATCTCGACATCGAGAACGTCAAGAAGCTTCCGCATATCGCCGACATCTCCCAGGCGACCGACGCGAACCTCGCGTATATCCTCAAGCGCGAACCCCAGGAAGGGGAGTCGTGCGAAGGCGCGACGTGCCACGGAAAAGTCCGCGAACTCGTCATCGGCGGCAAGGTCTTCTCCAAGATCTACGACGGCATCTACTCCAAGATCGTCTGCGATTACCGTCTTCCGCTCGAACTTCCGGAAGTCGAACGCTACGAACCGGCCGGTGACGGACAGTCTCCGCTCGCGACCGTCGATTCGTTCGTCAACGTCAAGCTCGCCGAGAATCTCGTAGGACGCCGCGAAACCAACACCATGCCGCAATGGGGCGGATCGTGCTGGTACTACCTCCGCTACCTGGATCCGAAGAACTCCGAAGCCCTCGTTTCGAAAGAGGCGGCGGAATACTGGGGTTCGGTCGACCAGTACGTCGGCGGCGCGGAACATGCGGTACTCCACCTCCTCTACGCGCGTTTCTGGCACAAGTTCCTCTTCGATATCGGCGTCGTTCCCACCGACGAACCGTTCGCCAAGCTCGCGAGCCCGGGGCTCATACTCGGTTCTGACGGCAATAAGATGAGCAAATCGAAGGGCAACGTCGTCAATCCGGACGACGTCTGCAAGCAGTACGGCACCGACACCTTCCGCGTCTACGAAATGAGCATGTCCGACTTCCGCGACCCGGCTCCGTGGAATACTGACGCGATCGTAGGTTCCGAGCGCTTCCTCGAAAAGGCGTACGCCGCGTTCGGCGATTCGGCAAAGTCCGCCGCCGACGACATGAAGGCGATGAAGCTCCTCCATAAGACCGTCAAGAAGGTTGGGGAGGATATCGGCAACTTCAAGTTCAATACCGCGATCACCGCTATCAACATCCTCTTGAACGAGGGCGTTCCGGCCGATGCGGAATTCCGTGCCGAATGGCGCGAGAAGGTCGCGGTGCTTCTCCATCCGTTCGCTCCGCACCTCGCGGAAGAACTCTGGGAATCGCTTGGAAATTCGACCTCCGTCTACCTTGCTTCCTGGCCCGAGTACGATACCTTCATGCTCGCCGACGACGAAGTGACCATCGCGGTACAGGTCAACGGCAAGCTTCGCGGAACCCTTACCATGCTTAACGGCGTGGCCCAAGAAGAAGCCGCCTCCGCTGCGCGTGAAAATCCGGAGATTTCCAAGTGGATCGAAGGAAAAACCCTCGTTCGCGAAATATTTGTCCCGAACAAGCTTTTGAATATCGTAGTCAAAGATTAATCCCTCACCGTCAGGCATATGACCTCCCCGTTCGATGACGAAGACGAAGACCAGGATCCCGCCGAAGATGGCGAGGGCCTCGGCGCGGTATCCCTCGACGAGCTCGAAGAGCTCGAAGAGGACGATATCGTAGGACACCGCGTAGTGACCATGAAT
>JASDUA010000052.1:0-3672 GCA_041891375.1 Patescibacteria group bacterium
GTACCATGCTTGGCACCGGTGGGCAACTCTCCGTCTTGACGAAACGGTATTTCGTTTCGTATTATTTTTTCTTCTCGAAAACGAAAATCTTGCGGTCTTGGCCGGCAAACGAATACGAGTGTTCTTTCGCGAGTTCGAAACCGAGTTTTTTCGCAGCGGGAAGGCCGTCGCGGAGTTCTTCTTCGGAAGGAAGCTTATACAGGGCGATCTTGCCTCATTTCGCGACGAAAGGCGCGGCCCATTCGAGGATTTGCGGCATGTACGCGGTAGCGCGGGAAACAACCCAGCCGAACTGGTTCCGCATATCCGGACGCTTCGCTGCTTCTTCGGCGCGCGCCCAAACGGTCCAAATATCGTCGAGGCCGAGATACGCGACGAAATGGTCGCATGCTTTGGTTTTCTTGGAAACCGAATCCATGAGCGCCACTTCGAGGTTCGGACGCATGATTTTCAGGGGAATCCCCGGAAAGCCGCCGCCGGTACCGATGTCGAGGACCTTTCCGGAGACGTCTTCGAAATTCAACAGGACGGCGCTGTCGGCGAAATGTTTCGAAACCACGCCTTCCCTATCTCGGATGGCCGAGAGGTTGGTATGGGCGTTGTATTCGAGAAAAAGATCGGCGTATCGTTCGAAAAGCGCCGCCTGTTCGGGCGACGCTTCCACGCCGAATTGGGAAAAAATTTCGGAAACCACGGTATTCGGATTACTTCAGGAGAGTTACGGTAAGGGTGCCTGCGCGGTGGGAAACGAGTTTCACCTTGGCCTTGGGCGCGAAACCTTCGGTCACGCAGTTTTCGTCGACGAGGTAGTCGACGCCGTCGATGGCGACCTTGTAGTCGTCGCCCACTTTCTTCAGCGCGAAGGTCTTCCCTACCGAAGCGTCGAGCCCCTGCTTGAATTCGTTCTTGGTATTGTTGAACCAGATGGGAAAAACGAAACAGAAGACGGCGCCGGAAACGGCGAAGATGACGGCCTGCCATACGCTGAGGTCGGTCTCCTTGGTGATGGCGACGTACGCGGCGAGAAGAAACGCGGAGAGCGAGAACGAGAGGCCGTAGAGCGTACCCGTGAACATCTCGAGGATGAGGGCGAACACGGCGAACGCGAGCCAACCGTAGAACAATTCTGTCATATGGGAGTTGAATTAGACGGATGCGGCAAACCGGACGGTCCTAGGCTCCTAGAGTCCTAAAGTCGCTACGGACTCGCCCGGCCCGCCGCATCCTGAGCTCAATTGCTTAAATGCCAGGATTTGGCTACTTGATTCCGAACGTTTTCGAAATGCTCGTGAGGATGTCGGAATCGAGGATGTACTTCGAATTGCTCGAGAGGGCGTTTTCGACGACCTTGAGCTGTTCCTTGGTAACGGCCTGCCCCTTGAAGAATTCCTGTGCGGCGTTGGATTCGAGTTCGAGAGCCTTGGCCTGGGCTTCGGCGATGGCGATTTTCGCCTGGGCCTCGCCTTCCGCACGGAGGATCTGAGACTGCTTTTCGCCTTCCGCCTGAAGGATCTTGGACTGCTTGTCGCCCTCGGATTTGGTTACGAGAGCCTGGCGGTATCCTTCCGCTTCAAGAATCTGGGCGCGCTTTTCGCGTTCGGCCTTCATCTGCTTGGACATGGAGTCCTGGATGTCGCGCGGCGGTTCGAGCTTCTTGATTTCGACGCGGAGGACCTTGATTCCCCATTTTACGGTTTCACGGTCGAGCGCTTCGAGAAGGCGGACGTTGATGGAATCGCGGTTGGAAAGGGTGTCGTCGAGCGACATCGTACCGAGAACGTTGCGGAGGTTGGTCTGCGCGAGGTTCACGACCGCGAGGAAGACGTTGGAAATTTCGTACTGCGCCTTCTGGGCGTCGGTAATCTGGACGTAGATGATTCCGTCTACCGCCATTCCGACGTTGTCCTTCGTGATGATCTGCTGTTCCGGAACGGTGATGACCTGTTCGCGGATGTCGACCTTGCGCATGGTCTGGAGTCCGGGAACGAGGAACGTGAGGCCCGGTCCGGTTTCTTTGGAAAACTTACCAAGCACTTCGATAAGCCCCACCTCCCCCTGGTTGACCTTCTTGAGGAACAATGGAATGAAGACGGCGAGAACTATGACTATCGTGATGAAACCCTCCATTTTGGTAAAGTTACGGATAACTCGGCCATGTTAGGCCATTTTAACGGAAGAGCAAGCGGACTGAAAAAGGTTCCGAGCCACCTCCGGCGTTGCTTCCGGCGGATAAGTCGGTATAATCCGCCAAACCAAGCACCATGTCCAGCAACGTCACGACCATCTGAGGAGGCACCGGAACCTTCAACGTCCTTTCCGGATTGAAAAAGAACAAGCGGCTGAACCTCGCGGCCATCGTATCGGTAGCGGATTCCGGAGGATCCACGGGCGAACTCCGCGACGAGTTCGGCATTTTGCCGCCCGGCGACATCCGCCGCGCCATCCTCGCCCTCTCCGAAGACGCCGACACCGTCCGCAAGCTTTTCGAATACCGCTTCAAGAGCGGCAACCGCATGAGCGGACATACCATCGGCAACCTCCTCCTCACCGCCCTCGCCGACATCACCGGCGACTTCGAAGCCGGCATCGAGGAACTCTGCGAAATGTTCCACGTCCGTGGGAAAGTCATCCCGGTAACGCTCGGCGACGTGCACCTGGGAGTGACGCTCGAAAACGGCGAAACCGTCATCGGCGAAACCAATATCGACGTTCCCAAACACGACGCCAACCTCGCGATCAAAGACGCGTTCCTCATCGGCGACGGAAAACTCAACCCGAGGGCACGCGAAGCCATCCTCAATTCCGACTACGTCATCGTAGGCCCGGGCGACCTCTACACGAGCGTCGTGCCCAACCTCCTCTCCCCCGGCATGCGCGAGGCCTTCGAACAGACCGACGCCAAAGTGGTCTACGTCTGCAACATCATGACGAAGCACGGCGAAACCGACGGGTACGACGTGGAAGACTTCGTTTCGGTCATCGAACGCTACGTCGGCGAAGGCCGCGTGGATTACGTGCTCGTCCACTCGGGAGAAATCCGCGAAGACCTCGCGAAGAAGTACGCGGAAGAAGAAAACAAATTCCCGGTGCGCATCGGGGACGTCCAAGCGCTCTTGAAAAAGGGTTGTCGGGTAGTCGAAAGGGATTTCGCGAGCGAACGCGACTACATCCGCCACGATCCGAAAAAGCTCTCGCGGGTCATAGAAGATTTCGTAGACGGATGGATCAAATAACGCCCAGGACCATGCCTAAGAAAAGCCAACTCGCGGAAGTTTGCGAACGGTACGAAGCCGCTTCGCGCGAAACGATGGTAGAAAAAGAACTTCTCCAAGCTTCCATCGTACAGCGCGAACTCGTCACGGAACTCCGGGCCCTGAAAGAAAGCCTCGGAGTCCTCGACCAGACGCTGAACCTCATCAAGGAACACGAATTCGTCGAACTCCATTCCTCGAAATGGAAAATCTTCGCCTACCAGATCGGCCTCGGAATGCTCTTCGCGTTCGGTACGGTATTCGGGCTCGTTTTCCTTTCCTGGATGACGTATACGTTCTTCAAAGACTCCGAGGTGCTTCGCGGCGTCGTGGACAACCAGCTGAAGATGCGCCGGCTCGACTTCAACGAAATCAAAGAGAAAGCGAAGACGGACGCGTCCGTCTTCGAGCAAGCGACGTT
>JASDUA010000052.1:3682-4107 GCA_041891375.1 Patescibacteria group bacterium
CCCCAGTAAAAACGGGAACGGGCACTAGAAAATAACGCACGAGCGCTCCCTCTGAAACCGCCCCACCTTCCGCCGGAAGAATACGAAGAGATGGCTTACGTTCGGTCTTTAGTGACCGAAGAGCTTTTCATTATCGAATCGTATTTCGCCCGAAAGTACCCGAACGGATATCCGTTCGTAGCCGACGAGGAAGATATCCGATGCCTGAACGCGGTGGAATTCGAAATGCGCAAGCGCATCGAAGAAGGGCGTGCCGAGTATCCCGAGTGGACCGAATTCGACATCGCCTGACTTGCGGCGACCGTTCGCATGAGCCTGATGATGCGGTTCAAGCGAGTCGAGCGCACGATCGAAAAACTCCCCGACTGGAACATGCTCGTCGAAGGAATCATCGATGCGGGGGCTGTCTCTTATACACATCTCGC